>JAWCNN010000008.1:48384-81853 GCA_038848525.1 Bathyarchaeia archaeon | reverse complement strand
GAAATCGTATATTTTCATGGGAAGTAGGATTACATTCTTGTTTTTCTCGTTGATTATTTTGACTTGTGTTTTTGTGAGGGCTTTCTCCTCCAAATTTTTTATGGGTTTAGCCGTTATAACCATGTGTTCCTTGTCAACAGCATAAAGAATCATAGTTTCTGGTAGTTTTTTACTCTTGGTTATTTTTTCGTCTATTTCTATTCTGGCTTCTACAAGCTTTTGCATGTTCTCTCCTTTATAACGGTTCAGCGTGCGCCCTTATTAAGATTAATTCTACAATATCATTGGTTTTCCTTTCCCTCACCCAAAAGCTCGCTTTCATTGGTTGCCCTCCACGCTTCTGAAAATGCATGATGAACAAAAGCAAATTATCAAGCGTCAACTCATAATTTTGTAACTCATACTGAAGTTTTAAGAAAATGGATATTTTGTATTCGTCAAGCCCATCCTTCTCATGCTTCAACACCCAGTGTTTAGCAATCTTAGGAACTCTCACCATTATTAAAGGCATGCTCTCATTCCATCTGGTTAAACAGCGCCTACGCATTTTCTTTTAGGTATTTTTCTATTTCTTTTTCTGCGTTGTCTGCCTTTATGAATATCGGCACATTTTCTATGCCAGTGGCTATGTAACTTGACAAGAGCCATTCGCCAGGCGCAAACTCTAAAGTTTTTTCTAGTATGCCCTTATCTATCATGAAGGTGTCGCTGACGACTGTGCGGTCGTATGGGCGTGGCAAAGTGCCAACAAAATACGTGTGAAGCTGTTGTAAGGCGTTTGTGTTTAGGTAGGCAATGCGTTGTGTGGCTATGCAAACGCCTATTCCATATTTGCGTCCTTGTCTAAGCAATGTTTCAACATGCGCCGAGCATTTGGCTTCTATGCCTGAAACGTTACTTGGAATGAACTCTTGTGCTTCATCAAAAACAAGCAGTATGTAGGGTTTAACTTGGAATCTGCGTTTTCTTCGGACAAGCAAGTCTTGGGTTAGGGTTAAAACTAAATCTTTTATTGTAATTGGGTCTGAAATTGAAATGCAAATAAGCCTTGTTTCGCTGTCCTCTAAAAGCTTTCTGATTTTTTCAGCTGTTAACCCGCTCGTGTCGGTTTCCTCTTTCTTTTCTTGGCGTTTTATCCAGTCCAAGAGCATGTTCCGTGTGGTTGCCCAACCGTAAAAAGTGCTTTTCTCGTGAACCTTAAACTCTTCCACTTTGGCTCTTGCAACCTCATCTATATAACGCACAAAATCTTCGCTGACTTCTTGGCTTTCCAGAAGCCCATGTTTTTCCATGTAATCCAAAACTGCATCGTGGATTTCGTCTATGGCGTTTATGTATGTTGGTTTGTCTATAACGCCCTTTCTTTGACCGTTAAGTTCTTCTATGAATTCGCTGTATGTGGGAACTTTATGCCTTGGCTTTTTGTAGTAGGCGAGTTTGCCTTGCTCCATTATTTGGCGCAGTCCAACTTTAATTCTCTCGTCTGTTTCGTATTCTCTTGGTTTAACAACGGAATTGAAAAACTGTTCTAAAGATTCGATTTTGCTTTCCATTATGACTTTCGCTGGAAACTCCGCGTCGGCAAGCAAATCCAAAAGCAAAAACACGTATTCACAGCTTATGTCAAAAATTAAAACTTTCGTGTCTTTTGTATGCAACAAAACACGCCGTAAAATGTTTGACATCAAATTGCTTTTTCCACCGCCAGTGAAAGCAAAAACGCCAAAATGATAACGAATAAGCTTTTCAAAATCCACATATATAGGAATAACAGTCTCGCTTGTCTGAAACATTTTAATAAGTCCAATCCTAGGGTCAACTCTGGCGTCTTCCACAGTTTTAGAAGGGTCAATGCCAAAAGTTTGGGCTATTTTCTGGTTATACATGCGATTTATCATTTCGCTGTTTAAAAGGTAAACGGGACACCCTACAACTGGATAGGAAAAGCCCTTCACAAACTCGAACTCGCAGTTTTCACCCACAACCAAATCATAATTTATTGGAATAGCATCTATCTGAATCATCATCGTAGATTTGTCGTCAGTTTGCCAATCCACTTCCGACTGCTCAATAATTTCAAACTGCATGGGATAATAACCATGATCAGACAAACCACGCAAACCAAAATGTTCAGGCCAAACACGGCTAATCTCCATAAGCGTATACCGCTCCTTTCCCCTTTCGCATTGTTTAAAGTTTTTAACAGCCAAAAGCATGCCCTCCTCCAAAAGCCCCATCAAATCCCTTTGATACTCAACCTTAACGCGGCACTGGTAACGGGCGCTTGTTCCAGAAAGCTTCGCCTCTTCACCGCCAGCGGCAAAATATCTTGGAATAACAGCCGCTAACCTCGCACAGAATCGTCCATCAAAATCCGTAAAACAGAAACTGTTAAACTTGTTCTCTCTTTGCTGAGTCAACAGCGCTAATCCTCCCTTCGAAACATATTATTAGGAATGTATATTTTAATCAATTGGAATATTAGAAATTGTTGAGCTTTTTCTTTTTACGTTTAACGTAAACTGTTGTTGCAACTGTTACTATCAAGACAGTCGAGGCTAAACCAACATATGGAGTTAACAAGCCAAACTTGTCAATGGAAAGAGTGATACCGCCGACTTCGCCTTCAATTGTGTAAATTTGGCTTTTAATATCTCCATTTTCCATCCACAGTTTGATGAGCGTGGCATTTTTCATCAAAATCCACTCAGCCGTGTTTGATTCAGGAACAGAAGAAGCTATCACGCCACACCATTTACATTTAGGAATCCAATAGTAAAGCGTGTACCTGTCTGGATTTGTTTTATATAAGCAAAGACCCCACAGGTTTTCTCCATCCGTGAGAAAGAAGTTTAAAGCGCTGATAATTGCTTGCGCATTTCCAAGCTCACGAACAGCCTTAGAAACACCAATTGAAACATTTCCACCAACATTTTCAATGCATTTCAAGAGATAAACAAAATAAAGCTCAGAATCCACAATGCCCTTTAACTCCGTATTTGGGTTGCCTTGGATGTCACCGAACAAACATGCATCATCATCTACCAAAGGGTCACAGGGACGGAAACCACCAGCACCATCAGGATGATGCGCCACGTGGCACTTAGGTATTTGCCATTGATTGTTTGGGTTTCTAAAATAGGTTAAGGGATTCTGTCCTTCGGTGATGAGGCTTCTCACCTTTGTTCTGTTCACCCAGCCGTTGTGTCCAAAAAGCCAATGCCTTCCCATGCGCAACCGATGGAAAGGATGGGGGTTCCCATCAGAAGGAGTAGGTGGGTCTGTTCCTCTTCTAACATGACCAACAGCGATTCTTGTGTCCACATTGGCTGTGTCCTTTACGGCATCATCGAAGTTAGTGTCATTCCATGCGGGAGGTTGTCCTCTATGAATGACTGGAGTGCGATACCGTCCGTAATAGGCTATTCCCCACCCATTTGGATTGTTATAGGGGAAGGAATTGCTTGATCCGCCGAGCCTCTTTAAACATCGCGGCCATAAACCGTCATAGTCTGGCCATCCAGAACCATAAAGGTGATTTTGAATTTCCGTAACAATTTCAGAGGGTCTTCCAATGATTCCCCATAAGCGACATTCATGAGTTTGTTCGCTGGTTACTGCGCTTGATGGGACGGGACTAAATTGTGCAAATAAAAGCGACAAAACAACTAACACATAAACTGCGACTTTAAAGGATGATAGTGCTTCGTGTCTGACAGATTTTCCAACACAAACATTCATAAATACAATTTAATTTAGAATATAATTTAAAATTTTCGAATAGCAAAACACCCAACCTTAACTTGCACAATTTTCATATACCAAAATTGTCTAACAATCATATAAAAAAGGGCAATAGCCTATGGCTAAAATTAAAGCCGAAATAATAGTTAAAGGGAAAGTTCAGAAAGCTGGTTATCGAGATTATGTTCAGGAAATAGCCAGAAGCCTAAATGTTACGGGATACGTGGAAAACCTAAGAGACGGCTCAGTAAAGATAGTATGCGAAACCGACAAATCAACACTAGAAAAGTTCATTCAGTCAATAACCATAAAAACAGACCTCATAACCATAGAAAAAGTGGAAATAACAAAAACGCAACCAGCAAAAGGCGAATACGAATACTTCGACATAAAATATGGTCCACTTGAAGAAGAGATGGGTGAAAGACTTGTAGCCGCTTTCAAAATGGCAGCAGCAACACGTCAAGATGTTAAAAACATGCACCAAGACTTGAAAACAAGTATTACATCGATGCATCAAGACCTGAAAGAGGGCATAACGGCGATGCACCAAGATTTGAAAGGAAGCATCACATCGATGCATCAAGACCTAAAAAGTATGCATGTCGATTTGAAGGAAAGCATAAATTCAATGCATTCTGACATGAACCGACATTTTGAGGAAATGGCAAAAAGATATGATGTGATATCTGCTGAGTTGCTTAAAACGAGGGAGGAGTTGAAAAGAGCTGTGGACAACCTAGTGGAGGTAATCCGTGTATTCATAGAAAAATCTGCGAAGGTTTAGCATGTTAGGTTTGTTCTCTTCTTGTTGCTTCGATTGTTGCTCTGCGTTCTCTGAAAGTGCTCATGTAAAATATGAATTTTCGTAGTTTGTGGTTGTTGAGTATCCAATCTGCTGTTGTGTCCACTATACGCTTGAATTGGTTGTAGTTCCATTTGGCGATTTTGTCCGCTATGAACAGGGGTTTGTTGTGTCCGAAGGCTTCTGGAATGCTGGACGGCGCCATCGCCTCTAAAATAGTCATAGTCATGTTTTGAATTTTGTTTGGAACAGCCTTATCCACATACAAGATTGTTTCAACGGGTTCTTTTGTTCCGTCGCTTAGTTCATTCCAGAATTCAACAATGTTTTCGGGCTTATAATCGTATTCTGGATAAACCAGTCGGTCTACTAGCAAAACGTTGCTTCTCAATAGTGGATCTGTTGTGGCTTGGCTTAGTTGCACATAAGTTTTTAGAAAGGTTTTTTCAAGTCCGATTTTGTTTTTTATTGCGCCTGAAACATGGCTTTTCCTGTTTTGTTTGTCTGGAACCATTGTTCTATAAGCGGAATCATACTCTATTAGAGTCCATGGAGTTTTGATTTTTTCTGAATTGAATATGCTGACGGATTGGAGTATCATGCGGTCCGTGTTGGGCAGTCTTTCAAATTCCTCTTGAGAAATAGCGGTTTTCAGCAGTCCCTCATCGTTCATTATTGGGATTAATTGCCGTTTAAAATCTCTTGCGGCTGTGTCCTTTGTTATGCCTACAAGCAAAACATGCTTTTCCCAGCATTCTTCCATAAGCATTTGCAAAGCGAAAAGCGTTAGAAAGGCGATGTCGAGGGTTGTCAGCCAATGTTCTTTTCCATCCTTCAAAATCTTCATTAGGCTTGCCATTTCAGGATTATCCGCAAAAAAAAAGTGTTCGCCTAGGCTTGTGACAAGTTTTTTGATGCGCTCCCAGGTTGTTGCATATTTCGGATTTAAAATGTAAACATCTTTTCTCTCTTCCAAGATGCCATGTTTAACCAACTGCTTAATGTAACGCCTAACTCTTTTTGCCCTTTTCTCGTCTTTTATACTAAATTCGGCGAGGATATCCGTTTCAGTTAGGGTTTCTTTTTGTTTGGCTAGGTGAATTATTGCATAGCGTAAATAGTCGGCTCTTGGAGGCGGCAACCCTAAAGCCTTATTGTAAACGTGTTGTCTTGCAATTGTTAAATCGTTAATGTCTATTGGTTCACCGTCAACTTTGTATCTGAGTATGCTGCTTTTTTTCTCCCACAACTCACGCCATGAAGTGTCATAAAGCAAGCTTGCCCTTTCTATGGATAAACTCCTATCCAATAGAATTATGTGTGTTTTTTGGTTTGGGTCTGTGGCAAGTTTGTAGGCAAGATAATACTCGGCAAAAGTCATTATCCAATTTGCAATTGTCGCATTGTTTATTATTGTTTCATCCATTAATGGCTTGTCTAAATTGATTTCTTCTGGTTGTTCCACAGCAAAAAAGGTTTGGTCTACATCTGGAATTTCATTAACATAAATTGGTACAACGCTTGATATGCCTGCTCCATGCTGAAGAACTCTTTCATCATACTTAACAATGGGTTTGGCATCTTCCTGAAACGTTATGGAGCCAGTTGAAGCATAAGCTCCGCCGAAGAAGATTACCAAATCAAATAAGGGTCTCGAATACATTGTGCCGTCTATTCCTGCAAAACGAACGGTGGATGTTCCGAAAAACTCCTTAGCAGTTTCATAGGCATTTTTAAAGTTGAATTCGGTTTTTATAAGGTTTGAAAGCAAACTTTCATGGAAATTTCTAAGAGAGGCAAAACGTTGTTCATAATCCAGAACTTGCCTTGAAGCTCCAAGCCTCAGCACTTCGCTTGTTCTTTTTAAAGCCTCGCCTAACGAAGACAACGCTGTTTCCCCCACTCACATTAACGCTTCTCACAGTAAAAACATTTGTTAAACAAGACTCTTTGGAAGGTTGTTATGAATGGCGTGGTTTGTGTTAAAGCTTATATTCGGATTCTGAGGTTAACATAGTTTCTGAGGTAAAACTCAATGATTAGTATTAACCCCATTCCATTAAGAAAGAGCGAGTTGCTTTTGTTGAGGCTGAAAGCACGGAGAAGCGGTGTTTGGTTTAAGGCGCTTAGCCGTATTGATAGGGCATTGATTAATTTAGCGATAAAAGTTGCTGATAAGGTGCGAAGTCCAAGATTGACAGAAGCGTTATTAAATGTTATGAGTAAGGTTAAAAATTCTGTTGGAAATAGAATTTCCCAAGCCATATGCATGTTTGGTTTTCCCCTTGCACGTAAGCTCGGTTTGCTTGCTAAAAAGTGGGGTAACCTGTTTGCGGAAAGTTGGATGTCAGATGTATCTTTTGCAAGATTTCTTGCAATTATGCACATTAACGATGTAGGGACAATCCGTCAGCAAATGAAGAGATAAATGCTTTGTTAAACATAGCCTACACAATTTTAATTTGCGTTTTTCTCGTTGTCTTAGTTTGGTCGCTTTACAATTTGCCGATTTTGGCTATTGGCGTCAAAAATCTGCGGCGAAGCAAGAAAAAATTTAATAAAATATCGCATAGCGGAAAGGATTTGCCTACATTTTCAATTGTTGTTCCAGTTAAGAATGAAGAGAAGGTTATTGTGAGGCTTTTTGACGCTTTGTTAAGGCTGAACTATCCTAAGAATAAAATGGAAATAATTGTTGTTGAGGACGGTTCAACTGACAAGACGCCTGAAATTTGCATGAAATATGCCGAAGAAAGCGGCAATGTGAAAATCGTGCGTAAATCAGTTTCTAATGGCAAGCCTTCAGCCCTAAACTACGGAATAAGAAACGCTAATGGACAAATCATTGGAATTTTTGACGCAGACAGTGTTCCAGACGCAAATGTCTTAATGAATGTGTGTAAGTATTTCGAAGACCCAGAGGTTGCTGCTGTTCAAGGGCGAACTTTGTCAATCAACTCAGAAGAAAACATGTTGACCAAATTCATTTCTTACGAGGAGGCTGTTTGGTGTGAAACTTACCTGCGCGGCAAAGACATCCTAAACTTGTTTGTTCACTTAAAGGGAAGCTGTCAATTCATAAGGCGAGATGTCTTAGAAAAACTGAATGGCTTCGATGAAAAAGCCCTGTCAGAGGATATGGAAATCTCGGTGAGGCTTACGGAAAAAGGTTACAAAATTAGGTATGCGCCTGACGTTTATGCATGGCAAGAAACACCAGCGGATTTAAAACAACTGTTTAAGCAACGCACAAGATGGTTTAGGGGAACAATTGAAGTTGCCCTAAAATATGGCAAGCTTATGACTAGGCTCAGCAGAAAGAATTTTGACGCTGAAACAACACTTTTTGGGCCACTCATATTAATCGCCTCTCTAGCAGCTTACATGGCTGGATTAAGCGCTTTCTTTTCACCCCTTCAATTTAATGTTTTATGGGACATTATGATAAAGTTAATGACAATAACAAACACATTAACGCTTTTTGTTTGCGGTTTAGCATTAATTTACGTTTCGAAACCTAGAAGGACGGCGAATTTACTTTGGCTCCCGTTCATGTACTTCTACTGGAGTTTACAGGCGTTTATAGCCTTTTACGCAGCACTATTAATTTTGTTGCGTCGGTCAAGAAAGTGGGAAAAAACCGACAAAAAAGGCATTATAAACAATAAGAATGCGTGTTTGTTAAAGTGAAAACTCTTTTAAGTCCAGAGTTATCAGACAGAAAAAGCATAGCATTCGCCTTCTTTATTGGGTTCATTGTCAGATTTATCCCTGAAATTTTGGCTTGGTCTCATCCAATAGGTTTTGACACCGTATATTATGCGTTTGTTATGAAGAGTGGCGTATTTTTGCCTCATTGGAGCTCATTTTTCACGTCGCCTTGGCTTTTCCACGCTATTTCAGTTTCGCTTTACCGAGTTTTCGGCGGAAACCCATTTACATTGTTAAAGTTTTTAGCTCCAATATTGTTTGGGTTGAATGTTGCTGGAATTTTTTGGTTTGCAAGAAAAATGTTAAGCTGGGGCATCCGCATGAGTTTGTCAGTTGGATTGTTTTTCGCTTTGCAGTTGGCTTCCCTAAGAATTAGTTGGGATTTGCTTAGAAACACGCTTGGACTTGGCATTTTATTGTTCACCTTACCATTTATTAAAAATCTCAATTCTAAACAAGGCTTTACATGTTTTGTTTTGCTTTCGCTTTTTTCAGTTTTTGCCCACGAGTATGTGGCTGTTACTTTGCTTTTCATAGTTTTCTGCGTGGTTTTACTGTCTAAACTTAAAGGCGAAGCATTAACGAGTAATAAGCGGTTGTTTTTTGCTTTTTCTCCAGCGCTGACAATTTCCTTAATAAGCCTTTATTTGCGGTTTTTTCCAATACGTTATAAAGTTGAAACTAACGTGTTAAACGCTGGCGACACCGTCTATGCCAGCGTTGGGGGCTTCTTCTTTCTAACCAACTATCTAAGCGTGAAAACCTCAGTTGATTTGTACGCCTCTTATTTCGATCTATTCCTAAGCGTGACCGCACTGTTTTCTTTGTTGTATTTGCCTTACATCTTTTTTGTTTGGAAAGGCTTCTTCAAAAATCAAATTTTAAGCTGTTGGACTGTGTTGCTTTTGATTGGCTCTTTTAGCTGTGTGGTTTTTCCTTTTTGCGCTTTACAATATTGGCATCGTTGGATGTTTATGCTGGTTTACCCCTTCACCTTCTATGCAGTAAACGGTTTTGCGGAGTATTGGCGAAACCATAAAGTTCACGGAAACCTCCATAACAGAAAAGTTTGTGGCGTGGCTTTGTTGACGGTTTTAGTGGGATGTGCTTATCTGGTTACTCCTGCTTATTTCACTAGGGTTTTCATCGCTGATGTAAATTTTTACTTTCCTCCAGTTTACAAGTATATTTCCTTCGCCCCAACAGTTCCTTACGAGGATGTGGATGATGTTGTTGGGGCTATGAAGTGGCTTGACAGGAATATGGATGGAAACAGTTGTGTTCTGTTGCAGCATGCGTTTTTGTGGTGGGGAAAATTATATTTATGTAATGAGCATATAATCGTGCATTTTGAGAATGATGTGGATTTGGCTTTGGATTCAGCTTTCGACCACGGCTTTAGCAGCATTTACTTCGTCTGGTGGAACACACCTATCGGATGGTACGGCATCACAGTTCCTGAAGGCTTTGTTAGGCTCTGGGATTTTGGCAGAATATCCATCTACAAGTTTTGTGGGTGAAAGTTTTGGTTGAAGTTGAGGAAAACGTCAAGCTGGTTAGGGCTAAACCCTTCGTTGTTGTGGGCATTCCAGCCTTTAATGAGGAGCGTAGTATTGCACGGGTTGTTTTGGAAGCGCAGCAATACGCAGATGCCGTTATAGTTTGTGATGATGGCTCAGATGATTTAACTGCAGAAATTGCCGAAAAACTCGGCGCCGAAGTGATTCGCCATGAAAAACGTTTGGGTTATGGCACTGCAATTCAAAGCATGTTTAAGCGTGCCCGTGAGTTAGACGCTGATGTTTTTGTCACCTTAGATGGTGATGGACAGCACGACCCATGCGAGATTCCCAACATGGTGAAGCCTATTGTTGAAGGCGCCGCTGATGTTGTTATTGGTTCAAGGCTTGTTGACAAGCGCCAAGCGTATTCTATGCCATGGTATAGACGTGCTGGTGTCAAGTTTATCACATGGCTTGTTAACAATAGTGGAAAGTATTCTTTGAAGGATGCCCAAAGCGGGTTTAGAGCCTATAATCGTGAATCCCTTGAAAAATTATCTTTGACTGAAAATGGTATGGGTGCGAGCATTGAAATTTTAGTTAACGCCGATAAAGAGGGTCTAAGAATTATGGAGGTTCCTGCATCATGCAATTATGGTAAGAATGTAGAGAAAAGCACACATAACCCAGTAAAGCATGGTGTCAGCGTGGTCATGTCGCTTGTGCGCCTCGTAGTTGAGGAAAGACCGCTTATGTTCTTGGGCGTGCCTGGAATAATTTCGCTCTTTTTAGGTGTGTTTTTCGGGGCGTGGATGCTTAAAATTTATGCTTTGGAGCGGCATATAGCAACCAACATCGCCTTGGCTTCAATAGCGTTCATACTTATTGGTTTATTTGCCATTTTTACAGCTGTAACGCTTTACGCAATATCTAGGCTTACGCAGAAAATAAACAAGAAATAGGCATAGCCGTGCTAGCCCTACACCGACAGTGGAACAGTGATTTTCAAATGCCATAAAGTAGAGGAGAAAAGAGCTGGCGAATGAAGATTTCTGTTGTGCTTGGAACTCGCCCCGAAATTATTAAGATGTCCCCGATAATTCGCGAGTGTGAACGCTTAGGTTTAGACTCCTTTATCTTGCACACTGGACAGCATTACTCTTACAATATGGATAGAGTTTTCTTTGAGCAGCTGGAGCTTCCAGAGGCGAAATACAATTTGGATGTTGGTTCTGGAAGCCACGCTGAGCAGACTGGCAAAATGCTGATTGGAATAGAAAGGGTTCTGTGGCAAGAACAGCCAGATGTGGTTTTGGTTGAGGGAGACACTAACACGGTTTTGGCTGGCGCTTTGGCTGCGGCTAAACTGGGAATCAAAGTTGGACATGTGGAGGCTGGTTTAAGAAGTTATGATCGAAGGATGCCTGAGGAGATAAATAGGATTCTGGCAGATCATTGTTCAGATTATTTGTTTGCTCCTACTGAGAAGGCGAGGCGGATACTGCTCAGCGAAGGCATTGTAAATGAGAAAATATTCGTTACGGGCAATACAATAGTCGATGCTGTTTTTCAAAATTTGGAAATAGCTAAGAGGAGTGGAAACGTTTTAAACGATTTAGGCCTTGATGGCGATGACTATTTTTTGGTTACTGTTCATCGACAGGAAAACGTTGATGATGAAAAGCGGTTTCGCAGCATTTTAAAAGGGTTAGAGATGGTTCGCAAGGAATTTGGTGTTGAATTGGTCTATCCTATCCATCCTAGGTCAAGGAAACGTTTAGAAGCGTTTGGGCTTAGGCCTAACGGTGTTAGGCTTATTGAGCCTTCGGATTATCTGAGTTTTCTACAGCTTGAGAGTAACGCCATGCTTGTGCTTACCGATTCAGGTGGTGTCCAAGAGGAAGCTTGCATCTTAGGCGTGCCATGTGTCACTTTGAGGGATAACACTGAGAGGCCTGAAACCCTCGAGGTAGGCTCAAACGTTTTGGCTGGAACAGACCCATACAATATTGTTGAAAAAGTTGATCTTATGCTTAATAGAGAAAGAAGCTGGCTGAACCCCTTCGGCGACGGAAAAGCAGGCACAAGAATTGTTGAAATTTTGTGGGATCATTTTGGTCATTAAGACGTATGTTCGTTGCCAAGGACAATCCAAAAAGAAGTAATAGCGGTAAAGGTTAAGCGCGCGCACAAGAATAGCCGGAAAAATGAATACAGCAGTAAGTAAGAGTCGAGAGTCCTTTCATAATTTAGGAAGAAATGATGAGCCACTTGTGAGTATTATTATATTAAACTTTAATGGTCGGGACATGCTTCGTGAGTGTTTGCAGTCTGTTTTTAAGACGAAATATTCTAATTATGAGGTCATTGTGGTTGATAATGGTTCTACAGACAATAGTTGTACAATGGTTGAGAGAGAATTTCCGAATGTTCGACTTATTAAAAATCCACGGAATTTTGGGTATTCTAAAGGCAACAATATTGGCATTCTTCGTTCTAGGGGTGAGTTTATAGTTCTCCTAAACAATGATACGATTGTCACTCCTGAATGGTTATCTGAGTTGATGCACGAGGCAATACAGAATCTTTATTGTTTTTATCAGCCTAAAATCTTGTTTAATGAGAGTAAAAGGATAAATTCGGCTGGCAATTTTATTCAGTTATTCGGTTTTGCTTTTCCTAGGGGTATCGGTGATTTAGATAATGGCCAGTATGATGAAAAATGTGAGGTAAGTTATGCATCTGGGGCTTGCGTACTGGTGTCAAAGAGGCTTGTGGAAAAAGTGGGTTTGTTGGATGAAGGGCTTTTTACTTTTTACGAGGATGTTAATTGGGGTTGGAAGGCATTGATGTTGGGATATAAAACGGCCTATGTTCCATCTGCGATTATTTATCATAGATGGGGAGGTAGCTGGGGAAACGTTATTTCCTCTAAAAAATTCTTTCTTATTGAACGGAGTAGACTTCTTACCCTTTTCAGAAATTACTCTTCTCGTACCCTTCTCAAGATTTTTCCTGCATTTATTTTCACTGAAGTGCTGGTGCTATTGTTTAGCCTTGAGAAAGGTTTCATTCGAGAAAAACTAAGAGTATATTCAGATATGCTAAGAGTTAGAGATATTTTGTTTCATCAAAGAAAGGCAGTGCAGAAAATGCGAAAGATATCTGATGAGAGGGTCATAAAGTTTTTTTGCGATGGAATCAATCATCCATATCTTGGCAAGCTTGCTGTATCTGTTAACAAATTGATATGCCTTTTTTCAAAAATTGTCAGAATGATGATTAGATAGGTGAGCCGTGTCGGTTAAAGAAAAGCTCAAGGTTGCAGTATTAGTGATAAACTATAATGGTAAACATTACCTGAGAGAATGTTTCGAGTCGTTAAAAAACCAGACCTACAGCGATTATGATGTGTATGTTATTGATAATGGATCTGTCGATGGTTCAGTAGAGTATGTTAAAATGCATTTCCCTTGGGTAAAGATTATCGCTTTCAGAGAAAACTTGGGCTTTGCAAAAGCCTATAATGAAGCAATCAAGGTGGTTGACGCTGATTTTGTGGCGTTACTTAATAATGACACTAGAGTTGATAAGAAATGGCTTCAAGAGCTTGTAAGTGCAATATTAAGTGATAATTTAATAACTGCTGTAGGAAGTAAGATACTACTATATGATAACCCGCAGTTATTAAATCATGCTGGCGCAAAAATTACACCTGCAGGTGGAGGATTCGATATAGGTCTTTATCAGAGAAATCACGAAAAATATGATAAAAAAAGAGAAGTAGGTGCAGTATGCGGAGCTGCTATGTTAGTCAGAAAAAATCTATTCATGAAAATTGGTGGTTTTGATGAAAACTTTTTTGCATATTTTGAAGATGTTGACTTTTGCTGGAGGGCTTTATTGTACGGTTTTAAAATTCTTTACGTCCCAACATCAATAGTATATCATAAACTTGGGGGGAGTTGGGGCCGTTCGCTATCACCTGAAAGAGTTTTTCTCGGAGAAAGAAATCGATTGCTATCTGTAATTAAAAATTTTGGACTGGTAAACCTAATTAAAGCATTACTTATTTCCATTCCCTATAATATAATCAGAATTATATTGTTCGTGCGCGTGCGCTGTGGAGTATCTTCAATATTCAGTGCCGACTTATGGATTTTAAGAAATATGGGAAAAATCATCCATGAAAGGAGGATTATACAAGGAAATAGGGCAATTTATGATAGAACATTATTTGAACACGGTTTCATTGCCTCCATTGGTGAAAGCATACAAGAGTTCTTCAGATTAAATCTTCTAAGAAAATGTTTTTAACGAGTGGCGAATTGGAAAAAACAGTTAATCCAAAATATTTAAAGTTGTTGTTTATCGTCCCATCATTGTTTGGATTTGGAGGCGATGTTGTTAATGAAAGAGAATTGGCTAAGGCTTTAAGTAAAAAGGTAGAACGTATGTACGTTATTACGTTTCTGGACGCAAATAAGTATTTAACACGCTTAAAAGAAGCAAAAGATTTGAAAAACCAATTGGATTGTAAGTTAATAGTTTTTCCTAATTTGTCTCCCCCTCCAGTCAACAGCTTTTTCGCCATAATAAACGTCTTATTCATGTACATTAACAGTCTAGCATTAATGCTAATGGCAGTATTGTTGAAGAAACTGGGCTTAGTTGACACCATATATCTTCGTGACCCACGCATCGCCATAGCCTTTTTCTCTCCCCGAAAATTAGATGCTGTTACTTGTGTCAAGTTCCCTGGATTTTATACCCAAGAGACGGCCAAAGATATGCACATAACACTAAAGAATTTTTACTTGAACTTACTGGAAAAGATGAACCACATAGTGACTAACAAGTCGGATCTGTTGATCATTCAAAGCGACCTATATCAAATGGTTTTGCGAAAATTGTACAATTTAGCTCATGGGAAAAGATTACTAATAATTTCAGCTGGAGTGAATTTTGAAAAATTACCAAGAGCGGAGTATCGTTTCAAGAAAAAGAGAAAAATAAACAACTACGTGATTGGATACGTAGGGTCAGCGGAATGGTGGAACGGTCTTGATATTCTTTTGGACGCTATGTATATAGTTCAGAGGAAAATTCCGAACGCCATTCTTTGCGTTAATATTGGGGGTGGTAAATCTGTAACTGTAAAAAATTTGAGGGAGAAGGCTAAAAAACTGGGCGTTAAGGTGGTATTCATCGATTCCCTGCCGCACTCCAAATCCCTTAAACTTTTGAGCACTTTTGATGTGCTTGTAGTTCCTAGGAGACGTACTCTTTCTACGGAGTTTACTATACCTATAAAGATGATTGAGGCATTTGCATTAGGCGTTCCAGTGATAATAACAAGACACAAAGTATTGGAAGACAAATATACGCATGGTGAAGATATCCTTTACGTTGAACCTGAAGCGAACGATGTTGCAAAAAAAATAATTATGATATTGTCTAGTTCTCATCTGGTTGAAAAGTTATCCAAAAATGGCATAATTAATTCACGGGAATATGATTATGACGTATTAGCTTCGCGCCTTGTTGAAACGGTATACAACATGCTTGATTGCAAAAAAAGGAGTATGCATTGATGTCGCGTGCACGAAGTTGCGCTTTAGCAGTTGTTGTATTGACTCTAAGTATTACTATGCACACTCAAATACCAGTAGGCGAGTTTTGGTTTATAGTGAAGGTAGCGATCGGA
This sequence comes from Bathyarchaeia archaeon, assembly GCA_038848525.1. Taxonomy (GTDB): domain Archaea; phylum Thermoproteota; class Bathyarchaeia; order Bathyarchaeales; family Bathycorpusculaceae; genus JAWCNN01. The sequence goes on along the minus strand of JAWCNN010000008.1, from coordinate 66,384 downwards.
TTATTTGGCTTGATCTTCTTGCCAGGTTTCGTTCTTACAAAAATCGCCTTAGATGAAAAAAACGTGAGCATCACTTGTTCCTTCATTGTAGGTTTTATGTTTCAGTTGTTGAATGTTTATGTTCTTTGGGTTATCCACATTTTTTATGCGCCATTAAACTTTGTTCTCCTGATGTGTATTTTAACAATAATCGAAGTTGTTTTTGCTATGATTCTTTCTTACAAGCGTGAATCGGTCTTTCACATTAGCAAAGCGCTGATTAAGCCTAAACTTGACATCGCCCTCGTCACGGTTATAGCCTTATATTTAATTTTGGCTTTCTATTGGCAGCAGTATGCTTCTTCGTCTCATTCTGACGGCGCCGCCTATATGGATATGGCGAGAAACACAGTGGAAAAAGGGGACTTTTACTCAAACATGCTCCTTCCAAAAAACACGTGGAGCTATGTTGAATATTCTTCTGGCATGCATACGCATATGTTTGGCTATTTTGCCATAGCCCTATTCTTCATGCTAGGCAATGTTTCCCTCTTCTCAGCCAAAATCATGCTGATCTTTACTGGACTGCTGATAATTTTAGTAGTGTATGAGTTGGTTAAAAAACTGTTTAATGCAAATGTTGCCAGACTAGCCGCATTAATAACCGCAATATCCCCTGAACTGCTAACCCATGTTGGGCTGGTTGGTGGACCAGAAATTCCAAGCGCATTATTTACGGTCTTTGCAATTTATCTCCTCGTTAACGCTCCCACTTCAAAAAGAAAGTTGAGTATGGCTTTTATGGCTGGTTTATCACTGTTCATAGCCTGGTATGCATGGTATCTCAACTTTTTCGTATTCGTGACTTTCCTGCCAATTCTGTTTATGTACGTTAGTATGAAGAATAGGGAATTCAGTGTTTCAGATGTTTTAGCGTTTCTAATTCTTCTATCTTCATTTATATTGGAGTGGCGAGTATTACTTAATTTCTTTTATGCGAATTTAGGAGTGCAAATTCCATCTTTAATTGTTGTCGTGTTCGTCTTAACTTATCTATTGAAGTTTAGAAAGGAGAAGGCTAAGAGTACGCTGGTTACGTTCGCGTTTATGCTTATTGTGCTTTATTCAGCCTTTTATAGTCGAGTTATATTCGCCGATTTCATTCCGCAATTGCAGCAGTTTGTGGCGTCAACCTCTCCTGGCATGGGTATTGTAATTTCAAATGTTGGAAGGGATGTGAGTGTGTTTTCTAGGGCTTTCATTTTGGAACAGGTTAATAGTTATTGGGGTATGTATTGGGATGGAGTTTATAGCTATCTGGATACGGTGGTGGTGTTTTTGGGTTTTTCTGCTCTTGCTAGAATTGACAAAATCAGAGAGACAGCATTAATTATTTCTTTTCCGCTTTTACAAGCTGTTTGGTGGGGTTTGTTTGTAACGTTGGATGGCGGTTTTCAGCCGCGTTTCATAATATGCTCATCCCTGTTCTATTTTATTTTAGTTGCTTCAGCTATCGAAATGTTTTATTTATATGGTATTAAAACCCTTGAGATGACAAATACATTGAATGTTAATCTTAAAGTGAAATTATGGAAAGCATCCAGTTATATTAATAAGAAGAACCTTGTTGCCGCATTCGTTGTTGGTTTCCTTTTGGCATCCATCTTTAACTTCACATACCCATTATATGACAAACATAAGAAAATTATGGAAGGTTGGAATTATCCGGAAATTTTCGGCTGGGAACCAGCAATCCAATGGATTAAAAACAACACACAACCAGATGACATACTTATGGCTAGGCAAGGCAATTACTGGGCATGGTATACAAATCGCAGGACGGTCTTCCTCGCTTATGCATATTTTGGTTCCATAAACATCACACAACTAACCTCACTTATTAAGGAATTCAAGGTGAAGTATCTCATAGTTGATTATAGATCATACTCGGAACTTCCCGGGTTAAGGCTGTTATATTCTTCTCCCAGTCCGTTTTATGGGTCTCAAATAGTATTCCAATCCATTAATGAGCAAGGCTATAAAACAATAGTATACAACGTTACAAACATATCATACGGTAACCTGGTAAGAAACGAAATAGTAGTTACTAACTGCGACTCAAACCAAAACTGGTCCACCACCGCCCTATATGGCAATGGAACAATAACAACGGACGATACAGACAGGGTTGAAGGCAACTCCTCACTCAAAATCACTTTCACCGTAAAAGAACAAAAAGACCTAACCCCATCAGCCGTTGTAATGTACAGCCTCACCCAACCATTAGACCTAAGCAACACAAGCTTTCTACAATTCTGGACTAAAACCACATTCAACTATCAAGACATACACATTAAATTAGCCACAGACCCAAACAACTACATCTTTCTCTCCACACAAAAAACCCAAAGCCAAACATGGGAACAAATAACAATACCATTAACAAACATAATTTCCACTCTCGGAGAACCTAATCTAAAGTCAATAAATTTCATACAAATCTACATCAGAAGCTTAGAACCCAACACAACATACACCTTCTGGCTCGACAACATTTCAGCTTACAACGAACAATACGTTATCAATCAACAAAAATAACTTATCAGATCGATCCCCCTAAGCAATAAAGAAACTAAAAGAAGATAACGATGAAAGTTCTTGTTGTAGCTCCTAATTATCCGTCTCCAGAAGACAAACATGCCTTTGGTTTCGTACACTCTAGAGCTAAAATCTACTCAGAAAAAGGACTATCCGTCCAAGTATACATTCCATCAAATACAAGCGCCTCCCAAACCTATACCTATGAAAACATCAAAGTGTCCAAGGGAAATCACTCCCTTTTACGGAAAATCATCAAAGAATTCGACCCAGATGTTATTGCCGTACATGCACCCAACCCGTCCACGCTAACTTACATCAATAAATTTCAAAAACCAACCATCGTCTGGATTCATGGGGCTGAAGTCCTAATAAGACCCTTCCACCATTATATGGCATCCTTTGGAATACGAAACCAAATCCAAAAAGTGTACAGCCTATTTTATGATGCAACCAGAAACTTAACCTTAAGAAAAGCAATAAAAAAGGCAGATGCAGTTATTTATGTTTCTAAATGGCTGCAAAAAGTGGCAGAAAAATATCTCATGATGAGACACCCGAAAACTTTCATAATACCAAACCCCGTCAACACCAAATTGTTTAAACCAAACAAAGCTAACGACGTAACAAAAATGGATGCAGGAGTATCAGTCAGAGCGTTGGAATGGAAATACGGATTAGACATAGCAATAAAGGCATTTGCACACTCCAAAATTAGCTTAACTATAGTTGGTAAAGGTTCACTAGAAACATACCTAAAAAGCCTAGCAAAAAAAATTAACGCTAATGTAAAATTCATTACCGAGGGCATAGAACACAACAAACTCCCAAATTTCTACAACAAATTCGCCTTTTTTATAGCTCCAAGCAGAACCGAAGCTCAAGGAGTTGCAATGTGCGAAGCCATGGCATGCGGTTTACCTGTCGTGGCAACAGAGGTAGGCGGAATCCCAGAATTCGTTGTCAACGAGTACAGTGGTTTACTCGTCCCTCCAGAAAATCCAAAAGCACTGAAACAAGCAATAATGAAACTTACTTCTAATAACACTCTATACAATTCTTTATCCCAGAATGCAAGAAAATACGTTGTCAATAACTTATCACATGAGCTAATTTTTAATAGAGAACTAAAAATTTTCAAAATGGTAGTAAACAAAGCAAAAAGATGACAGAATTCGTAATACGTTTTAATCTATTCCTTCATACAACGAATGCTAAAATAACCAAATCTTAATGAAAGATGAGGTTTCATGGAGAAACTTATCAATAGGATAATTGAAAAGTATATGCACATAGTTGTAATGGGTTCTGGTTATGTTGGTTTGCCTACGGCAGCTTTATTTGCTGATGCAGGTTTTCACGTTACCGCCGTTGACATAAACCCAGAAGTTGTTGAAGCCGTAAACAATGGATTAAGCCCCATAAACGAGCCAAGTCTAAATCAGCTGATAGCACGAAACGTCAGAGCAAGCAGACTTAAAGCTACATTAAATTCCAAAAGTTGTTTCAACTCAACAGATGCCTTTATAATTTCCGTCCAAACACCAATAAGCAAAAACAAGAAACCAAACCTATCCTTCCTAAACAAAGCCTTAAAAGACATCGGGGAAAGCCTTAAAAGGGAAGCACTTGTCGTTGTAAGCAGCACAGTACCACCAGGAACCATGCAAGAAAAAGTTAAGCCAAAACTTGAATCAATTAGCGGTTTAACCGCCGACAAAGACTTCTATTTAGCCTATGTCCCAGAAAGAATAGCCCCTGGAAACGCCATAAAAGAGTTTGTTGAAAGCCCAAGACTAGTAGGAGGCATAGGCCCAAACAGCACAAAAATAGCCGCAGAACTATTCAAAATAGTCTGCAAAACAGTAATAGAAACAAACGCCCAAACAGCCGAAATCGCCAAACTCGCAGAAAACACGTTCCGCGACATAAACATAGCCTACGCAAACCAACTCGCACTAATATGCGAACACCATGGAGTAGACGTCACAGAAGTAATAAAACTAGCCAACACCCACCCAAGAGTAAACATCCACACGCCAGGATCAGGCGTAGGAGGACCATGCCTACCCAAAGACCCCTACCTGCTAATCAGCAAAACCAAACCCACAAACCACGACATCATCAAGACTGCTAGAAAAATCAATGACCACATGCCTAACCACATCGTGAAACTAATTACAAGAGCATTAAAAAATGCCGGAAAAACAGTCAAGAACAGCAAAATAGCCATACTAGGCACCGCTTACAAAGCCAATGTCGGCGACGCGAGACTCAGTCCAGCTGAACTAATCATCCGCAAACTCATAAGCCTAAACGTTGCCGTCACAGTCTACGACCCTCACTGCAACCAAAGCTTCGGAGCCCAAAAAGCAAACTCTTTGCATGAAGCAGTTAAAGGCGCGGACTGCCTAGCCATAATAACTGACCACATAGAATTCAAAAACCTAAACCTTCAAGAAATCAAGAAGTTAATGGCTGACAAACCAGCCATAATTGATGGAAGAAGAACACTAAACCCAAAAGAAGTAGATAAGCTAGGTTTCCTATACTATGGCGTGGGATTCGGCAAACAAAGAAAATAATCTAAAACAGAAGATACATCAGCTTTGTTGTTTCAACTCCAAATGTGTTGTTGAAAAATTTTAGGCAGTCCAAATTCACCTAAAGGATTTTTATTCCTTCTTTCTCTATAACCTTCATCCATTTTGACGTTTTATAAGCCTTAAAATCCTTTTTAGGTATGAGGTGCAATTCTATTCTTGGCAGTTGGATGCTCATCATTAAGCATTTATAAACTTCATCCCCGCTGCTTTTTTCATCGTCAAATATTATTAGGAGGTCTATGTCGCTTGCCACGGTATAATTCTCTTTTGCGTAAGAACCAAAAAGTATTACGCTTTCTAAACCCAATTTTTCACGAAGCTCCGCAGTGCACCTGCTAACTTCTTTAATGACTTCTTCCCTGTTAAATTTTGGAAAGAACACCTTCACAGAACTTGAATATTTTTTCAGCGTATTCAATTAAACGTTCAGCCTCCTTTTTTGTATATCTCCTTCTAGGAGAAGATGATGGATGAGCGTTGGGGTATCTGGTTGGTATATATGCCTTATCCAACTCTAAGGCATAATCCAACAGTTCCTCGCTGACTTCAATTCTACTTCGTAAACTTGAAAGAAGATCAAAAACAGAGTGCCCCCATGCTTCGGCGCCAAGCTTCTGGAACACTGCGTTCACAGATTTTTCTGCAGACTGTTGAGCTGAAAAGCAAGCCCACTCGTAAAAACCTGACCTCAAATCATTTTTGGCATGCTCTAAGTCGCCCTCGGCTTGATCAAGCCAATCTTTGCTTCTCTCAACCATAAGTATCAACATAATTTATGCTCCAATTATTATTTAAGCATAACATAGAACTTGGCTATATGCCGAAACATGACTCCAAGAGGCACCAAGTTGCACGCCAGAACACCTCACAAAATCCACAATCAAACCATTTCAATAGTGAAAGTAACCCTGCAAGTAACCGCCTCTAACCCCAACCAAATAACACCCCAAATGTTGTTGTTGAAAAATTCGGCGCCACAACAACACACAAGCCGTTTGTATAGCTTACCATTGGCATGTAAGAGAAAGAGATCTAATTTTCAACTTAAACTAATATTGTTGGAATATGAATTTGAGATTCATAACTTTAATTATTCGAAAAGCGAACAAAATTGTAGGTGTGTTGGAATTGACTTTGTGGCACGAAATTGAGGATCTGCAAAAGAAAAAGGCAGAGCTGGAATTCCAGCTTCACTCAATAGAGGAAAAAGAAAAAACCTTGGAAGAGAGAGCTAGGCTCTTGGAAGAGAAATTAGCCATTCAACAACTGGAAGAAAAACTGAAGGTGAAGACAGAATCTGTGGAGAAGCTTGAATCGAAAATAAACGAGTTGGAACAAAAACTTAACTCCTCCCCAACGTTGATGGCAACTCCAGGACCAGAAGCACAAAAAAGTACTAATGGTTATTCCTTGAGGAAACTTTTCGGTGAACACTGAAAACGAAATTACTTATATTCAACTTTTTTCTCGTCTAAATCTGCGATTCTAACGTCTTCCTTCACGGTTTCCGCTTCCAGATTTAAAATATGATTGCAGTAGGGACAAACGTTTACAAGCCTAGTTTTTCCACCGCTAAAATCCAACATGACCAAAGGCTTGCTGAAAACTCGTCCACACTTTGGACAGCTAATAAGCATGTGATTTTGCTCAGCATCTTTAGCACTTCGGCTAGTGGGCTTAACTGGTTTTTGTTTAACAACAACTTCTCCGCCTTGGGCGAAACGCCAAACTTCCAAGCCAAAATAACAAATGCTTAAGACAACTGGCACGGCTAAAAAGATGTAAATCGCCCTTAAAGTAGCCCAGTAACCAACAGCCCAGTCGAGGCTAAAGTGCAAACCATAATTATAAAGTTCATTGTGGACAATCCAGTCAATGTTTCCAAGCAACAAAACGACAAAAGCAGAGCTAACTAGCCACAAAGCAAGAATAATCCGAACAAACCAGTTGTTAAGTGTCAAACTTTAAACCCAAACAAAACTCGGAGTTAAACAACAAAAACGTTATGAAACCAAAATAAAAATTCACAATAACATTTTCACCTCAAAACAAAAACCCAAAACAAAACAACAATCGCTACGGTTCCGAAAAGCAAGACTAATTGTGCAAAACTGTTCCAGAAACCAAAAATTTTGTACCATGGCATCCACAACCAAACAACATCATCGCTTGGCAAACCACCATCCCAAAACACAAACCATAAAACATCAGCCAACCCGCCAAAAAATAATAGGCAAACGCTTAAAAACAAACCGAAACTTACTTTTACGTCTCTTCGGCTTTTGCCAGAACCCAACCAATAGACAAATCCAGCGGCAAACCCAAAAATAAGAAAAACACAAGCATAAACATTCCAATAGAAAACAGCCCAATCAAAACTAAACTTAAGCCCATAACCATACAAAACCCTATGAACAACAAAATCCAAACCAGACATCAAAATGAAAAACATAAAAATCAAAAAACAAAGAACAAACGCTTTCAAGACACCATCAAACCTATTCAACTCCGATCCAAAACAAGGTATTTCCATCAAACAAGAAAAAATATATTGAGGATTCAGAATCAAAATCCAACAAAAATAGTGTAAGACAATTGCGGGGTTGCCCTAGCCTAAATTTTTACTGGTGACTTCTCCAGCGCACCCTTTTCTGGTTTATTCAATAGAATCAAAATTTACTTTCAAACTTTCGATTAACTGCAACTAACGGAACTTTATCCTTAAAGTTTTAATTAGTATTTGTGCGTAGAGAATTTATTATAAGAGTGGTGTGTGAATCCCTTTGTGGTAGCGACTTGGTTGCTTGTTGAGGTTAGTTTGCTATATTAGCCATGTTAGTGGCTGTGCCATTATTTAAGGTGTTTGGAAAAATGAAATAATTAAGTGGCCTCTAACTTAACTCTAAACGAGGCGGTGAACGTTTGGGAGTTAGCATTAACGAAAGGGCTGTTGAAGTAGTTATTGCCGTCAAAGTCCCAGTTTATCCAATCTTTGCCTATCCATGAAACTGCAAAAAAGCTTATTTTGTGCTGTTTGACGAATAGAATATACTGGTTAGCAATTTTTGGGTCGTTTGGATTGTAATAACCTAGGAACGGCGTTCCTTTGATGTCCTCTTTCCAGTGGCTGTTGAATGGAATTCCCCACGAAATGTAGTAGTACACACTATCTTTTTCACGTGTTTAACTTGGGGAGGGAGTCTTGTAACAGGAATTATAATTGTGCTGGTGACAAGGTAGCTACTAAAATAATGGTTAAAGCAAGTTTTCTATTCATATGAACATCATAATGAGTTTATTCGTTTTAGTTTTTATTGTTTGTTTAAATTCGCTTTGGGGTTATGTTTTGTGTGTTTGTAGTTGTAAATAACAAAGTTTATTAAGTATTGTGATAAAAGACAGTGTTTGGTGTAGGAAATGGGCGGTCCTTCCGAACGTGAATATAAGGAGAAACTGGACAAGATAAAAGAGAAACTAAGCAACAAAGCAAGGGACATAAGAAGCCAGTTTGAGAAACTGGAAAAGGCTAAAGTTGATTTGCTGAAGAAAACCAAGGAAATGAAACGTGAAGCTGAACGTGAAATATCAAAGCTTGAGGAAAACATAGTGAAATCGAAAGATTTGGCGCCAGAATCCAGGAGAAGACTCCGCTTGGAGATTGACGCCATCAAAAGCGAAGTCAGAGGGCAATATGGCGAATTAGAAACGCGGATTGCTGAAGCCGTCGTGCCAGCATAATCTTTAAGGTTAGAGTTTTAAATGAGAAGAATTCTCCGCAAACAGAAATCTGCATATGCGCTTAGTTTGATGTTTTGTTTAGTTGGAATTGGCTGTCTTTTAGGCACGTTAGTGAAGACGTACCCGCAACTGTCTTCAAGCGGAAACCCCTTCTCAACTTTTTTGGAACTTCTTTGGACAGAAAAAATAACTTTAGGCTCGTGGCTTGAATTTAAGCTTGTATACCTTGTTATTTTGGGAGACATCATGCTAATTTTAGGAGTGATAATTTGGGTTTTAAGTCGGCAGTTGCTTATTGTTCCTGGAAAAACCGTTTGGTTTCAATGTCCCTTCTGCAAAAAGAAATGGAAATCCATGGGCGACAAAGCGCTTGTGCATTGTCCCCACTGCCGCCAACTAATCCACCCGAAAATAACCGAAAAATAAGCTTGCGAACATGTTTTCAGAGTAAAATCGTTTCGACTCAAAATTGGGTTCATGTCAAAGGTATAAATTTTAGTTTTACAGAATTGATGTGCATGAGCCATTTCGGAATCGGGGTAACAGATGTCTGATGAAGTAGATACTTCACTTCTTTATGATGTCTATTTTGATTTGAAAATGGAAGCAAAATTAGGTTTATGCAAATTTGAATTTGAAATTGTTGATAAAAGGGGACATGTAGTTGCGAAGAGTGTACCGTACGAAGAAAGTCGTAAATTTGAGTTTGAAGTTGTCGACAATTACGGCAACGTAATGACGAAGGGTGTAATGGACCATAAGGAAAGGCTACTTATTGAGCAATTACCTAATGAGATAAAAAAGCACATCAAGTTGACGGACAAGTCGCAAGTGAAATTACAAATTAATTACCTTATGATTGATAGAAAAGTGAGTTCTTGGAGAATTGAACGCAAAGGACATTTAAGGAAATGGTACCAAGTGCTCAATGAATATCGAACACCAATTCTTTATTCGCTTCCAAAGTTTAGGAAATATCCGCTTGTTCTTTATAGAATGTCCGATAAAGTGCTAGGAAAAAACCAAAAACCCTGGTTAAGAGTGGAACGCAAACGTGAAAATTACACTTTTTATGATGAAAGTAATAATGAAATTGCGTGGATAGAAAGTAGAAAATGGGAGGGCTACTACAAGGAATTTAAATTGATAATTCAACAGTTAAGAGTCGATTTTATGCTTGAAATTATCGCAATCGCTATTAAGTTGGCTATTCAAGACGCAAGGGATACATTAAGAGTGATACGTTATGATAGTAGCATATAAGTAATACGTTACGACTCCTTAACAAAAGCCTAATTCTACTTAGATAGAAGTGAACTATCAGAAGGTTTAAACGTGTTTACATTACCATTTTAAAAGTGAAAATTACGTTTTGGATGGATGAAACTTTGGCTACGAAGGTAATGATGGATAAGCCTATTGTGGAGATTGATGGAGACGAGATGGCTAGGGTGATGTGGGCTTGGGTAAAAGAGAGGCTAATTCTTCCTTATGTGGATTTGAAGGTTGAATATTACGATTTACACGTTAAGAAAAGAGATGAAACTAACGATGCGGTGACGGCGCAAGCGGCTGAAACCATCAAAAAATGGGGTGTTGGGGTTAAATGCGCTACGATAACGCCTAACGCTGAAAGAGTGAAAGAATACAACCTAAAGAAAGAGTGGAAAAGCCCGAACGCCACCATCAGAAAAATATTGGACGGCACAATCTTTAGGACACCAATAATTTTAGGCAATGTACCGCCAGCCGTGAAATCATGGAAAAAACCGATAATCGTTGCGAGACACGCCTTCGGCGACATATACGACGGCGTAGAACTCAGATTTGACCAGCCAGCCGAAGCCGAAATAACGGTTAAACAAAAAAATGGAAAAAAGTTCAAAGCCAAATTTTCCAGTTTAGGAGGAGCGGGAGTCCTTCAAGGCATTTATAACATAGACTCTTCAATTGAAGGTTTTGCAAGAGCCTCTTTCAGATACGCATTAGAAAACAAGTTAGACTTGTGGTTTGCAGCTAAAGACACCATTTCAAAAGTTTATGACAGTAGGTTTAAGGAGATATTCAAAAGAGTGTATGCAGAAGAGTTTAAGGAAAAATATGCGAGGGCTGGATTAAACTATTATTATTTCTTAATAGATGATGCAGTGGCTAGAGTTGTTAGGTCTGAAGGCGGATTTGTCTGGGCTTGCAAAAACTTTGACGGCGACATATTCTCCGATTTTGTGGCTGCAGCTTACGTAGGCACTTTAGCCCTAATGACATCCGTGCTGTTCTCGCCTGAAGGCTATTTCCTATCCGAAGCAGCACATGGCACAGTCCAGAAACACTACTACAAACACTTAAAAGGCGAAAAAACTTCAACCAACCCAACCGCCACAATATTTGCTTGGGCTGCCGCTCTTAAAAGACGAGGTGAATTAGACGGCATAAAGGAATTAGCCGAATTCGCCAGCAAGCTGGAGTTGGCTGTGAAGTTAACCATAGAAAAGGATAGGATAATGACGGTTGATGTTGCCAAAGTTTCCGAACCGCCCATAAACTGCACGGTCAGCACCGAAAATTTCATCAAAGCCGTAAAAAGGAACCTGGAAAAACTGGTACATTAATCCCTTTCGTGAAAGTATCTGAACTTAAGCCTCTATTTACGATGTGGAACTTGGGGATGTAACAGTCAAATCTTCGCTAACCGACAATGTTAATGGTGTTTCCCTTAATTCTCTGAGGCGATTTTCGATTACTGACTGAATCTCTGTTCTAAGGTCTTCCTTTCGCGTTGGACGTATTCTCCCTATTTTCTTGGCAAGTTTAGAGTCGCCGAAAACGGTTTCTATCCATTTTTGAAAGTCCTTCCTTTGAAGATGAAATAGAATGCTCTCCAACTTGACATGTTTTACCTTTTCAAGAAACTCATGTAGGCTTTTGGCTTTTTCTCCAATAGGCTTTCCAAAGTCCTCATAGAAATAGAAAGCTTCTCCATCACTTACCGTCCTCAAAATTCTTGCGGCATCCATGTCAACTTCTATTCCTCGGCTTTTTTGAGTTTTACGTTTCTTACGGCTTTCGTGGGACATGGTAAATCATACTTTTGACGTTCGAAGGATGAGATAACCTTTATGAATTTCAAATTCATTATTAAAATATGGAGTGTGCTTTCCAAAATCAAATATTTTAAAAGTGGTTAACAGTATGAAACGTCGAGGTGTGGAAATGGAATTTCAACGTAAAAATGCTTGTGAAGAAATTCCGCCTAAATTAGATTCGGTGGATGTTGACCCGTTAAGTGTTTCGATGGAAGAAAGAAAGAGGGAGGCAAGCAAGCCGTTGTATCTGACCCGTTACGAATAACAAGCACGGTTTATTTTGTTATTTCCTCAACTTCTTTTTTACCCTTTTCCAACTCTTCAACTTGTTCCATGTCTTCCTTCAGCAGTAACGCTTGAAACTCGCCTACATGCGTCTTTTCCTCTTTAGCCACATCCAACAAAATCCGCTTAATGTTTTCATTATCCGTCATGGCTGCCAACTGCTCATAAAGGTTTATTGCGTCTAACTCGGCGATTATTGCCACTCTCAATATTTCACGGTCAAGAAGTTTCTTTTCAACTTTCTCAACTTTTATCGGTATTTGAGACATCATTTCCAATTTCGCTCCTTTCCAATTACTTTCCTATATCACCAATTATAAAAGTATTGAAGAAATGTTTTAATATCTGACGTAAACTTTGCCGCCTAACTCTTCCACCGACTTTTTAAGCTCCTCTACAGCCTTTCTCATTCTTTTGATAGCTACTTCCCGCCAGCCTTTACAACCGTTGGGAACTTCCACTTCAATAATGCAGCGATATTTCTTGCTCATTTGCATGAACCTCAAGGGGCTCATTTAAAATTGTGAATGGCATATAATATAATGGGTGTGAAGGTGAAGTATGAATTTTATATACTTGAAAGTCGGATTCCGAATCAGTTTTACTCTCTAGTTGTTTTGCCAACTTTATGGAAAACTTTAATTAAACTAGTCTTTGTCGTTTAGTAATGTGGTAAGGTTATGGCAAGACTTGCCGAGTTAAAGCTTGCAATGGGAACATCAATATTTCTTGCAGCCTTCATATTTGCCCTATTCCTAACCGCAATCATGTTTATCATTCAGCTCAGCCTAACCTACGCTGTAATCGGCACAATACTTTTCATATTATTTCAATACCTCATTGGACCAGCAATTGTTACCGCCTCAACACGCTTGCACTATTTAAAACCCGGCGAAAATCCATGGCTTGAAACCACAGTTAAAGAGTTAGCGGACAAAAGCGGGTTGCCAACGCCGAAATTGGCTGTTGTTCCAGATGAAACGCCCAACGCTTTTGTTTTTGGAAGAAACGCCAGCAGCGCCACATTAGCAGTGCATGAGGGGCTCTTAAAAAAACTGAACAAGGATGAGGTTAGAGGCGTGATAGGTCACGAGTTAGGTCACATAAAACATAAAGATTACATTGTGATGACGGTTTTGTCGGCGTTGCCGTTACTCGCCTATTTAATTGCTAGGGGAACATGGGAAGCGGCGAGATGGTCTGGTTCATCGTCGAGGGAGAAGGAGGAGGGCAGCATAAAGGCAGCTTTCTTCGCTGTTGCAATAATCTCCTACATTGTATACATAGTTTCGCTTTTATGTGTGATGAGGTTGAGCAGACTCCGAGAGCATTATGCAGATGCCTACTCATCCTATCTAACGGGTTCGCCTAGAAGCCTACAAAGCGCACTGGCAAAAATCACTTATGGATTGTCGCTTTCGCCAAAACCACCATCAGGGGCAAGAACATTCTATATAGGCGACCCGGCAATGGCGAAACAGGAAATTCAACCAATAATGGAGAAAAAGCAAGAATATGACTTGGACAAGGACGGTGTGCTTGACGAGAGAGAATTGGAAATTGCCATGGAAAAAGAGGCAAAGTCCACATGGGTAAAAATAAACAGTTGGTTTGCGACGCATCCGCCAACATTCAAGCGAATACTGCTACTGCGTGAAATAGAAGGGGAAATGGAAAGCGGAAAATTCACAAGCGACCGTGTTTACGCCCATATCTAGCGATGAGCCAAATTATTGGCAACACAGTTAATAAAAGCCTTAGTTTCGTCGTTTTTGGAACTGAATTGGAAGATTCCGTCAATCCAATGTTCGGCTAATTCCAGAAAGGCAACGTCCACTTCCCTAACTATGTAAATTAAAAAGCATTTGGCTTTGTTATTCCAACTTTTTAAAATAGCGAAGGAAGCTAAAGCCGTTTTCAGCCTTGCAGAGTCAAGCTCGATTTTCGCATCAAAAACCATTGTCGGCTCAACGAAACAATTTGTTTTCACGCCTATTACAATGTCAAATTCCATGGCGTATTCTTTCCAGACAAGACATTTTTCACCCCAAAACAATTGTAGAGGCTTTGGGATGTAAATCTTTGTTTTGAGTAGGCGGTAAATGTACTCTTCAAAGGCGTATGCACGGAATTTCCCGAAAAACTGCACAGCACCAATTAAAGCCTTATTTTCTTGTATGGTTTTGTTGAAGGCTAAAAAGTCTTGTAGGCTAAGTGTTTTTGTCCATTTGAGGTATTGGCTTTTAAGTTTGTTTCCGAGCAGTTGCTTTTCCAAATTACCGCTTAAAGAAAGCGCTTTTATATAGTCAACAGCCCTTTTTATTCTCGGCAACTTTTATCCTTCCCGAAATTTTGCACAAGACAGATTTATTACTTTCATGTTAAATTTGGATGTGGCTAAATACAAAGCTTTAGCTATAACCACAAAATATTGGAGACCAAGCGAGGACTATTTAGAGGAGATTGTTAAGGGCATCCGGGACAAAGTGAATGATGGGGATTTTGTTGTTGTTTCGGAAAAGGCGATTTCCACAGCCACAAACAATATTTTGGATGAAAACTCCGTAAAGCCGAGTTTGACCGCAAAGTTGATTGCGAAATATTGGATGCGCATTGTCTGGGGTTACTTTTTGGGTCCACTTTGCCGCCTTAACCGTAAACTGCTTGGGCGATTGCGTGAATATCCTCTGGAAATGGGAAGTCGCCATAAACAAGTTGTCCTACAACATGCGGGTTTTTTACAAGCGTTGATGTTTGGTTCTGAGGGAGGCATTGACGGAAGCAACTTGCCATACTCTTACGTAAGTTTGCCCTTAAACAACGCTGATGGCATAACCCAAAAAATACGTAAACAGATAAGGTTAAGGTTGAGGAAGAAAGTTTTTGTGATGATTGTGGACACTGATAAAACTTTTTCGTTTAGAAATTTCCATTTCACCTCACGACCAAAACCAGTTAGGGGCATACATTCCTTCGGCGGATTCATCGCCTACATTGTCGGGCGAACTTTGAAGTTTAAAAGGAGAGCCACGCCTATAGCCGTGGCTGGATGCCAAATGCACGTTGAAAAGGCTTTAGAAATAGCTGAAATTGCAAACCGCCTAAGGGGTTTCGGGGCTGGCAGAACCGTTTGGGACATGGCTGAAAAGTTTAATGTTAAATTGACTGAAGTAAGCTGGAGCATGCTTGAAACTGTTAGGCATAAACCCATAGTCATTGTTAAAGCATAATCTTAACCTTAACAATGTCGCCGTCTTTAATTTGAAATTTATCCCTCAAATTCACCGGCGCCAAAATTTCTATAACATCTTCGGGATAACCAGCAACTGCGGGTATAACAACCGCACATTTTAGGTTATCCATTAAACAAGCTTTGAAGCATATTCCCCTGCAAAAGTTTTTGCGAGGCGAAATCTCTATTGGCTTCGCCTTTTTCAGATGTTCTTTAAGGTTAGTGTAATTTTTAGAAAGTTTTATGTTTAATGTGCCAAGATAAGGTTCAAAACCAAGTTTTTCAATTATTTGCCTTTTCACCCATGGAAGACTAACAAATTTTGCTCCTTCACCAGTCCCAGAAAAAATCTTTCCTTCCATCCATATAGCGCCCATTACAGTTAAACCCGTCATTTAAAGCTTATTTTTGTTCTTTCAGCCACAATGCAACCTTTCTTAAAGTTGGGTTGGTGGACATGTCCATGACTGGAACAATTATTTTCTCTTTTGTTTCAATTGTTGATTGATATTTTGACATGAAAGCATAACCAACAAACGTCCAGTAAACACGGCGGTCTTCAATTAAGGCTTTGGCAGCAGCTTCAGTGGATGCTGGAAGGGGAAAGTAAAGAAAAACTACGCCTTCAGCCCAATATAATGCAGCGGGTTTTCCTCCAGCGATTATGGATGTGAACCTTGCCAACTCATCTGGCGTTGAAAAGAAGTTACGCTCCATCATCACAATTTCTTTAAAAGGCGCATATTTTACAGTTAATTCGCTTTCACTCATAACTTACGCTCCTATTGTGTATATTTCAAAGCTCCCTTTTAATTTTGCTATATCCCTAGAAAAAGTTATAGCGTAGAGGATTCCTAAAGCTTGAATCAAAAGAGGATTGGGATTTGCCGGAAATTCGTGTGGCAATAGCTGGCGTGGGCAACAGCGCATCCGCCCTAATTCAAGGAGTGGAATATTACAGAAACGCTAAGGGAGATGCTGTTGTGCCGGGGCTTATGCACATCAATTTCGGCGGATACCACGTGAAGGACGTTAAGTTTGTCGCCGCTTTTGATGTGAACAAAAATAAGGTTGGAAAGGATTTAGCCGAAGCAATTTTTATTGAGCCAAACTGCGTCGTTAAGTTTGCGGATGTGCCCCCATTAGGCGTGAAAGTTTCAGCCGCACCAATTTTGGATGGTGTGGCTGAACACATGAAGAAACCATTTAACGTTTACAATAACGGCGAAGAACCAGCAGATGTTGTGGAAGTTTTGAAAGAATCTGAAGCCGAAATTCTCATAAATTATTTGCCTGTTGGAAGCCAAAAAGCCACGCGTTTTTATGCGCAAGCAGCTTTAGACGCTGGATGCGCCTTTGTAAACTGTATTCCAGAATTTATAGCTTCAGACCCCGTTTGGAGCGGAAAATTCGAGGAGAAGGGGCTTCCAGTGGCTGGAGACGACATCAAAAGCCAGTTAGGTGCAACGATTTTGCATCGAAATTTGGTGAAGCTCTGCGTGGACAGAGGAGTAATAATCGACGAAACTTATCAGTTAAACCTCGGCGGCGACACCGACTTCTTAAACATGACTGTTGAAGAACGCCTAAAGACTAAACGTATAAGCAAGACAGAAGCGGTTAAAAGCCTTGTTTCCTATGAGTTGCCAACACGTATAGGACCGTCTGATTACGTTCCTTTTTTGGGGAACAAGAAGATTTGTTATGTTTGGCTTAAGGGTAGAAAATTCGGCGATAGACCATTAACCATAAGCGTTAAGTTGGAAGTTGAGGATTCGCCGAACAGCGCAGGCGTGGTTATTGACGTTATAAGGGCTGTTAAATTGGCTTTAGACCGCAAAATAGCCGGACCATTAACAAGCATATCGGCATACGCCTTTAAACACCCGCCCGTTCAAGCGCCAGACCCAACAGCAAAAGAATGGGTGGAACAGTACATACAAGGAAAAAGACAAGGCTAAACACGTGTTTATCTCGTTAAGAATTAAAACAAATAGAAAAAGAAAGGGTGTTTATGGGTATTTTTGGTGTATTTTGCTTATGGCTTGTCCGAAAGTTGTGGCAGTTATTTCTATTGCTGATGGCACGCATTTGTAATCGCGTGTTTGCCAGCCAAGATAATAACCAAACTCTGAACAAAAATCTGCATAGTTAACTTTGCCATCCACGTTCATGTCACAATAACGGTAATTGTAGGGTGGTGGATTAGCTCCAAGCATACTGTAAACTATGCCAATATCGGTATGATCAACCCTTCTATCTTCATTTATGTCGCCAAGCGGAATTGGATGTGGGTTGTTGAATCTTGTTCTGCTTTGTTCAACAGTAAGCCAACAGTCAGTTGTTGAAGGGATGTCTTTCCCAACCAGCGGCGATTTTCCATGATACGGTAACCCTTACAAGAATTTCAACGTGGTGACCTAAATGCGATTGAGCCAAATCGTTTGGAATCCCAATTGAACCTGCACCATCAACGGAA
>JAWCNN010000008.1:0-48285 GCA_038848525.1 Bathyarchaeia archaeon | reverse complement strand
GATGTCTTTCCCAACCAGCGGCGATTTTCCATGATACGGTAACCCTTACAAGAATTTCAACGTGGTGACCTAAATGCGATTGAGCCAAATCGTTTGGAATCCCAATTGAACCTGCACCATCAACGGAAACAGAACCGAACCAATACCAGTTGGAATTATAAGTCAATTTAAGAAAGCCCACTCGCCTAAATGTTTTGCCATTGTAGTCAATTTCAAACTGGCTGTAATCGGTTAGAAACTCTTTTGTGTCGCTTAGAGTCACTGTTACACCCAAAGATAAATAATACCCGCTTACGCCTAAGCTCCAAGAGATGGGTAATTTGTTATGAGCAGGTGATGTTGGATACCATCTTTTCCATGTCACCCCATCATTTTCTCCACAAGTGTCATCTCTGAAATATACATCTATGCTCCAGTATTCAGGAACTACATGACAATAGTAAAGTGGGTCAAGAAAACCCAAGTCATTCTGCGATATATAAAACTTTATTGGAAACTCCTCGCTTGCAGCTGGATAAAATAGGTCGGCTGGCACAATAGGAAAATACTCTAGATAGATTTCACAATTGTCGTCTTTATACCTCTCATAACCGCATGAAACCGCTTGGACGCTTCTTACCATGGGGAAAACCAAAAGAACCATCACGAGCATCAAAGTTTTTCTCATTTAACTTCACCTCCTTTAGGGTCATTTTTCTCGGCGAATTTTTCCTTTTGTTTCTTGAGTTCACTATATATTAGCAACAGAATAATAAAGATGCACACTAGGAGGATTATAATAAACGCTAACGCCATAAACAAATTAATGATGAAGTTTTCATACATTTCCTTTCCACCTTTTCCTGTTGGATTCACCGCCTTTTTCTGTCTTTCTGCCCTTCGTTTAAGGCTAGGCGATGACGCGTCTCCAGAGTATTTAACTCTGGCTTAAAATTTAACATTTTTGTTGTTATAGTGGTAGATACTCTTGGGTTTTTCATTCGTACCACTTTAAAATGTTGTCTATTGCCTTTTCAGAGTAGCCTTCTTGTTTTAGGAGTTTTCTTAGGGATTTTTTGTTCATGTCTCCACCTTTAGAAGTGAAAAGGCTTATATTTACTTCTAAATAATTCTTTTTCGTTACCCATATTTAAATACTTCTGTAGAAGCCTATAGGAGTCTAGGGAAAATGGGAATGACCAAGTTCACCATGAGCCTACCCGAAGAAATGAAAAAGGCGTTAGAAGAGGAAATGAAACGCCGAAAGCTAGGAACACTCCAAGAAACCATCCGCAGCATTTTAGCCGAATACTTTTCAAAAACTAAAACATAAACATTTCAAAATTTCCAAAGCAACCTATTTCCATGTTAAAATACACAAGAGGAAAAAGAGAACGCTAACTATGTTTAATTCGCTGATAATTTAACAGTTAGTTTTTAAAGCTGAAGTGAAAGTATAATCATTACATCTTTAGAAGGTGAAAAGTGGCATGGTGAAAGTGGACGGATATGAAGTGCCTGAAGGATTGTACTATTCAAAGGATTTTGGATGGCTGAAAATTGAAGGCGACAAGGTGCGTGTTGGCATAACCGATTATGCCCAAAAACAGCTCAGAGAAATTGTTTATGCGGAACTGCCAAGCCAAGGAGCAACAACCAGACAAAACGAGCCTTATGGAACGGTTGAATCTGTAAAGGCTGTTTCAGATTTGGTTGCGCCAGTAAGCGGAGAAATCTTAGAGGTGAACGTGGAAGTGCAGTCAAAACCAGAAATTTTAAACGAAGACCCTTATGGAAAGGGTTGGCTGTTAGTGATAAAACCATCGAATTTGCAGGCGGAATTGGCTAACCTAATGAGTTTTGAAAAGGCGGTTGAGTGGCACAAGTCGTTAATAAGCAAGTAAAAGGAAGGCATGTAAATGCCAAAGCGTATCGTGATTATTGGCGCTCATGCTGCTGGGGTGGATGCAGCCGCAGCCGCCAGAAAAACAGACCGCACAGCCGAGATTACGCTAATAACTGACGAGAAACACGCTGGCTATTCACGTTGCGGACTTCCCTTCGTAATAGGCGGACAAATACCAAACTTCCAAAACCTAATAGTTTTTCCACCGTCCTACTTCCAAATGATGAAGCTAAACCTAAAAACCGAAACAAAAGTTACAGCCATAAACACCGGAAACAAAACAGTTGAAACAGTGAATAAAAATGGCAATACGGAAAGCATTCCATACGACAGCCTAATTATAGCCGCAGGCGCCAGCGCTTTTACGCCGCCTATAAAGGGCAGAGAGAAACAAGGCGTTCATGCACTTAGAACTTTGGAGGACGGAGAAAAAATAGACCAGGCTGTCAAAGCTGGAGCAAAAACAGCCGTGATAATGGGCGCTGGACTTATAGGTTTGGAGTTAGCTGTAGCCTTAACTGAAAAAGGTTTGAAGGTTACTGTTGTTGAGCTTCTACCCCAAATATTGCCAGCAATGCTTGACGCAGACATGGCAAAGCTTGTCCAAGAAATGCTTCAGCAAAAGGGAATAAACATCCTGACTGGAAAAGGCGTTGAGGAATTTCTCGGAGAGGAAAAAGTTACTGGGATAGTGGCTGGAGGCGAACAAATAAACGCCGATTTATTCATCAGCGCATTCGGCGTAAGAGCCAACACGCAGTTGGCTGTTAATGCTGGCATAACCCTAGGAGAAACAAAAGCCATAAAAACAAACGCAAGAATGGAAACAAACATTAAAGACGTTTATGCTGTGGGCGACTGTGCAGAATCAACCCATATAGTAACACAAAAACCAACTTTGCAGCAGCTTGGCACGGTAGCCGTAAGACAAGGAAAAGTGGCGGGAATTAACGCTGCTGGTAGCTATGCGCTTTTCACGGGAGTTTTAGGCTCGGCTGTTACAAGGCTTTTTGACATGGATGTTGGCGTGACCGGGCTAACTGAAAATGCCGCACAAAGGGCGAGAATTGAAACCGTGACTGGAACCATCGCTTCAAAAACAAAGGCGGATTATTACCCAGGCGCTTTGCCGATTAAGGTGAAACTTGTTGTTGAAAAGGAATCTCAACGAATAATTGGAGCGCAAATCATAGGTGGAGAAGAGGTTACCCAACGTATAAACGCCATTTCCTTCGCCATACAAAAGCAAATGACCGTGCGGGAACTAGCCAAAGCAGACACAGCCTATGCACCGCCGCTATGCGAAACATGGGAGCCGCTGGTTTTAGCTGCAGAAATGGTGTTGATGAAACTTCGCTGAACAGTCGGAAAATTAATTAGGAGAATCATGTGATTAGATAATCCAAAAATGTGGTGAGAGCGAATGGCGATAAGAGTTGCCATAAACGGATTCGGCAGAATCGGACGGCTCTTGTACAGAGCAGCCATAGAAAGAAAAGCCAACATAGACTTTGTAGCCATAAACGATGTGACAGACGCAAAAACGTTGGCGCATCTGTTAAAGTACGATTCAGTGCATGGACGGTTTAACGCTGACGTAAAAGTTGAAGGCAACAGCCTAATCGTAGACGGAAAAGAGTTAAAGGTTTTGATGCAGAAAGACCCGGCGATGCTGCCATGGAAAGACTTAGACGTTTACTTAGCCGTGGAATCAACGGGACTTTTCACAAAAAGGGAAGATGCTGCAAAACACTTGCAGGCAGGAGCGAAAAAAGTTTTGATTTCAGCTCCGGCTGAAAACCCAGACATAACAATTGTTTTAGGCGTAAACAATGATAAATACGACCACGCTAACCACAATATACTTTCAAACGCCTCATGCACCACAAACTGTGTAGTGCCATGTGTTAAGGTGTTGCATGAAAACTTTGGAGTAAAAGCTGGATTGATGACAACGGCTCATGCCTACACAAATGACCAGAGAATAATGGATTTGGTGCACAGAGACATTCGCCGTGCAAGAGCTGGGGCAGTAAACATAATACCAACAACAACTGGAGCTGCAAGAGCTTCAGCCTTGGTCTTTCCAGAACTTAAAGGAAAAATTGACGGATTAGCCCTTCGAGTTCCAGTTCCAAACGTTTCAATAGTGGATTTGACGGCAGTATTAGAGAAAGACGTAACAAAGGAGGAAGTGAACGCCGCTTTCAAAAAGGCAGCTGAAGGACCGTTAAGGGGCATAATGGAGTATACCGAAGAGCCGATAGTTTCAACAGATGTAAACCACACATCATATTCTGCTGTTGTTGATGGACTTTCAACAATGGTTGTTGCTGGAAACCTTGTTAAGGTGCTTGCATGGTACGACAACGAATGGGGCTTCTCATGCCGAATGGTTGAACTAATAGAGCTAATAGGGAAAAAAGCGGGCTTCTAAAACTCTAAATTTAACAAAAACCCACCCTTATTTTTCTGTAAAAAGAGCGTGGGAAAATGGTGAAGCATTTAACGTTGGATGATGTGCAAGTGAGAGATAAAGTGGTGCTTGTCAGAGTTGACTTCAATTCACCAGTAGACCCAGAAACCAAAAAAGTCTTGGAGGATGTGCGGATTAGGGCGCACGGCGAAACAACAATTAAAGAGCTTGTGGAAAAGGGCGCAAAAGTTGTGGTTTTGGCGCATCAAGGAAGAAAGGGCGACCCGGATTTTATACCGTTAAAGCAACACGCTGAAATTCTCGGCAAAGTTTTAGGTAAACCAGTTAAGTATGTGGATGACGTTTTCGGAGAAAAAGCGCAAAAGGAAATTAAAAATTTGAAAAGCGGCGAAGTTCTCGTCCTAGAAAACGTTAGAACATTCGCCAACGAAACAAAGGAAGGCACACCCGAAGAACACGCAAAAACGGAACTCGTCAAAAACCTTGCGCCCCTTGCAGACTTGTTTGTAAATGACGCTTTTGCAGCAGCCCACAGAGCCCACGTTTCAATCATTGGTTTCACGGCTGTTCTGCCAAGCGTTGCAGGACGCATAATGGAAAAGGAGCTAAAATCTTTAAGTAAAGTTTTGGAGAAACCGGAAAAACCATGCGTGTTCATTCTTGGAGGGGCTAAGGCGGATGATTCCCTTGAAATATCAAGGTATGTGCTAAACAATAAAATAGCTGATTACGTGTTAACAGGCGGGGTTGTTGGACACGTTTTTCTTGCGGCGAAAGGCGTGAACCTCGGCAAACCAAACATGGATTTCCTAGAGAAAAAAGAATTGTTAGGTTTGGTTCCAGGAATAAAAGAGCTAATGCAAACTTATCCAGACAAAATTAAGACGCCGGTGGATTTGGCTGTGGAAGTTAACGGCAAAAGAAAAGAGGTTTCTGTCAGCGAGTTGCCAGTTGACCATCAAATATTCGACATAGGCGCAAGAACCGTTGAGGAATACACAAAAATAATTAGGAAGGCAAAGTCAATTGTTGTCAGTGGACCAGTGGGGGTTTTCGAAAACAAGGAGTTTCTCTTTGGAACAAAGAGAATTTTTGAAGAAATTGCAAATTCGAAAGCGTTTTCATTGGCTGGCGGAGGACACACAATATCAGCCCTGCAAGAATTGGGATTGTCAAATAAAATCTCTTATGTGAGTACTGCTGGCGGCGCCCTAATAGAGTTTTTAATGGGTAAAAAGTTGCCCGGTGTGGCAGCGCTTGAGAAGGCAGCGTCCAGAAAAACCTAAATTTTCCCCATTTTTATGTCCTTGCCAAATTCTCCATTAAATCCAGCACTTTTGGTTCTTCATGCGCTTTTAAATGTTGAAGTGCCTCGTATATTTGTAGTGTTTGCTCTGCGGCTTTCTTCCACGTGAAATATTGTAGTACACGTTTTCTGCCGTTTTCTCCCCATTTTCTAGCCCTTTCAGAGTCACGCAAAACCTCTTTTATGCCCCATGCAATATCAACTGGGTTTCCGCCGTTTACGTGTACGCCGTTTTGGTCTGGCCCAGTTGAAATAACTTGTTCTCTG
This sequence comes from Bathyarchaeia archaeon, assembly GCA_038848525.1. GTDB lineage: Archaea > Thermoproteota > Bathyarchaeia > Bathyarchaeales > Bathycorpusculaceae > JAWCNN01. The sequence goes on along the minus strand of JAWCNN010000008.1, from coordinate 42,390 downwards.
AAGCCGACGACACCGTGTGCGCCTACGACTAGTGGCTTAGCCATTGACATGGCTTCTAGACTTACTATTCCGAAAGGTTCGTATGTTGATGGGAAAATGCAAACGTCCGCAGCCGCATAATGCAAGATGCGCTCGTTTTCTGGAACAAAATCGAATCGGCAGATAACTCTGCCGTTTATTCCAAGCCTGTTTGCAGCTTCAATTATGTCGTTTTGCTGTTCGCCCTTGCCTAAAATCACGAGTTTAACGTTTGGGTATTCTTCCAAAATCATTGGCATTGCTTGAACTAGGTTTACAACGCCTTTCACCCACGTGAGCCTTCCAAGGAACAAAAGCATTTTCTCATTTGGTTTTATGCCATATCTATTACGAATGGCTTCCACTTCTTCGGGCTTGCAGTTGTTGGGGTTGTAACGTTCAGGGTCAACTCCGTTCCAAACAACGCTTATTTTTGATTTTGGCCATCCATGCCTTACAAGGTCTTCCCGCATGGCGTGGCTTACAGTTATTATTCTGTCTGCATTTTGAGCTGTTGCCCATTCAAGATGTGAAACAACTTGAGAGCCTATTCCTCCGCTTCTGCCCCACTCGGTGCTGTGAACGTGAAACACCACTGGAATTCGGGTCTCGTTTTTCACTATGATGCCTGCTATGCTGCTTAGCCAATCGTGCACACAAACAACATCGTAGCTGCATCCTTCCTTTTTCAACATGCTGTTTATGAATTTTGTAGCACTTAACACATTGTAAATGAATATATCGTTAAACATGCGAATGTTTGTTCCCCACTTTTTCAAGTCGTCAATAACAAACATTGGGAAAATATTGCTTGCATCCACAATCAAGGGTCTGTGAACCTCAACGCCCCTCACAATTTCTCTTGTTTTTAAGTTTCCAGGATTAAGCGTAAAAACAGTTACGTCATGACCCATAGAAACAAACTCACGAGTAATATATTCGGCGTATGTGCCTAAACCGCCGACAAGAGCGGGAGGATACTCCCAAACAAAAAATCCAATTCGCATTGGAAAGCCACCGAAAGTTTTGGCAAAGCATTGAATGGGAAGCTGGTGGAAAGCCGAAGCCCGCTTTAGAATAGCTTTAGTTTCTTTTTAGGCTCTTCCTTCGCTGGTTCCGTTTTCTCTTTGGGCTTTTCTGCTGGCAATGGTGGAAACATTAGAGGTGGTTTTGATGGTTCTGGTTTCGGCTCAGGTTTTGGCGGTTCTGGTTTAGTTTCCTTCTTTTCGACTGGTACAATTTCAGGTTCCTTTTTCTTTGGTGATTCACGCTTTTTCTCTGGCAGTTTTTCCTCCTTTGACTTTTCTGCAAGTTTCCAAGTAAAAATGGGTTGGAGACGGAGACCCTTATGGTCTCCAAGCTTTAGGTATTCCCACTCGTATAGGTCAATGCGTATTCCTTTCATGCCTTCAACTGCACGTCGCACCGCATCTGAAAAGCTGGGAGCAACCAAAATTAGCCGCGGCTTTTCCGTATCATCGATTTTATGTTTGTTATAAGTCGCTTTCAAAAACGACTTGAACTTATCAACATAGTCTAGGCTTTGTATCCCACGTAGAAGCATAATGTCGTCTTCTTCAACATCTAATTGGATGATAACCAGTTGCCCATTGCTGTCATGGCACAGAATATCCAGAGTTGTCTTCTCGCTTACTTGAATATCACTGCAAATAACCGTCAAGCCCTTTTCGATTTGGTTTAATTCGTTTGTCAGCATTTGCTCTAGCTCTTGATGGCTTTCAACCTTAATTTTTTCAATTGACACACGGATTCACCTCGTGGTTTATAAAAAGTTTATGTAGTGATAAATAGATTATGAATTCAAAATTCGAATCAGAACTAACTTTTAGGCACTATGGATACTTCAATTTAATAGCCCCATAAGGACAAGCATCCACACACTGCAAACAATAAATGCATTCTGGATCATTAAATTTCTCCCATGGCAAATCCAAAATTCGAACACGCATCGGACAGACTTCCACACACTTGCGACATTCACCTTTGGCGCATCTGGTTAAATCCCTTTTTAAACCAAGAAAACTGAATTTGTTTAGTAAAGCCATAACTGCCCCGTGAGGACACAAATATTTGCACCAGCTTCTCGGAACAAACGCTGCAAAGATGAGAACAACAATTAAAATGGATAGTTGCACCCAGAAAAGCAAGGGCAAAGCGGTAATGCCCGACAAGACTTCATAAAAGGATTTTTCCATTAACGCCAGCCGAAAGCCTAAAATTCCGTTGGGCAAGGTTGCAAACAAAGTTTCCGCTGGGCTTACTGCGGTAAACGGAGCTTTAACGAAAATTCCAAAGGCACTTTCATAACTTTGATGAACTCCGAAAAATTTTGCGGTGGAGAAGGTTGCGCTTATGAATATGGTTAAGCCTAAAACAAAATATTTTAGGTAAACCATGCTTTCGTGGGTTTGCAGTGAAATCTCGGTTTTTTTCCGTTTTATTGGGCTGATCAGGTCTTGGATGAAGCCGAAGGGGCAAACCCAACCGCACAAGGATTTGCCAACCAATATGCCAGTGATTAGGAATGAGGCTAATGCAAGCCATGGAAAAACAACGTCGTAAAGCATGAGTTGAATGGCGGTGAAGGCGTCGCCTACAATGTTTTGGTTGAAACTCCATGTCCAAACAACTGGAAGCAAAAGCGCCTGCGAGCTTAGGTTGAAGATCATTGCGCTGAAAATTATAAAGGAGAGGAACTGAATTGCCCTGCGAAGAGTGTGAAATTTGAATAGTTTTTGTTTGAGTTTGCTTATCACTTGTTTTCGCCTCTTTCCATCAGTTAGTGAAGGACTTGGTTATTTATTTTCCGATGGCTTTAATGTTTTCCACAAGAACCCACGGAGCAACCAACTGTCCAATTTTACGTTCATTGTTCGCCAAAGCAGAAATATTATGCAACACTTGGAAAATGTCGCCAGCCAACATAACGCCTTTAACGGCATAGGCAATCTCGCCCTTTTTTATTCTCCAAGCTGGAGATGCAACAACAGAGAATTCGCCGCTTGAGGGGTTACTGCTGTGGGCGCCCTGTAAAGAATGCACGAATAAGCCATCATCAACTTCGCCGATGAGTGTTTCAGGCGATTTGTTTCCGGGCATCAAATGAAAGTTTGTGGCGTCCACGTTAGGCGTGGACAAATATCCAGCTCTTGCGGCGTTTCCAGTGCTTTCCCGCTCATCTTTTTTGGCAGTGTAATTGTCATAGAGAAAATTTTGCAGAACACCCTTTTCTATTATGAGGGTTTTTTGTTGGGGAACGCCTTCGCCGTCAAATTTCCATGTGCGAATGCCGCCGCTTAACAAACCGTCATCGTAAATCGTCAAAATTTCAGAGGCCACTTTTTCGCCTATTTTGTTTTTAAACGCTGACTGGTTTCGCTGTACGTAATCCGCCTTAACTGCGTTAATCAAAGTGTATTGGAAAAGCTCTTGTAGCGCATATTGCGAAAACACAACGCTTGTGTTTTTCGTTTCCATTTTTCGAGCTTTTAAGGATGAAACCGCAAGTTTGGCGGTTTCCATGCCAACCCACTCGGGATTTATTGTGTAATTTCGTTCGATGTTAAATTCGAAGCATATCGGCGTTACTTCGCCAGCTTCTTGCCCTATCGTAGCCAAGCTACACTCAATGATTGTTCCACGGTCGAAGCTTGCAACAGCGTTGGAATTGGCAACTGCCTTCAACAAAAACGAAGCGCCAACTCCACCTTCTATTGGAAATGCACGCTTGTCCGTGTTTTCAGCTGCTTCCAACATCAAAGAGGCAACATCCACCAAATCTTCTGAGCGGAGCTCAGCTATTCTGCCATCATAAGTGTTTTCCACGTTTTTTAACGGCTTTTTGGCTGGAAGCCCTTGCCAGTCTTTGTCTGGTTTACTTGCTTTGGCAAAGCTTAAAGCTTTAAGGACTGTTTCTTCAATTGCAATTTCGTTTTCCAACATGTTTGTGTAGGAGAAGCCGACGGCTTTGCCAATCATGGCTCGAACGCCTAATCCCCTGTCAATTATGCGTGCGCTTTTTGAGATTTGCCCCCTTTCAATAGCCACTGTGGCTGTTAAGCCTTGATATGCAAAGGCTTCAGCTTCGTCTGCGCCGTTTTTCAAGGCGAAGTTAACCGTGTTTTCAGCCAAATCAAGCATTTGTTCTTCTTTAAGCGCCGCCACCAACAAGCACCTCTCTTACTCTGATATGTGGTCCGCCGTCGCAGACAAAGGCTGTTTGACCTTTTCCGCATCTTCCAGCCCACAACTCAAAGTCTTTTCCAACAGCGTCAACCTTAAACAACGTTTCGAGGGTGTTGCCGCTTATGGAGGCATTACGCACCGGCTCGCCTAATTCGCCGTTAACTATTTCGCAAGCTTCTTGAATGCCAACTTGGAATGTGCCGTCCAAGTTTGCTTGTCCACCTCTGAAGCTTTTGAGGTAATAGCCAAATTTTACGTCTTCGATAAGTTCTTCGAATGATTGGTCTTTTGGTTGCATGAAAGTGTTGCGCATGCGAATTATGGGTTCAAACCTAAAATCTTCAGCACGCATGTTTCCAGTTGGTTTAGCATTTAATTTTTGTGCTGTTTCACGGCTATGCATTAACCCAACAACAACACCGTCTTTCACCAAAAGGGTTTTCTGGGATGGAACACCCTCATCATCATATTTAAAAGAGCCAAAAGCGCCAGTTATTGTTCCATCATCATAAAAAGTTACAACATCTGGAGCTATTTTCTTTCCAATTTTGCCGAGCAACGCAGAACCCGACAATGTAAAGTCTGCTTCGGCTAAATGCCCAAAAGCTTCATGAACGAAAACGCCGACGACGTTTGGTCCCAAAACTGCTGGAAACGTTCCGCCTTTCGGGGTCTTTGCCCTCAACTGTTCAACTGCGCGTTTTGAAACTCTTTCGCCTATAACTTCTGGAGTTTCAACATCAAACACTTCATAGCCAGAAGTTGAACCAATCTCTTCACGGCTAAAAGCGAAAACATCCGCCTCTTTCGCCGTTGCGGTTATTCTTGACCAAACATAAAGTTTGTCCTGCTCAATATAAGCGCCTTCGTTGTTTGCGAAGTAGCTTGTTCCATTAAGGTCAAGATAATCTATGGTGCAACTTTTAATGCGATTGTCAAATCCCAGAACCTCATTGTTGATGTTTAACGCCACGCCTATTTTGTCTTTTATGGGAATCGCCGACGGATTTTTACGAGGTTTTACTGTAACTTTGTCTTCAACAGCCTTTACCTGCGCAAGTTTTATGGGTGTTTTAAGTTTGGAACTGGCAACCTTCGCCATTCGGCAAGCGTCCGAAACAGCGTCAACCAAAACCTCAAAGTCAAAAGTGCCGACGGAGGCAAAACCCCAAGCGCCGTTTACAAGCACACGTAATGCAACGCCGTTTTCAATTCCATGTTTTGAGGCTTCAACACGACCATCCTTAAGCGTAAGCATTGTTTTGAAAAGCCTTTGGGCACGGGTTTCGGCGTATTCGGCTCCAAATTTCATTGCAACATCAATAACTTTTGTTAAAATGTCTTTCAAATGTGGTTCTCCCTTTTTCAGCGCTGTGTCAAGAGGCAAATATTCAGAAACGCCATTAATAAATTGTTATCCTCAAAACTTCTCTTTTCAACTGTAAGTGTTGTTGTTTTTAAGGGAAAAATAATGACAACATTTGGGTGGTTTAAATGTTGTCTGGATAAATGGGAAAATTGACGACGACATAGGTAGTCTTACAATATTATGAGTTCCAACGGTGTCAGTTTTCCAGTCATACCAGTATCAACAATAAACTCCAATTCCACTTTAAGCTGCGGTCGGATGGATTAGCAACTGTTCCTCGAACCCGCACGTAACCCACAATAACCATCAACAATAAAATATGTAAATCACAATAAAAACATTGATAGGGATAAGTACTTTTCCAAAACAAATTTTTAAATGGTGGATGAGGATAGCCATAAGTACTTTATAACAAAATTTATCGTTTTCTGTTGATTAACTTTAAATAGTTTTGTTATGCATAACTATTTATCAGAGGTTGATAAAAAATGAATGGGGCGCCCGAAAAATTGAGTATGGAAAACCAATTTTCCGTGAATGAAAAAGTTATAATAAGAAAAGGAGAGTTAGGAAGACCTAAAAAATTGACCAGAGAAGACGTTTTGAATGCTGTTGCCAAATATCAAACAACATCGCCCTATGAACTTGCAAAACTACTAAAAGAAAAAGAAAACATTGAATGCTCGCACATGACCATATACCGCATTTTAAAAACTATTCCGCAAGAGGAAATAGATGCAGTTTTTAAAGAGCTTGCTGAGGAACAATTAAAGCCTTATGAAATGGAATTAGAAACTTTTGAGCAACTTCCAGAAATGCAAGAGTACATTAAAACTTTGAGAACTTTGAAATTGGAAAAGGCATATTTTAGAGGGTTAATTCGTGGAATATGGTATTTGTGCAAACATCTAAAGTTAAGACCTAAAGCCTTAACCATTGAAAAATTGCCAATGCTTAGAGATTTATTATTGCAAGTTGAGGAAGGCAAGTTATACATAGGCATGAAAGAGATAAGTTTGACCCATGCAATAAGGTCATGGTATTTATATCAAGTAGGCATTAGCAAAGAAAAACTAAATAAATACATTGCAAGTGTCCCGCCCAATGTAGGCAAATATGCAAGAGAAAAAATCCCAATAGAATTAAGAGAGGCATTCATAATTGAATTACAAAAATACTTAGCGGAAAAAGGAATGCTCAAAGAATATCCAATATACCTTAGTCTTGTCTATTGGCTTTTCTACACGGGAACACGAATAAAGGCAAGTCTCGATGTAAACATTGAAGATTTAAGCCTAATAGAAGATTATGGCATTGCCAAAGTCATAGATAAAGGAAGACACAAATTAGGACGGGAGAAATGGGATAAAATAATTATTGGAGACCTAAGAAAAGCCATAGAATACAATCTTCAATCAAGAGGCAATCCTAAACAAGGAAAACTTTTTCCATTAAGCAAAGACACAGTTAGAACAACCTTCAATGAAATATACAAAAGATTAGGAGTCAAATATCGTTCTCCAAATCACATTTGGCGACACACATTCGCACAAGAATTGTTAGACGCTACGGGATGGAATTATGACTTAGTAGCTTCAATATTAGGTTGGAAGGACACACGCACACTAAAAGCGTGCTATGGCGAAATGGGAGATGCAGTTAGACTAAATACATTAAAAAGAGCTATGGGAATGCCGACAGAGGAAAAACAAAAAGAATTTAAATTCGCAACAAAACCAATCGAAACATTTTTCCTTTCCATCCCATGATTAACGTTCACTTTAACCCATCTCTCTCCACAGAATGAAAAATACTTTTCAACAAAAAAATTTAAACATCCAAAACAAAAACCATTTGAGGAATCGAGATTGACAAAACAATTCATAACAATATACAATCCCGACAATTTCCCAACAGAAATAACCGAAAAACTCAATCTCGAAAAAGGAGACATAATCATAATAACAATTGAAAAACTCTATTTAGAAGATAAAAACATCAAAAAGAATAATTGAAAACCAAAAAGTCATTGCTATTGAATAGAGACTTTTTCAACCGTAAACTTACAATATTCCCGTTCCTTCAATTTTAAAATATCCACAATCTCTTTAGGAATAGTAACAATCAAACTTCCCTTTTTCGCACCTGAAGGACGAACCTGAGCAATAAAAGACAAAACCCTATTTTCCGACACCAAGATTCACCAATAACCAATAAATGATAAATTACCATAAAAAGTTTTCCATTACTCCTTAATTCTATAAATGATTGGATAACCTCTACCTCTATGTTCCTCATCAAACTCTCCATTACGCTTCATAGTTAAAAATGTAGAATATAGCGTCGTCCAATCAAAATGATTAATGAACCATCATCCTTTTTGAAAGCTATATGTTTCTGAATATCCGCCTCAATAAAACCATCATGCTCTTTAGCAAATTTTACAATACGATTCCTAAAGAACTCATAAGATTGATTTTTAATTTTAGAGATTAACTCTTTCAACCATGCTTTAAAAGTTATTTTCTTTTTCATTTTTCTATTTTCACCTCTTTTCCATCGGGCATTCTATGATGGGTTTCATACTCTGGATAATTAATTAACCTTTGAGTTTCAATCTGAATAGCCCTCAAATAACATCTTTCCGCATCCCTATGACCACAAATATTTTGTTTACTGCAAAAACGGGTTTTCCCTTAACCAATATGCCAAATTGTGGTTCATTGCATTCTAATATTAGTCTAATCATGCCTTTGCAGTAAACACACCAATTTTCAACTTCAACCTTATACGTTTCCATAAAGCATTCTCTCCCGCAACTTTTTCTTTTCCACACAATCAAATTCCGTACATTTTTCACATTTTGAAGGAAAAACCCAATTTCCGTCTCTATAACAATAAAGCATACCTTTTATGTTTCGGTTTGGGTCTTTAATCCATGCATGGTCTTGAGCTTCCTTAACCGCTTCCTCAACTTTAGTCTTATCCTTAAAACCATACTCCCGTGCTTTGCAAACCTTACAAATATCCAAAGTTTCTAACTTAATCATTTTAGGCGGTTTGAAAACCCAATAATAAATATCCTTATGCAAAATCCGATTAACATTTAAGCGTCTCATCCACTTGCGGTTTAACTTCAACATTAACCCTTTGCTGTTCCAAAATTCCACGTTCACTTAAAAGCATAACAATAACATCATTCACATCCCTTTTCCGCTTCTCACGTTTAATTCGCATCAAAACACTATGAACCTTATCATCAACTTTTAACGACTTCATTTGACTTCTTCCTCTCTCATTTTTAGTGTTACCATTTCACGTTCTTCTTTCCAAAACTTTTTTGCAGCTTTTCTAATGCAGCGTCTTCTGAAAAGCTCTCGGTCTCCAGTTCCACCCCAACAATAAGCGTTCAACCTAACTTCACCATTCACATCATAAGCTTTATCACAATAAAGAAGGAATGGACACGGACGGTTTGATGGTCGTAAATTAGACAATATTATTTGCATACGTTTTTTCATTATTTCAAAATTCATTTTGACCTTCATTTAATCAACTCCAAAAATGGAAATGTGAGGCATTCTGGAGAAGGGGAGTTTCAAAAGCCAATTCCAAAAATGGTGAATCTTGGTGATTGACTTTAAAAAATCCAACCCTTTTCTCTCCATGCCTCACTTAATCATAAAGACAATGATTCATATTCTACATAGATTTGATAAAATTTTCGTTTTAAAGAAAAAGAGGGAGATTTTGTTTCTATTTCTGTCATGTTCATTATCTCCTAAGCGATTTTTTCAGTATAGCGGAATTTTTTGCCACAGTTCTGACAAAGCATCATAGTAACTTTGACTTTATGCTCGCTTTTGGGAGATTTCAACTCCCAACTTTTCAAAGGCTTAACCGATTCGCTTCCACACATTGGACATTTAGGCATTCATATATCACCAATACTCATTTTTTGATAAATGAAACTATATAAGACCTATCAACATCAACAATTAAAATAAAGAATCAACTATAAAAGTTTTCTATAACAAGACATCAAAAATGATTAAAATATTACCATTTATCATTTACTGATAGATGACCACAGTCGGAATGAAGCAAAGGGCATAGAACCCGAAAATTAAGGAGAGTGATAAATATGAATAAAAATAAAATTGCAACCATTCTAATCATGCTGATTATATGCTTAACGCTTATACAAATGCCACAAGCACATGCAGATGCGATAGATAATGCAATTGTTTTAGCTCAAGATTTTCTTGACAGAGCTTACCATGAATTAAATAGTACACATGCAGTTTGCAAACGCCATCCATCCATACCAATTAGAGTGTACTGTGAAACTTTAGGTCATTGGGTGCCGTTATGCAAGGAAAGTTTAGACGTTCAAAGCATTGCAAAGTTTAAGGGCGGATGCAAAATTGAACCTATAAAATCGGGACATGCCTTTGTTTTTGGAGATAACAATGAACGATGGTACAAGTTTGACTGCGACAACGATGGAGACTATGATGATCTAATATTGTGGGCGGAAGATACATCTTCTGACAATGAAAACGTTTGGGTTCACATTGCAGTTAAAAACAATCCACAATATACATGCGACATTTACTTAGGAGACGAAAAAATAATTGACAACGCTAAACTTGATGATGGATACACTACATTTAAACATCGAGGATGGTTCAGTCAAAGCTATGATTTAAGACATGCCACAAGATTGATGCAATGGTATTATGAAGACCGCTATGCTGAAACTGGTTATACTGGATGGTTAGAAAGAGCAAATAGACTTAAAACAACAATGGATAGCATTGGATACACTAACGAATTTTTCGCACCTTTATGGAATAAATCAAACAGTTATACATCTGATGACTTTCCAGAGTGGAGTCAATATCCAGACTACCAGTTAGAAGATAAATGGTTATATAATGACCAAGCAATACCCTACCATTCACATTTGGCGGATTACTGGTCATTGTCAGCGTGGTTTACTGGTATAGTGCCACAGGGCAATGCAATGTGGGATTTAGTCAAGGCAACACATTTAATGAATAAATACGGTACATCCAAAATTAACGATGCTAAACAATTGATTGACAAAGCACTTTGGGGTTGGGATGGTTATGGAATCAAAAAATATCAACATCAAAATATTGGGGCAATATTTGATACACTATTTGGCGGATATGAGGAGTATTGTCCCACTTATCAAAGTTATACAACAGCGATAGTTTCAATTGCATGTGGAAGATACTATCAATTAACGGGAGACACTTATTATCGAGATATATGCAGAGAGGCAATAGGTGTAATTTTAAAAACTCAATTGACAAATGGAAAAATTATTTTCGTGGACAATCATGGAAGCTATTACTCTGCGGACAGCATTGGCGGTTTTCTAATCCATTATACGTTTAGTCAAACTTTCCATTATAAAGCACAAACCGACCCATTCATAATAACCCATGGAACACGAGCATTACAAGTTTTCGGACAAGCAAAATATGACAAAGAAGAATATCAAAGTATTATATTGACAAATACGGAAACTACTTTGATATGTTGGAAAGCATTGAAATTCCTTAAAACTTTAGGTTTAACACCAATAGCTAAATCAACAATTGAGGATTGGAATGGATTAACATTGTCATGGATAGTACAACATAATATTCCAGAGTATTATACGCCTAATCCATGTTATCCCAAAGCATTTAACAATGGATATTTCACATTATGTGCATGGCGTAATGTTTGGGCAAATGAAACAATGGTTTATCAATTTACGCCAAAAAATACAATATGCACCATAGAATTGGCATTAACAATAAACATAACATGGTTCTGGTTACCAGTTTTAGGTTATGTATGGAATCCATTACAACTAAAGCTATTAACTAAAGTTAAAGATTTAACAACAAATCAAATAGTATCTACAAGCGAAACATTGCTATGGTATTACAATTATTCAAAATGGAAAGAAGATAACAACTTTGAAAATCCATACCTTAGAGGAGTATATTTAACCATCCCAATAAGACATACCCTTGACTTAACACATAATTATCAATTATACACATCCATTCTTGGCGAATCATTAAGTCAAAATTACAATGATAATACAATAGGATGGTTTAATTGCACAGGAAGACTTGAAGCATTTATGATAAGACCACGTTCAACAAGTAACGCCCAAAAAATCTTGAGACCTTCAGTGTATGGCGATGTAACACAATTGAAAGCTTTTCCATCTGATAGCTGGATGAATAATTATAAACATGTCAATGAAATAGAACTTAATACTACTGATGGTGTACGAACAAATGATAGCACAAATGAATTAATGGATTTATATTTCGTTCCATTACCTCTTAGTTTGCCTGATACAACAGAAATTGACAATGTAACTGTTGCTGGATACTTTTACACGGGAAGTTATCCTACATCGCCCTTAATTCCAATATCGTCAGCAAAAATTTTAATGAGTATCTTTGGTAGCACCTTTGAAAGCGATACTTTCGGAAGTTTAGGTACAACATCTTACGATTGGACGTGGCAAGTGAACCCATGCACTGGTCACCCATGGACAATACCCATGTTCTACACAAACACATTCCAAATTGGATTCAAAGGACATTCTACAGTTGTTGGAAGCGGAAGCTATTGGGCATGGCAATACGCTAAATGCTATCAACTTTGGGTTGTCATCAACTACAAAATATACTAAAGTTTAAATTTTCTCTTTTTTTATTTCTTCTATTTCTTGCAAAATAACATGAATGGTTATGAGGAAACATCCCAATACCCAAATAATATTAAACGGTGAAATGGTATAAAATAATAGAAGTCCAAATAAAACTTCTTTTAATGAATATTCGCCAAGCGGTACTTCCAATGCCATGCTTAAAAATAGTATAAATAACGCAACAACAAATGACCAAAGGAAAACTTCTAGAAACCACTTTCCAAATAGGGCAAGTTTTTTCATATTCATCAATTATTGATGCTAAAAAGATAAATATTACGGTTTAACGGTTAAGAAATCTAATGCATATGCTTAACATGGCAAAGGCGACTATTAAAGGTATGAAAATAGTTGCCAAATTTTCGGCACTGCTTGAGGGTGAATCTGGAATGTTACAATAAAGTACTATTGCTGTTGTTTCAACATTGCAATCGCTAAAAGCGAAATCGCCAGTTTTAGTATAATGCGTGTGTATTCCACCGTTTGGTGCTTGTGCTTTCCAAATTTGCGTTATCAATTGTTTTTCAAATTTTAATGGAATATTCAATTTTTTACATGCAAAATATAGCAGCGCCAATTTGTAAGTTTCATATTTTGTTTGATTGTTGTTGTAATATTGCTGGTCTCTTAATCCGTAACCGTCCCACATGTCAATTACTTTGTTCACTAATTCCTTTGCTTTAGCAATGTTTACTTCGCCCCATACTTTTGATATTGTGTAATCTAACGCTTCGTAAATTAGCAAATCTGCATATTCAAACCAGTCGCTTATTGGTTCTGTGCTATTGCTAATTTCGATTTCAATCATATATCCGCTTTGATTGTAAAGATTCAAAATTGTAGTTTGGTTAAAACGGGTGTCGGGATTACGCCACACAGCTAAACCGAATAAACTGTCATGTCTAAGCGTAACTGGTAAACCATAAACGTCGCATGGCAAATTATAAGTTGTTGCTATTTCTTTGAGTTTATTTTTTATTTGTTCCGCTAACGTGACATTCCAATCTTTAAGACCCCAATAGGCGATTTTGTTTGAAGGCGCAACCCAACAAATATTGCTTTCATAAGTTGAGCTTTCCCATAACAAGTTGACATCTGGAACAAAATGTGATTCTAAAAATTTTGCACATCCGTTTTTTCCTTTAAAAGAAGTTTGCGTTTGAGCATAAACACATATCAGATTACAGAAAATAAACAAAAATAAAAAAATTGGAAGTAAACGTTTGATTTGCATAGGCGTTAACTTCCTATTTTGCGTATGGAACCCACGCATATTCCCATTATTGCTATTGCAATTATTGTTGGCAACCATATATTAACTGTTTCTATTGTTGAACTTGACTCGACATTGGTTGTAACGCTTAAGTATCCACCCGTAAAACTAAATTGCAATCCGCTTCCACTTAAAGCATTCATTTTAAATGTGCCAATGTTATAGTCCTTTAAAATTGTGGTATCGCCGTTTTTCACTATGATGTCACCGTTGCTTTTTATAGTAATCGTGTATGTTTTACTATGGTCAACATCAGCTAAAAGTACGGTAACAGCGGAAGGCATGTTAACGACAACTTCAAATTTGCTATCGTTTCTGAAAACAAAATCTATGTGGTAATTGCTTGATGTATTCCAAACGCCCAACACTGCTTTGCCATTGGTAGTTCTGTTATAAGTTAATTTGTTGTACACGGTTAATGTGATGCTTGTAACGTTTTTGTCCAAATAGCGATATGTTGGTTGGTCAGTGTTGAATTTGGTGAAATCCCATGTGTACGTTTTTGCAAAAGCAGGCGATATTAACGCTATCGCAAGCATTAGAAAACCGAATAAGTAAAGCATTGCAATCTTTGACCGCATTAGAATCCTCTCCTTAGAATTTGCCAAATTTCTTTAGCAAACCAAGAACCATTCCGAGCATGGCGAAAGTGATGATTAAAGGCATCCATGCAAGGACAACATTTGTTACATCGGTTGTCGTGTCTTGTGCAAAGACACGAACAGAAAGCGACGTTAATCCACAAAGCAAAGTCATCAAAGCAAAGAGTATTCTTGTTTTAAGGTTTTTCAAATTTAGGAGTTTTATTGTCATCACACTCCTTTAATTTTTCAGTTATTATTGTAAAAATTTCAAAAGAAAAAGTTTATTGTGTATTTTACACAATTAAGTATAAATTTAAACCCGAAAATATAATCTTGTAATGTCAAAAGCAAACCAGATTGAACATATACATATATACTTGCCTAAACAGTTAGCGGATTGGGTGAGAGAACAAGCTCAAAAAGAAAATCGGAAGGTCAGCAACTACATCATGACAATTCTTTTAAAAATTAAAAATGGTGAACAACCAACATGAACGAAAAGGCGTTTGCAATTTCATTTTTGCTTTCAAGTTTGCTTTTAATTTCAAATTTAAGTTCAATTTTCGCCTTAGATTCATGGGAAGAATATACTGAAGAAGGGTATCCGTCTGGAACATGGGAACTTAAAACTCGAACACATTGGCGGTCGGGCGATAACTGGGAAAGTCTTGGAAAATTCTGTTATTTTTACAATAGCAGTTTACCGTTTACTTTATGGGATTTCAGAGTTAAAGGAATTTCTGAATCAATATGGTGTGAAGTTAGGCAATACATAGAGTTTAAGTGTACAATCCAATAAATGAAACCGCTGTTGGATTGGTTATTTACTATTACAAAAATACGGGCGGAGCATTTTCAGGTTTTGGGTCTGTTGTTTATGTTCCTAAAGCTAACAATTTATCGGAAGTTGAATCCGTGTATAGTACGGTGCAACATTTTTATTCTTTTAGGTGGCAATGTACAGATGCAATAATGACACGATAACTGTTAAATTTGCGGTTTTTCAAATCCAGATGATACAGAGGCAATGGAGACATGGCAAAGGAATTATACGTTAGGTCAAGATTGGATTGACAATGCTAAAATCATACTTCAATATGTGGTTGTGGAAAGGGTTACCGCTAAAGGTTACATTGAAGGCCAAATTTGGAATGAACAATTAGTATGTAATGGTGAATCAATATCGGATATGCAACTTGAACCAACATTAGGTTTTTGGGAAAGTTTAAAGCGTAGCGTCTGGAACAGCTTGACAAGTACGTTTTATGGTTTGTCGGAAACGTTTAAACAAGCGTTCGGATGGGCGGGCGACTTATATAATTGGTTAGTTTTTTGTTTCACTTTTGTAGGCGGAATAGTATATGGCATAGTGCATACTTCCTTACCGTTTTTACCGTTAATATTGTTGTTTTGGTTTTTAGATGCCATTGGAACATCAGTCATTGAAGGGGATTTACATCCCATCGGCAACTGTTTTATGACAATTTACGATTTTTTGAGAGCGGTAATCCAAACCATCGTTAACATTGCAAGTGCCATTTGGGACTATATTAACCCGATGGGGTAATGTCATGGAAAAATTGAAAGTTAACATAAAATTGATTGATAAACACAAAATTTTTAGTTTAAAAGCAAAATACGACCCCAGCACTCGAATTGCTGAAGCAAAAAGAGGTTTCAGAGAAAAGAACACTTTAAAATTTGAGGTTGACCCAGACCACATTTACGAGGAAGTTTACCGCAGAAACAAGCGTAAATTTGTTGTTTACGTTGATAGCGCCAACAGAAAAAGTATTGAAATGGAACGTGTCAAAACAATTATTGTTGACGGAGTGAAAAAAGAGGAAGTTGTCAAAGAACCAGCGGAAGTTCTGCAGTCTCAAGCAATACACACAAACAATCCGATAGACATGGAAAAAGCGATTAAACTTGACTATTTAATTGATGTTGCCTTTTGGAAAAGCGTAATTGAAAAGCGGAAATTGGCATTAAGTACAGTTTTAACGTTTTTGGTTGCGGGCATAGGCATTTACACGCTTTTAGTTTTGTTTTTACGAGCTTGCGGAATCAATGTTTAAAGGTGTGATGTATGGGAAAAGACGGAAAAGAGAAGGTTTTGAAGGATATTCTGTAAAAGTTAGGGTTGGGAACGAAAGAGGAAGCAATTGCTAAGGGCATAAGCGATTTAACGGATGAGGAAAAAATTGCTTTGTTAAGCAATTTGTATCCTTTTGAAGATGAGGAATTAGCAGTAATTAGTTTAATTGGAAATAGGTATAACATTCAATTTTTAAAGGATTATGTTAATGCACGGTTGAAATTGCGATGTAGTGTTATGGGATGGCGTGCCAATCAAATTGTAGTGATTGCAAGCGAAAAACGGCGAGAAGAAGCACGGTTTGGATTTTTGAGGCGAATTTTTGGAAAAGGCAAAGAAAAAATGGGGGTTGAGGAGTTTGAATGAGTATGTTCAAATAGATAGAACAATTCTTTTTGTTACATGTATTGTTACATTGATAATTTTCATTATTACAAGAGTAATAATAATTATTGAAAGAGGTGAGGGAGAATGACGGATTATTGGATTCAAGAGGCAATAGAAAAGAAAGGTTCATTGCGAGAGTATGTCAAGCGAAAATACGGCAAAAGAGGATTCACTAAATCGCCTAAAACTGGAAAACCAATAATTCGCCGACAAGTTTTACAGAAACTTTCTAAAAAGAAGGGAACTATTTGAAGGCGGGCGAAACTTGCCTTAACATTGCGAAAACTGAGAAGGAGAAGGTAAATGCCTAAACATCGAGACGTTACCGATTATTACCTGCAAACGTTAGCACAGCAGGTCGCACGCAAATTTAGTTACATTAGCGATTACGCTTGTAATGTCAATGCGGATAAACTTGCAAAAATAGACATTCTTTTAGAAGCATTAGAAGACCCAGAAATAAAAGAGATTTTGGAAGTTATAAGAGAAATTTTGAAGCGGGAAGGAGAAGCATTATGGTTTATGCAAGCTGGCGAACTAACCAATTTAGGCGCTAAATTGGGAACTACAATCCGTGAAGCACAATGGAATCCAGAACAGTAAGTTTACTTGACTCTTGCCTTTTTAAGATTTATGATTCGCCTGCAAGCATAACCGTTGTTAGGGGCAAGTGGAAAACTGGAAAGACAGATTTTGCGTTGCGTTTGGCATGGGATGAACTTAAAAATCGCTTGGGCATTATAACGCATGTAGCTTCAAACGTTAAAACTGATGTGGTACATTACATTGATAATTTTGATGATTTCGGGTTGTGGTTATTCCAAAACCGTGAACGCAAAGCGTTCATTTACGATGAGGCGGTTAAATCTACACCTTCACGGCGGGCGATGAGTCAAATAAACACTAAATGGTTAGAATACGTTCCAGAATTAAGCAAAGGAAGATGCCACTTAATAGTTGTAACGCAGGAGGAGGATTACACGGAAAAATTGTTTTTGCATCCTACTTTTGTGCGTGCGAAATGGATTAAACAAGAAAAAACTGTGGTGGACTTAATTATTAGTGGAGAACTGGAAATCCACCGTTTTAAAAATGTCCCAAAGACCACCGTGCAGTTTGACCCTTACGCAATGGCACTGTGGAAACTGGAAAGTACAACACAATCTTTAAACATTGTAGATAACGACATAAAAATTGTGTTGGATTATGCTAAAATGGAATCCAAAGAAGTCATGGCAAAATATGGGTTACGCTTCCGCTCAGATTTGACACGTGCGGTTAAGCATGGTATAAATAAATTATATGATGTTATGATGCGTGTAGAGAGGAAGCAAACACAAGAAAATGCTACAGCTACACTTTAAATTATGGAATTTTCCATCGCCTTTCGAGGGCGAAGAAGTTTGCAGAAACATAATTTTTCTACGGTTCAGCTATCGGAAAAAAGGGAATTTAGGAAATCTTACTTTGTACTTCCGCTATTCCTTTGAACACTCTTTGTTTTAAATCGTTTATCAATGCGGGATTGAAGTAGTTTTGCATAAAAACGCTTGTGCCGACACGTCCATGCAAAAAGTCAATTTCGTTTTGGTTTAAGTATTTAGTCATTAATGTAGCATGTGTTTCTCTGACATCGCCGAACCTACATTCAATGCCACGTTTTTGTAGCAGTTTTAAAATTGCGTTTGCACCTGTTAAGGGTTCGCTACAACTTATTTTTTCGAAAAGCTCTTTAGGAACAAACACAACAAAACTTTTCTTTGTACGCCTAATGAATAAATCTTTAAACTTATAATTTTCAAGAGCATTGGTTACAACATTGTAGTATTCATCTAACTTATTTTGTTTCGCTATCTTAATTATTAAGTTGTAAGATTCAACTGCTTCAACTAATCGCATTCCGCTAATTGCCATTAAATCCATAAAATCGCTTAACTGTGGAAGCTCCGTTTTAACTTTCTTTATCCAATCAAAGACCTCATTCGCATCCACAACTTTTTGTCATCCTCTGAATCAAAAGCTGGTCTTTAGCTTTACCCGTCCACTTCAAACCATAATCCCTAACCAACTGCTGAAACCTTTGATAAACACCCAAATACTTCGCCAAAACACTTAACGCTTTAAGAACATGTCCCCGCTTATCATCACTTAAAATTTTCAATTCACTAAAGTTGCCATTCAACAGACAATGTGCAAATTGCCTTGCATAACTAAAGCGTTCCCTTGCAGTTTTCGGTTTATATGCCCTCATAAGATACGCTTCAAATTCACTCCAATCAAAGGAAGGTATCGGAAACGCAGTTTCTGATTCTCGCCTTGGCAAGGCGGTGGTCGCGGGTTCAAATCCCGCCCGAGGCTTTAAACCAAAAGTATAAAAGCGCTTACTCCGGATATTATACGCAATGGACTATGAAGCAGCGTTTAGACATACATAACTTTGATGAAAGATTACATGATGCTGAGCGTAAGATAGACGCTCAAAACCCAATTTCAGCAAGAAATGCAGAGCTCATTAAGGAGTTTGAGCAATGCTGTTTCTCTGAGGGCTTGGGCAAAGCCAGGATTGTCAAGTACCTACAGTCGCTCAAGAAGCTTGCAGAATGGTTTAAGAAGGACTTTGACAAAGCGGAAAAGGCTGATGTGGAACGCGTCGTAAACCTTTTAGAGCGAAGCGAATACTCAGCATGGACAAAACACGATTACAAAGTAGCCCTAAAGCGCTTTTACCTTTGGCTTGGAGGAGGCGAAGACTACCCGCCCCAGGTGAAATGGATCAAAACTACATTTAAGGAGAAGGACGCCATACTGCCAGATCAACTCCTAACAGAGGAGGAAGTTATGAAAGTTGTTGAAGCCTCAGACAGCCTAAGAGATAAGGCCTTCATAATGACACTTTATGAAAGCGGAGCAAGAATCGGCGAGCTTGGCTCCTTGAAGATTAGTGATGTCGTTTTCGAGGAGGGTTACACAGCGCTTATGCTTAGGGGAAAGACTGGCTCGAGGCGCATCGTAGTAGTTGCAGCTACACCCCACCTTCAAGCCTGGATACAGAACCACCCGCTTAGGGCTAAGCCTGAAGCCCCATTATGGATTAACATGGGAACCGTTAACCGCTACGAAGCCATGAGCTATCCAGCCCTAGCCAAAACATTGAAAGTGGCAGCAAAAAAGGCAGGAATAAAGAAACGCATCACACCTCATAAATTCCGACATAGCCGAGCCACATTCCTAGCGGGTAAACTTACAGAAGCCCAGATGAACCAGATATTCGGTTGGAAGCAAGGTTCAGAAATGCCAAGCATATACGTACACCTCTCAGGAAGAGACGTCGACGACGCCATTCTAGGCGTTTATGGACTTAAAAAGAAAACCGAAGAGAAGCCAAAGCTTACACCGCGCATATGCCCGAGATGTAAAGCAACAAACGCTTATGACGCGAGGTTTTGTATGAAATGCGGCCTAGCCCTAGACGTGAAAGCTGCATTCGAAATGGAAGAAGCAAGAACCACAGCGGACAACATCATGAACATTTTAATGAAAGATGAAGAATTCAGGAAAATGTTAGCCAAAAAACTTAGGGAATACAAAATTTCAACCTAAATCACATGATTACAAGGGCAACTTATTCATTACTACGCTAACCGGAAGCCTTAAGCATTTTAAGCAATTCTTTAACCCAGAATGGAAGCCTCTCCCAAACATCAGGGCTAACATCCATTTTCTTCTCGAAGGTTGCTCGCCTATGAGTCTTCACTGATTGTGCCTCAATAAATGCTCGCGATAAAACCACAAGAATTTTCTGCCCCTCGCAATGGACACTATCCTTTAGAGAGGCTTCCAAAGGACACTGTCCACAAGAGGCTCCGGCAATGGACAGTATCCGAAGACGGACATATCAACGTGTGCTTCAAATTTGCCAAGCGCATGGTCAAAGAACGGATGAGCCAATTTCTCCTTATTAAGACTATTTTCATATGTTTATGCAAGACTGATTCTTGTCGCGCAGTTATTGAAAGTGCCGATAGCATAAGCAGGAGTTGCAGATGTACTCGTTTACGTCAACCTCGTTTGCGCCGGATTTTCCCATCGCTTCGATGACATTTGGTTCAGTGCACTTGCCGTTGCGTCCGTAGTAGCACGTATTATGCATCAGTTTTCCTCTTTTCGCCACAGAAGCCCTAGCTTTCTCGAAATCACTCAGACGCCCTTGAACCTCTTCTAACAGATTTTTTAATGTTCCCAGTTGATTTTGAAGAGCACTGTATTGCCGCTGCAGTTGCGCCACCTCTAAAACACTCTCTTGTTGAGTTGGCTCTTTGAGCTTCAGCCAATTCTCGTAGGCGTAGTTGACCACATCTGGATGATATTCCCACTCCGCAACTATTTGAACACGGCTCTTCCCAGCCTCTAGTTCGCTGATTATGTGGGCCAAGATTTCTTTGTCTACACTTATTACGGGTTTTAGTTTGTCAATAGGTTGCTTCTTAACAATACTTTTAGAGCCTTCGCGGCAGATAATATATAAGCTCAGCATATGATTCCAAGCATTTTCGTCCTACATGCCTAAGCCTACTTCATCCCTTCCCTTCTTTAGGCTCATGTAGGTTCCTTGCTTCTTTCGCCTCGCGTACGGCTTATAGCCACTTCGTATAAGCTCTTCTACATGGCTCCAATCAAGCATTAAGATGTCACCATATGAGGTACCATATAAGTAACCACGAAAATAAACTTAACCATCATGAGGGAAAGCATAGGGAATAAGGGAAAACTCCCGTCCATTCCCGTACCATTTTCCACAAAAACCCATGAAAAAGGTTTCTTTTCCCGCATTTCCCTAAAGAATAAGCCTTAAGCGACACTCAATTTCAGTTTTCCCTAGAGCCCATCCCCTAAAGAACAGCCCCACTACACTCAGCACATTTGCCCTTTTAAAAGAACCCAGCTGATGAAAAGATGCTCTTTTCGCAATGTTCTGCTAACAGCAACTAACAGAATGTGCTTGTTCTTTAAAGTTTTAATTAGTGTTTATGGTATGTAATTTAATGTAAGAGTAATATGCGAATCCCATTGTGGGAGTGATCGGGGTTGCCTGTTGAGGTTGGTTTGGAGTTGTATGGTGAGAAAGGCGTTGTTTTGCCGTTTTTCACTGGGCATGTGGCTAGGGGTTTGTTGCTGCATATTGTAAGGCAGGTGGATCCAAGCGCGGCTGATGTTTTGCATAAGTTGGATGTTTCTAAGCCTTATAGCGTTACGCCTTTGCGTTTTAGGAGTGTTTCGCGGGCTGGGAATGGTTTTTTGTTGGATCCTGCTTCTCCTTGTCGTGTGGGTTTTAGGTTTTTGAGGGATGATTTGGCGAGTTATGTGGTGAGGTTTTTTGAGAAGCAGAACAGTGTTATGATTTTTGATACTGTTTTTCGCATAGCTTCTTTAAGCATTAAGAGCAAAAGCTATGGGGATTTGGAGCGTGAAGCCAGTGCGGTTGAGCGTTTTAGGCTTGTTTTTGAGACGCCTACTTACTTGCCTTGTTTGGGTAGTAGCTATCGTTGGATGTTTCCTGATGCTGTTAGGGTTTTTTCTGGGTTGATGCGTGTTTGGAACAGGTTTAGTGATGGTAGACGTTTTGGTAAGGAGGAGTTTTTGGCTTATAAGGAGTGGTTGGGGAAGAATGTTGGGGTTTGTGGGTATAGGCTTGGGACGAGGTTGGCGGTTATGCGGGATAAAAAAGCTGTGGGGTTTACTGGATGGTGTGCTTATGAGATTGGGGATTTAGAAAGCGAATGGAATAGGGTGACAGTTATGCTGGCTAAATACGCGGAATACTCAAACATAGGAGGAAACAAAACAGCAGGATACGGAGTAACAAAATTCAGTTTCAGATCAGAAGTTCGCAACGGCTCGCAACGGCACTTCTTAGCGATTGCTTAAGACCATTAATTAGGATTCAAAATCCTCAAATAACACCCTAATTGTTATATGTTCATAGACGACGATTATTAGAAAAATATGGACTGTGGGAAAGCCATTATGAATGAAATCTTCCGAGATGAATTAGCTATAGTGATTAGTGCTTTACGTAAAATGGGCTGGGGTTCAATCTATGCAAAGACCAAGCCTGAACAAACTCTTTTATGCCATGCGATAAATGCCTATGGGCTTTCATCATTTCTCTTTAACCTTATTGCTACTAAGCGCAATTGGGATAAGAATGATGCTCGCCTACTATCGTTAGCCATGCTGCTACACGATGCGGGTAAAAGTAAAAGTGAATGGCAAAAACAAGTGATAAAAGCAATTGAAAAATATGCTGAAGAAAAAGTTCCTCCTCATAAATTGTCTTTTGAAGAACTTGGAGATTTTATAGGTCAATTGCATAAATGTGGATTGGAAATCGTTCTCGATGATGGAAACCTCAAAATGATTTATCTCCTTTCACAAACATTACATTCACTCAGTGCTCCTGAATCGCTTCTTTCATCGCCGTATCAATACCAGCTTGGTCTCTTGTCCATGTTCGTTGACTACCTAATCTCAGCAGAAACGGTATATTCAGCCTACGAAGTAGCCATTTCTAGCGAATACGGTAAAGCATTTGACACGGATTTAAGGTTCCAATTCCATGGAGTTAGCTACGTTCACGGCATGATCACTTACTTATTTAACAGAGCTACGGAAGAGATCTTTAAGAAATACGGTTATAAACCGATTCTATACTTCCCTGAAGGAACATTGTATGTTGCCTTGAAAGATGAAGCCAAAAATATAGATGCTGAAACATTTCTTGGCGAAGTAGCTACTAAATTTTGTCAAATCGTAGAGAAAGCTTGCAGTGGCGCAGTGAAAAGAGGCATCACGTATAGGCTTACTCCGGCCGTGACTATGATTATTCCTGAAAAGATAAAATCTCGAGATGATTTAATTGATATTTTAAAAGATGCTGGAGAGTATTTAGGGAGCTCTAAAATTCGAAAACTCTCTCCATTTGATCCTAAAAAGTACGATGCCTTTACTATGTTAGCGGAGGGACTTTATGGAGAAAACTTCGAGAAATATCTGCCAAAGATTTACAGAGCATTCCTCTACTTAGCTCTCTTTAACTCAATAATGAATGTTATCATAATGCCAAAAATCACAAGGGAAACATCGGAAAGGGTTCTCCAAAAATACTTCCATGACCTAGGAATAGACGCAAGTGAGATCTTGGGCGCTCGCAAGAGCGCATGGGGTGACCCTGTAGGATTAGCTGCTGCAAAACTTTGCAATTTTACTCCCTTGGACTTGGCTGAAATATGTGGAGCCAGAGAAGAATATGAAAAAGAGATCTCAGGTGCTTTCTTAAATGAAAAGTTAATTAATCTTGATCATGATAAACTTGCCGTATCCCTTCGCATATTCCTCATTAAAATTATTAAAGAAATCACCGATGGTATGCTTATAGAGGAGAAATTAATTACTCCAGACGAGGCTAAGGATTTCGCGCTCTTCTTCATGAACTGCTCAATACCCATGGCCTATGGGAAAGCGAAAGAAATTGCGGAAAAATCACTTCAAGATTACTCTAAACAACGCGAATTATTTTTTAAAGAAATAGAACATGCCTGTCCATTTTGTAACTTTCCAGGTGAAGCAAGAGATATGAAGGGGGTAATGGAAAAAGTTCAAACACCCAGTTTCACACATGCTCCACTTGGGAGACGAGTTGACCGCGTTCGTGCTTGCAAATTTTGTCGCATTGAATATATGTTAAGGCAAGAAGTAGAACTCGGTCCTGAAATGGCGGTAGCCTTTCCTTCCCCCTCCATAATCCCAGACGTAGGGGCATTCATTAACAACGATGTAGTTAACATCCTTTCCTCCTTTGACTATACAGATTTCATTGACACTGCAAAGGATAAGCCTGAGGATATGATGAAAGCTATTCTTGATGAATTTGTATATTCTGGTCCATCTGCTGCGGCTGTAACTGCCTTCGACCTTATTAAGAAGGTAGCGACTCCCAACTTTGTATTGATTCCTCTTCCAAGACAACTAGAGAGAAAACTAAAAGAAAGCGACGAAAACTTCTTGGTTAGAATAACTCCATACCTTGCTCTTGCTTCACAAAGCGGGCCAACAACTAAAGTAGCTTGGTCGAGAAGTGGCAACTTACTCGAGGCTGCTCAATGTGTGGAAGCTCTTTATGTCCCATCGGCTTTTGTGGGCACGATCCACTTACATGACTTGAATAAATTATTTAGCGCTATAATAGGTATTTACCGCGCTTGCACGTTAGCCGGAGAGAACATAGTGCAAAACGCCTTAGTGCGGTACATGACGACATATAGAGACAGAGCCTTTCCCGCTGAAACCATCATTAGAAGCGTCGAGCGAATCAGAGGCGAAAAACTAAAAAGTATTAAAGACTTTATCTTCTTGACGAAAGCATTAGGCGAGGAAAAAAATATTTGACAGAAAAAGAAATGATGGATCTTTTGGTCAAAACATTAGAAGAACATCATTGGTTAATGCATAGAAGATTAGAAGAACGTTCAGTTTATGATTATACATCCCCTGTAGCCGTGCTTCAACAAGAGTTTTGGAAGTCTTTGAAACTAAAACTGGAAAAGGAAAGTCTCATTGAAACTGTATCATCCACCGTCGTCAGAGATATCGAGCGTGATTCCCAAAAGGCCGCAGAGTCTTTTGGGAGAAAATACTCCATACATCCAGAACTCAAAGAAAATGTTGAGAAATTTGTGAAATGGCTTTACGATATTTACAACACTCGTTATAAAGGTGAGATAATGAAGTTTTATCTTTACCTTGAAAGAATAAGAGATAAAGTTTACGTTGATCGCAAGTTAAGAGAAATAGAAAGAATGCAAAAGGCTCGAGAAGCTAAGAGTGGTTAATATGGAGTTTCCAGAAACTTTAAAGAAATATGCAAAATGGTTCGTTGATCTACCAATGCCCACAACAAAAAACCTTTATGCACAGATACTTCTTCTACGCGAAATCCATGACTATAGTGTCTTTCGAACCGAAGCTGGAGCTGAATTAAACACCGTTCTTACACCTAAAAGCATTGGAAATTCAAAGAGAATTAAAAGAGTAGTGGCATTAGGTCGGAAATTCAAAGCAGTGGAACGTAGAGTCGGAAGGGACATCATAAGAAGCGTAAAACCTGACTTTGAGGAAAAATGTCATCTTCCAGACAGATTATGCTTAACGTGTCCTGATGACTGGCTTCACGGTGGTATTTCAACTATTAGGGGAGCTGAACGAGAGTTAGCTCTACATAGTCGAACACTCTATGAATCTGCATTCACACTGCGGGACGTTGAAGATATAGTTGAGTTAATAACAATGAATGCCGTTTCCGAGGTTACGGGGACAACTGGCGTAAGTCTAACGTCTCAGTTCATGTTGCCTCCGGCCATTTATCTGCCAAATATCGTAACCATGCATAGTGTCACTTGGAAGGAATTTCTATACATGTTGGCCTCTATAGTGAGGGCTTCAAGATATGGAGCCCGATCTGCTGTGCAAGCTACAGTGAAGAACCATATTTGTGCATTGATTTTTGGAGAAGGCTGCGCGGTAACATCATTAGAACTCACCTTGGCCCTTTGTGATCGCATAAAGGAAGATGAATTAGACAAAATCGATACGAGTTTACTTCTCAAAACCATGGATGAATATGTGAATATCGCTATTGAAAAACTTTGGTTTCAAACCGAGATAGTGCGAGGAGAAGAATTAACGAAGATTTTGGAAGCTGAAAAGAAAACTGATATGAAAAACCTAGTAGAGAATATGTACGACGATGTAAACAAAGCTCAACAGAAAGTTGCGTTATTGTCAAGCTAGATAATGAAGAAAGACGAGTAAAAAGATATATCAAAAGTGAAGTTTTAATGAGTGGCTTGTGTATCTTTAAGGTAACGCTCGTATCCCATGATTTTCTAAATTTCGTTACATTTAATCTGGCAAGCGCCGCTGGAGAAGAAGGAATATGTATGCCATACGTGCACAACTACGCTATAATGTATTCACTAATGAGTTCAAAAAGAGCCGTTGATATCAGAACTCAAAGGTTTACACCGTCTTATGAAGAATTAAGAAACTTAAATTTCTATGCCACACCGGCAAGGCCCATAAATGTGGAAATTCGTCGCGTTCAATACAATACTCTTGACGAAGGCTTTGCCCGAAGAACCATAGCAGCTCTTACAAAGGAGGAGCCACGAGTTACCTTATCATTTTTCGGGGCAAGACAAAACATCTTGCCATATTCCGAATTTAGCTTCTTCTTTGCATCGCCATCTAATCCTCCAAAGATAATTAGATTGGGAAAAGACAGGAGCCCATGCTTGCTAGAATTTGAACAACTGAAAATCGTTAAAAAAATGAAGGGAATATTTAGAAGTAGCCACCTAATTAATATGGCGGATTACAATGAGCTTAAGGACATTCATGTCATTAAAATATCGATGTCTCCAACCCCACTTTTTGATGGTGAGTTTGAGGGAGAATATGCCCTTTGCGAAGGAGTGGGGGAAAAGTATATTGTAGCTTTGCCAGAAAGGTTATTTTTAGATGTTAAAGCCAGTTGAAATTCAAGTAAATCCGCTATACATTCCATTTGCACAGAAAGATTGGGGCATAGAAACTAAAATACGTCCCTATGATTTTCAAGAAAAAGTACACTCTCTTTACGACTTTCATTCAAGCTTTATGTTGACCGCGGGAACTGGCGCTGGAAAAACCGCCGCTATCGTGTTACCAACCATTTGGAGGGCTCTCAAGCGTCAGGGACCTGAAGGACTGCTGGCGATTTACCCAACGAACGAGCTTGTATTGGATCAAGCGAGGTCAATATGCAAGCTCTTAACGAAAGAATTGGGAAAAGCGGTTTCAATATGGCCTCCGGCTATATTTAATCGTGTGATTAGGGGTATGCCCGACGATGTTAAATCGCGTGTGAAAGCTGACGGTGTCGGGGACCTTTCTGTGGTAGTCCTCAGCGCACCAATTTTAGTTGAGCATAGGGTAAGCGAAAACTTATTAGACTGGTCAAATGCCAAGGCTCTGCTTTATACAATCTTCGGTAAAGCATCTTTGCCTTTGATCATATTATCTAATCCTGACATCATTTACTTAATTACCGAAAAAGTGTACGGACTTTATGACTTGAGCACTGCCGAAAGAAATAGACTAATGGGCAATTTAAGTAAATTGACCTTGATGTTTGATGAATTCCATTTTTGGAGTGGGCAAGAGTTTGCCCATGCATTGATGTTTCTATCTTTCTTAAAAAACATATGCCCTAAAATCTTCTTGTCTTCGGCTACGCCTTTAGGGAAGGAGAATCTAATCAAGTACGCTCTTGGAGATATTAAAAAAATAGGAAGCGAAACTACAGCGAACATGGGAAGAATTATTTTACATCCAGCATTCATCAAGTTTTATCCTCAAGGGGACAGTCTCGCTGAGGCCCAAGAAAATGTGGTACAAACTGCGCTAGAAATAGCAGAAGACAGAATAAAGGATTTAGAACGCCCAAAGCTGCCAATCTTAATAATTGTAGACAGACTTATTGACCAAATATGCATAGCAAATGAGTTAACAAAAAAGGGATACCATGTAGGCGAATATACAGGTTGGTATAAAAGTAAAGAAAAGATGGATGAGTTCGATTTCATTGTAGGAACATCGGCGATAGAAGTTGGTATAGATTTTAAGGTCTATGAAGGCATCTTCTTTTCATCTATGGCACCAGCTTTAATTCAGAGGATTGGAAGGGTAGGGCGCACTAGCACTGAAGAAAGGCCTTCCCTGGAGTCTTCCTTTGTTCACATAATTACAAGCAATGGAATCGCATCGTTAGTTAAAAGTAAAAGCGAAAAAAGAAGTGGTGTTTTAACAAGGGAGGAGTTTAATAGATTAATCAATGATATTTATCCAGCTCAGGATTTACACGCATGGTATGTGGACACTGTTGAATGTAAGGCGCAACATTTGCGCTTCCTAAAAACTTTTAAGCCACCATATAACGGGCCGCTTAATACTCTTTACAAGAACCTAGAAATGTCCTATACTAGCATTCACGGAGCGATATTTAAAGCAGCTGAGGAGTTGTACGAGCAATTAATCGAGAAAGAATTGCATGGAGTTTGGCGAGCAAATGCCTTTACGTTTAGAAGAAGTGGACTTGATGTTTTTATACAGGATTTGTGCGGAAAGAGAGCACGTTTTGTTCAATACGATCTAAATTTCGCCCTCAAAAATATGAACCTGAATGATGTGAAAAGTTTTAAGAATGTTGAAGAAATGGCAGAATATATAAGAGAGCAAGGAGATGCACCGCTAGCTGAGCTCGTGAAAGAGGCTATCGGTGCTTATGTTCCCAAGATAATTCTCATAGTTAATTCATCAGAAGGTTTGCAACGAAATCTTGGAATTTGCTTCATGCTGAAATCGGAAATTCATGTAAATAAACTTGTCAGTCTAAGAAATTCTCTGACACCCATCCCTTCGCAGGGGGGAAGAAAAGTAAGGGATGCTCTAAACGAGCTCAATCCAATGTGCTTCATAACGAAGATCAGCAAAAGAGAACGAGAAAATCTGTGGAATGCAATCAGACTGTATCCGGTCTACTATTCTACTTTACAAAGAGAACCAGACTATCATGTGGCATTTTATAGCGACGCACTTATGTTGCAAGCATTTAAAAACACAAAAACGTTTACGTAACTTTTTGGCATGTTTGTTTGTGTCCGCATCCTCCTTGGCATTTGTTTTTGGCTACTCTTATGGGTGGGAGCCTCTCCTCCCTAATTATCCTTTTAATATGTCCAACAATCCTCTTCACATAGCTTTTCATTGTAGGCGTTATCTCAAAATTTAAAACTAACCCTTCAGGAATATAGTTCACAAAACCTCGCTTAACTACTGTGCCATAATTTTCCTCCACAAGCAGAGCATAAGCCACAAGCTGATACTTATGATCCATATACGCTTTTCCTCTATTAGAAACCATGTTCTTATACTCGATTGGAACATATTCGCCCTTAACCGTCCTTATTATACAGTCTACTACGCCATGAAGCTGAAGAGTTTTTGAAACAAGCGGAACAAAAAGAAGCTTCTCGGCGCCGACAAATTCAGGCGAATAATAAACCGCATCTTTTCGTCTAAGCTCTTTGCGTACATACTCCATATGCAGCTCTTGGCTTTCCTCCTGCTGAGAACCAAAAACGGGCTGCGCATGCAAAACCCGATCAAAATACACAAGCCTCGGACAATAAACATAATGCTTAACATCAGTAACCGAAACCAAAGGCTCAGCAACATCTGATATGGGTAAACTCTGCCTTTCCTTAGCCTTGCTCATTACTTATTCTTTCCAGTTTTTCTATGCTTTCCATAATTTTCGCGTAAGTTTCAACGCTACATCTCCACCCAGCAAAAATCATATCGTTTATCGCTTGTTTCGCCTTTCCCTTTGCAATGATCCCTTGAGCTATCGCCTTAACCAAAACATATGGTGTTCCTGCGTAGGTTATCCCATAGATTTTAGCTGTTTTCCTTGCAATTTCATCATCGATTATGGCGATTCCGTCATACTCTTTCGCTATGGCTAAAACCTCAGCGTCAGTCCTGTGAAGGCCCTTTGTTTGCAAAAGAGTTTCCAAGAAACTTGAGTTTTTAGGCTTTACAACTCTGAAAACGTCTTTTTGAAATAACTTTTCCAAAACTGCGGCGTCTGCAACACCCTTGCGCTTGCCTTCATCCACAACCTCATGTTTAACACTTGGAGAAGTCAACTTCTCGCCTTTTAACTCTTCAAAAATTCTGCTCAAACCAATCTTCGTTATGTAAATTAAGGGAGTCGAATTGAACACAAACGGCGTCATTTTTACTCAGCCGCAGTCGCTTCCTTAAACTCTTTCTCAATTTCTTGAGGTGAATATCTCACCCACTCAATACTACGTTGCTTTACTAGGTCGGCGAACTCCCAAAGGGAAAGCTTAGCTATCTCTGCAGCCTTAGCAAAGGTTACTTTTCCGTCACGAAGTAGTTCTAAGGCTGTTTGCTTACGCCATTCGCTGATACCCAGCTCTAGAAGAGTCCTAACAACAGTGGCCTTATCCAAACCTTCCCGCTCAATTACTTCTTGAATTTCTTTCTCGATTTCCTCTGGAATTCTTACGGCTAAAGGCTTAAGGGTCAACTTCGTCACCGTAAACAAAAGATATCAAACGCATACATAAGAGTTGCGCATTTCAAAAATAAGCCACCTTCTCTTTCTCTTCCTTTAATTCGTACTTTTTAGGTTTACCAACTTCCCGTCTTCCCTTAAAACAAGTGTCGCAAACTGGATAAAGCTGAACATTCTCAACCAAATCCTTAATCAGATTCTTTAAGTCTACAATAAGGCTGTTTAATTCGTCGCGGCGCAGACTACCAATGAATGCGCTGTATTGGATACGTTGCAATCTATAATCCTTCAGCGTTTCAGCAACCAAAGCCCGCAAATTATCATCCGTAATGTCATAAATCACCAAGTAACGCATTTCGTTTCACCAGCCCAAAGTAAACGGTGCGTAATCGGCCTCACGTAAAAGAAAACGTGCCACACGTCGTGCTTGATAGTGAATAAAGCCCTTAATGGAGCTTCTTTGCCCATTAAACATAACTTCAGTGTCTAAGCGTTCCTGAAAACCCGTAAGTAAGGTTTTAATCGCCTCTTTGCTTAAAACTCTGCCTTCTTCAACAGTCTCAGCAACAACAATCTCGCCAGGCTTAATTACATTCTTCGTTATTAAGCCAATGAGAGTTCTGTCCACAACTTGTTGTCGAAACTCCTCCATCAAATCCAAAACCAGCGAGGGCTTACCCGGCCTATCAGCATGCAAATAACCCGCATAAAAGTCTAAGCCAGCATAGCTTACAGCTTTCCAAACTTCTGGAAAAAGAATTGTTTGATAGCCAAAATTTAACATGGCGTTAAATGGGTCGCGGGCGCCTCTTGTTTCACGTCCAGTAAAGCCTAACTCGGCTGGTAGGATTTGGCGTATGGCTTCCCAATAGAAACGTGCAGCTTCAGCCTCCAAGTTCATCAGGTCTTGGCGTTTATCATCAATCCTTAAACCATGCTCCCTATCAACTTTCATGTTGATTTGGTCAACAGCCTTACCAGCCTCGTAAAGCCTCTCAGAAAGCGCTGGATCTGTTTGGCGCCTGTTTTTCGCCATCAACTTCAACAGGTTTGCTTGATTGGTAAGCTTTCCAGAAACAAACTTTTTGGCTAATATGAAGCCTCTTTCATCGTTGTATGCTATGAACTGTTCTCTTCGGGCTCTAACAGAACCTGTCATCGAGGCAGGCATTAAAATGGCATATGGCCAACCGCTATAACGGGCAAAAACCACTTGAATATTGTTTTGGACAGCCAGATTCAAGGCGCTTGCCGAAAATGCTACACCGGACGAGCAACAAATTATAGAGTCAACGTCATCTGCGACTATTTCCTTAACTTCTCCCTCCTTTTTTACAATAAAGCGGTTTCTTTTCCTTCCCAGGAAAATGCCAAAATCATCCAAGAAAATCCTCATAAAACCACAGCCGCTTTATTTATAGCAAACTTTGAAGTACATGCAGTCTTCTGGACATTGAGAACGATTGGGTTTGCCTGGGTCTTTTCCTTCTGCTACAATCTCAAGCTTTTTGTCGCGCTCTTCGATCCACCATTGTCTTAGTTCATCGCTTGCGAAAAACAGATCTCTACGCGCCAAAACCTTTCCATCTTTGACATCAAGGTAAACGTTGCAGCAAACGTCTACTGGAACCTCGTGGACACTTTCGAAGACAAGCGCATAGCCTACCGGCGAAAGTCTATGCCATTCCTGCGGTTCGCTTGCCACTTTTAAATCGAACATTATCGCCTTCAAATAATCATAACAGTCCAAGCTGAGTATACCGCTTAAGCCAAGCAACTCGCCAGAAATTTTATGCTCAACCAGAAATGGAACAGCAGACGCTATCAAGTCAAGTTCAGAGGCATATGGCTGCCTACTGGAAACCTCAGCTAAACGTGCTTCACAGATTTTTTGTAGAAAATCCCAAACTTTTCTGGAAGGCTCCTTCAAGTTTTCGGGCTTTTCATTGATTTCAGACCATCGAATAGTTTGCCACCAAGATTCAAAATCGATGCTGCGTCGTTGAACAGATGCTCTTAAACAGTCGCTGACAACTCCATGGAGAATTTTGCCCAAAGCCACTTTACCACTAGGAATAGGCGATATCTTCTCTACATAACGCAGATACACATCACGGTTTGTAGGACAATACTTGGAGCATACTGCGTACATGGGCAGCTTGACATTATCGTAATAGGGCTTTAAGGGCGGCTGATGCCAACTCCAACCCCGCAACTCTTTGCTGACGCCCACCTCACGCGCAGTGGGCAAAAGCTGATAAAGCAAATACTTATGCTCAACATCAGACAGGAAATACAACCTTATCCAACCATTAAAAAGCCTATTTCGATTATCTTTATAAATCAAATTGCATCCTAATAATAATCGAAAATACATATTAAAACTAAACCTAAAAACAGCCTCAAGCAACAAAACCGCCAAAATAAGCCCACAGATGCAGAGCAAAAATCCCAATAAAGGGAATTGAAAGTATTGTCTATAGAGAAGGAGACTACATAGTCTTCAAACATAAGGATGCAGAGCAAAAATCCCAATAAAGGGAATTGAAAGTTACTAAAAACGAAATTGTCTAAAGCTAGGAAAAAGAAGAGGATGCAGAGCAAAAATCCCAATAAAGGGAATTGAAAGCTTTCCAGAATTCTCCCTAACAAAAGAGCTTTTTCTAGGCGATGCAGAGCAAAAATCCCAATAAAGGGAATTGAAAGTGGGAGCACCTTAAGCGAAGGCATATACCCTGCATGGCGATGCAGAGCAAAAATCCCAATAAAGGGAATTGAAAGGAAAGTAAAGAGAACATTGGCAATTTGCCGTTTGTGGACGATGCAGAGCAAAAATCCCAATAAAGGGAATTGAAAGTTTGCGTTCTTCCATGTAAGCTAGGAGCGTGCCTTCTATGGGGATGCAGAGCAAAAATCCCAATAAAGGGAATTGAAAGTTATATAATTTAAAACATTCTATACATAACACAAATCTAGATGCAGAGCAAAAATCCCAATAAAGGGAATTGAAAGTTCATTGTTTAACCTTCTTTATCTTAACTATTACTTTATGATGCAGAGCAAAAATCCCAATAAAGGGAATTGAAAGGAATTAACAATTCCCTTCCCGCCATTTCCATTTTTCCACGATGCAGAGCAAAAATCCCAATAAAGGGAATTGAAAGCTTTCCAGAATTCTACTTCACATGGTATACGTATTTCTTGATGCAGAGCAAAAATCCCAATAAAGGGAATTGAAAGATAAATAAAGTCATATCTGGTTTTACTGTAAAATTATGTGATGCAGAGCAAAAATCCCAATAAAGGGAATTGAAAGGAGTTTGTAAGAAAGCTCTTTCAATAGCTATGAAGAAAGATGCAGAGCAAAAATCCCAATAAAGGGAATTGAAAGTAAGGCATTTTGAAACCGCAACGTTGACAAACAGCGACATGATGCAGAGCAAAAATCCCAATAAAGGGAATTGAAAGATTGTATGCCAATTCTTATCATGCTCTGCACATTCATACGATGCAGAGCAAAAATCCCAATAAAGGGAATTGAAAGAAATTTAATTGACACTGTTCTGTTAACAGCGACTAACAGAAGTTTTCTCTAATGAAAAATCTTTGGATTTCATGCGCGTGTTTCTTAGGTTAACCACAAGATTATGGGGAGTTATTATTATTTTGTTGCCGAGTGTTTCTTCCAAATCTTTTCATGTTTCTCGGTCCAACCTTTTATTATCTGGTCATCTGGGTGTATGTTATGTTTATCTCGCAGATGTTCAACAATCTCTATAGTGTCATAAACGTATTGAGTGCACTCTTTTTCTTTTCCCACTAAGCAGAGAAATCCTTTCTCATCTCTACTCCAGCGAGCATGATATTCTTTCAACTCCATTTGCGACTTTCGAATTCTTTCAATTCTTTTTGGATTTAAAAATAATTCTTCGAAGCATGGATAACAAATATACCGATAAATCACATGTTCTGACGGTAAATTCTTAATTGTTTTAACATCTAAAGGATCGTGTTTGGTATTCTTCATCACATTAAAATATGCAGCGCGTTTAATCTCAAAATAACTACGATAATTCTGTTCAGTCCTATCAAATCTTTCAAAAAAGCATCCGCAAATGCAACATTTCACAATTTCAAAGCTCTCAAGGAAAGCCAACATTTCTTCGTAATCAGGCTTGTTTGGAGCGGGATGGCGCAACACCTTGATGTTTTTCCCTTTTAGAAGTTGCAACAATCCCAGATTTTTACGCTCAGCCCACCTTATGTTTTCATCAGTTATTTCAGCAGTAGTTGCAAGGTAACACTTGTGAGCACACTGTTGATACTTTGCTGTGTCGTTAATATCTTGCTGAGATACAATGCGTTTATCTTTTACCTCAACTGCAACTACCTCCACATCGTCCTCAAACCGGTTTCCTACGTTCTTAACCCCTGCAACATCAGCGCGTCTGTGCTTAGTCCCGATATCTTGATAAAAGTTAGGCTTTCCTCTAACTGTTATATTTCCTCCACAATAATATCCTTGGTCTTCCAACCATTTTCTAACAACATCGTAATACTGTTTTTCAGTCAAATAAAGCACCAAATATGACTATGACATTTTGATTTTAAATTTTTCCAAACCCAAAAAAGCTTGCTTTGAATACTCTCATGCCACCCGCTCCAATGTGCTATTAACGATGATTAATAGAAAATTTAACCTCTTATTTTCTTAACATTTTCGCGAATATTTGCAATAGACTGTTTCTCATTTTTTGTGGAAATTTAGGTCACATTCGAAGAGTTCAACATTAGCTTTCTTTGCTGCTAACTTGCATGCGTCAGTAATTCTAAACGCTACAAGTAAAAGTCTACAATTCTTTCCATATTCTTTTCTATATCTTTCGATTTGATCTATGGCACCTTCTTCCGCAATCCCCTTGCATTCAATCAAAACCGTTTGTCCATTTATATCCTCGGCTATAAAATCTGGCCTCGATTTTCTTTTTTTGCCTATTGCAACTTCAGCGTTTTTCAGTTTTAAACCCTTTTCTAGCGCATCTATTGAATGATGCAAATACTTTAGAAGCCCGGCCTTGACTAAGTCTTCATTTATTCCAGGAAATTTGGAACCAGATATAGCACATGTTTTAAGAATTTTGATTAGCCCTTCGATCCCTTTGGAACCTACATCAATTTCGGCGACGGTTATACCTTTTTTGCCAAATTGTTTAGCAAAATAGTTCGGTAGATCGCGCCGGTCGAAATGATGTGGTTCATCCCACCATTGGACTTTTCTTTGGTAAGCGTAACCAAAATCACCGTCAGGGTCTCCGATAATATTGCTGGTGTTATATTCGCAAGGACCAACAATTGTTCCAACATATGCAATTGTATTATCCCTTGAATAAGCAAAGACTAAGTCATCTTTCTTCATTTCTCCAACAAATTTCCAAACATCTTCAGCCCCGTAAGAAGAATAACCATACTTTCTTAATTTATCTACAACTTCATCCTTGCTTTCGCATTTACAAAGATGTGGCACTTTAGACCAACCAATGGCGCAAATCCCAAGCTTCTTCCATTCTTCTGCAGCTTCAACTGCTTTATTGCTATGAGACGTATGAAATGTAGTTATTGCAAAAGCTCGACGGACCATAATTAACCCCTGTATTTCCACTCAATAACTTTACTCTTAATAATTTTTGCCATTAAATGGCAAAATACAGGCATGAAAATTTTTACTATTCTGTTAGGAGACACTAACAGAAACACAAAACCCACTATATGCATTATGGGTATAATCCGCCATGAGAAAAGTTCATTAAAATGGTATGGACAATGATTAGATGACCATGACACTATTTTTACCAAGTTTTTGCATATACAGTTGTATGATTGGAATGAATTTCACTTCCAATGGGATAATATGTGATAAGTAAAGTAGAAATGATTTTAAAGTTTCACTTTCATGTAAAACGCCAACTAATCCTAATCTTCTTTCTCCTTTTACGATTATCATCAATTTATCTCGTTCGTCCTTTATGTTGTAAATTATGCCTTTCTCCAACGATACTATTGCATCGATTGTTTCCTCGACGGGTATCGTTAATTCTTCTTGTATCTCTTTGACATTCTGTTTTAGTCTATCTAAAGGATGGGATTGATACGTAAATATAATAGATGGTATTCTTCTCATTCTTTCAAAGTCATATTCGCTACCATACATTAAGTCTCCAAGAGGCTTCCGCTCAAGTTTTTTAATGCTTTGAACTTGAAGTATTGCCTGTTTTAGTTCTTCTTTGGCAGATAAATCAGATTTAACTTCAATAGCGCAAGCTACACCTTCAGCGAAAAACAATCCATACCCTGAGCTTGAAATGGTAAAGGGATGATGTTGATTGCAGATAATAACATCTACTTGGCGTGACCTATTACCATTAGAGTCTATGATCTCTCCCTTTCCCAAAATAAAAGTCGGTGGTAAGAATTCTCTCAAGAAATCTTTTACAGCGTTTTCTCGGTGCTGGGCAACATCCTCGGGAGTTTTAAATTTGGATGAGGCTTCCTTAAAGGCTAGCTTTAATCGTTCTAAATGTTGTTTTAAAAGATTATCTAATGCCTCCATACTTAATTCTCCTCAGCATTCCCACTGTTTCATGCATCCTAGTCATCTTATATTTTTGCAAATTCTGTTTTTATTTGCAGTTGCCCCGCAGTTTTTATCTGAATACATTTCTTAGAAAATACAACGGCTAGAGTGGCAAGGAGTAAAAACAGTAGCAAAATAAAGACTGATTGAAATTCGGGGATTATCGTGTAAACGTAATACTGTCCATCGTTGTCTTCTACCAGATAGTTTCCAGCACTATCATAAACGGTTATCTTATATTTCACAGCAGTGCCCGCTTGTTGTCCTTGAATAATACCTTCATAAAACCCAGTGGTTGCGTTAAAAGTCATAGGAACATCAGTCCATGCGGAGCTATCGTCTATACTATAGGAAAGTATTACATCTTTAACACCGCTTAAAGAGTCTGTAGCATTCACTAAGACTTTCACAGGCTGGTTTGGTTCAACATCACCTTCAGGTTGACGTCTTAACTCTGCTACAACTGGAGCAGTTTTATCAAGCTTTATCCCTGTTAAGAACTTATGTGGAATTTCCTCATTTTCAGCGTTATCAACACTCCAATACTCCAAGGTGTTATTGGCACCCTCAGTGGTCATTAAAGGTTGCCCGTCAACACTAACTGTCCTAACGGGACCATTATTAATCCGATAATAGGTTTCAGCAACCCCGATTACATCATCAGTAGCCATTAATGTTATTGTAAAGTCAGTATTATGCCACAAACCGTCATAATCATTGATTGTAGTAGGAGGTAACTCATCTAATGGAAATTTTGCAGGTGAAGTCAAAAAAGGCGCATAATTGACAAGACTTAATCTGCGGTCGTCCTTTTGATCAAGTATCTTTTGATCTATTAGAGAAGTATTGGTTGTTCCCCACCAGTTATAGGTTACATTGATAATGATACGTGGATCTTCTGAGCGCACATATATGTTATAATCGTTGCTATGAATGTTATTGCATATTATATCAAA
This sequence comes from Bathyarchaeia archaeon, assembly GCA_038848525.1. GTDB lineage: Archaea > Thermoproteota > Bathyarchaeia > Bathyarchaeales > Bathycorpusculaceae > JAWCNN01. The sequence continues at coordinate 3,914 of JAWCNN010000008.1, read as the reverse complement.
ATCTGGAATACCAGTGGCTACATCGATACCTCTTTCATTTTGAATTATTGTATTATTTGCTATGTATGACTCATGACCTTGGGCCGCAATAGCAATCCAGTTATTAATTAGTAAATTTCCAACGATATATACTTCGCTCCCTGGGGCGCCAAATAAAATGCCGTATTGTAATCCTTTAATTATGTTGTATGAGATTACTCCACTTCCTACAATTACACCAGTTCCACCTTCCCCGAAGATTGTATTGTTTAAAAATGTTCCATTATACATCCAGATTGCAGTGTTTTGTTTAGTATGAATTATGCAATTCGACATTTTAGGAGAGGCGGATTCTGATATGAAAATGGTTGCAAGGTATCCAGTATAAATTAGATCTATTTCAGCGAACTCGATTGTGCAACCTTCATTTGTAGTTTCATTCCAAGGAGTGCTATCCTGTTCAAAGTATATTCGGGCGGAATTTATGGGTCCTATTTGTGTTTCGTTACTTTGAAACAATATTCTGTGTGTTTGATTTCCCCGTGCATAAAGAGTCCCTTGCACATTGAGTGCCCAAAAATCAAAGTTTATGGCGACTCCCGGTTCTATAGTCAAGGTAATATTAGGAGCAACTACAACATTATCAATAAAAATGTAGGGACTCTCCTCTAATGTCCATGTAGTGTTTTCACTAATGTATCCTCCAACTGGTGTGCCTGAACTTATATGATTACCCGCTTCTGCTATTTTTTTAAAGTCATCTATGCTGATTGAGATGCTAAAAATAAGGATAAGACATATAATAATGCTTGGAAACGCTTTCTTCAATATTCCTAGCACCTTGCTCATTAACAAACAAAACTCTGGAATAAATAAATAATTTACTGAAACAATCCTCTATGCAGCTTTTAATTTAATATTGTTACATTTTTCACTTATGCCCATTAGAGCACTTCTGTTAGTAACGTTTAATGGAAGCAAACTTCTAACATTATGCCCCGGGGTATAATGTTGCCTTTTTGGTTTTAGCTTGGAAAAGTCTATATATAGGCGTTTTTGGTTTTTCAAAATTTTTTTGCAATTGTTTAATGTTTTTATGGTGTTCTGTTAATAAGAATTAACAGAATATTAAATTCCATGAGTTTTAGGCGAGCGAGGGGATTTTCCAAATGTGGTATTGAGTTTAGAAATTGAAAATGTGGGGGCATAGAGAGTATAAGTTATTGAAAGCACGGTAAAATCCATCATATGTAACTTAAAGTATACGTTCCCTAGGGGGATACTGTTTCTTTTTCTGCATTTGTTCATTTGGAAATGGGCTGGGTTTAATCCATAACGCACATGTATTTTGTGTTCGCCGAGACTTTATCGGTGTTAGGGTTGCAGCGAAGAAAGCTTGGTTTGGTTTTGTGACAGGATGATTTTGCCCTCCTTTAGGAAAGGCGGTTCTGTAGCGTCCAAGCAAAATTCAGGATTAGTCGCATTGAAAGGTGATTGCAAGCATTCAAGTTCGGCTAAACGCTTATGTAAAAGCCCATTAACTTACTCGCTTAATGATTTGCCTTGCTCAACTATAGCCTCTTTTAACCTTCGAAAATTTGGCGTTCAAGACTGAAGGATTTAACAACCATATCCGCATACTTCTGGGGATGAGACATCGCATACACGTCTTAAATGAAAAACATTAAATAACCAAAAATAGGATTTGCACGCCCTACATGTCCTTCTAGTTAACTTATTAGAAAACTATCCACTTCACCCAATTTTGGATTGCTTAAGTTTGATTGCCTTCTTTATTCAGTAGTTTATTGTAAAATACTTTGAGACTCTCACTGGTGAGACTTTTTAGAGTTCTCTATTCATTTAGGCAGCCCCTTGAAAAATATCACGCGCGTTATAAAATGCGAACTTATGGTTATTATAACATGTGTTATAACATATTTTATTCCTCGTTAACTGCTCAGCTTCTGTCGTGAATGCATCTATTACACGCGTAATAAACACTTTTCAAACTGCAGATGCATGCACCAAGCGCGATAATCTCGTCTCTTGATAGACCTCTTGCGTGCACAACTCAAAACCGTTAACGTTAACACTTCCCTAAAACAAAACTCTTAATGTTAAGAGCTTTAATCCGCATTTTTGTAGCCTTGATGGTTCTCTGCTCCACATGTGCCAAATGAAGCGGTTTTTTAGGCAGAAGCCTCTTCAGAATTGACTTTTGAACTTAACTTTTCAATAACTTTGTCCATCTTTTCTGTCAAGGCTTGAAGGGCCTCGATAAGTCTCAAATGTTCATTCATGGCGTTGGCAAATTTTTCTTGAATCTGAATCAGTCGCTTAACGTTTTGAGGCATGAGCAAATAATCCTTAGCTGCTTCGACGCTTAACCAGTCAACCTCGCCAAAACCTTCAGACTCGTCAACCTTAGCAACATCATCACTAACCTGCCAATAACGAGAAACCAAAGCAGCAACAGGATCATAAACGCCTAAGTGAATCTTGCGGGCTAGTCGACCGTCACCCAAACGCACACCATACTTCAACTGCAGATGAGCAGCAACACGATCAGCAGCATCCTTAGCCAACAACAAAAGCTCACATGGATCCCTACCCTCAACTACATCACAATAAACCAGAACATGCTTAGTAGTCTGCTCAACAGTCAACCCCAACTCAGAACCAATAAGGCTACTCCAATTCATCTTCTCCACACGACGCCAATCAACAAGCATAGCAGAATCTTGCAAAATAGGATACTTAAAAACACAATTATGAAGCCTAAAAACAAAACTAGGCGTTAAACCCTCACATCCACTGAGAAACTTTTTACATTGCTCAGTTGTTTCGTAAAAGGCTGGCCACCTCGGTCCTGTACGCTTGACTAAGCCTGCCTTCTCCAACTTTTTCAAATAATAATGAACATGCTGGCGGCTCATCCCAAGAAGCTTAGCTACTTTCGTAGGATAATTTTCGTCAATTAGTTTCAGGATTGGAATAAGCCTTTTCCGAACACTCCAATTGTAAAATTTTACTTTTGACAGCCTTTTTACACCAAACAAACTATTCCAATACAAAACCACAAGAATCTTCTGCCTTCGGCAAAGGACACTATCCTTTGGCGAGGCTTGCAAAGGACAGTATCCAAAAACGGACATATGAGGAGGGCACTTTCACTCTAGAGGGTCTCCCTGTTAATCGCTTCAAGCCTTCAGTCTTTTAGTACAATCCTCAGCAAAAAGTCAGGATTTGATGATGAAATGGCGAGGGTCTCCATATTTAAAGGTCGAGAAGCAAGAGTTAATAAGGCGATTTTCTGGATCCTCGCCATGCAAAGTCCGCTAACAATTTATGATATATGGCGAAGGTTAAGAACACAAAGAGATTTCCAATACATACGCTATCACATTGTAAACAGACGAGTTAGAACACTCAAAGAGCAAGGCTTCATCGAAAAAATTGGAGAGAGAAAAACGAAAAACGGCTTTCAGGCAACACTGTACCAATTAACCTTACGAGCTTATCTATCAATTTTACTAGATAAACTCGACATGGACTTTTTCTTAAAGAAGGCTTCGAGTGATGAGATTTTATCAATGCTCGTCATCCTCGCTTCGCAACAACAAAGTTGAGCATAAGAGTTTAGAAACAATTAAAGAGTGCTTTTACACCTTAATATTGAAGCACGCCCGAGGCTTGGAATTTGTTGTGAATGTTTGAGACGTTTAGCAAGATTTTTGTTGTGTGCGTATGTGCAATTGAAAATTGGCTTTTAGTTTTTATGGTTCTGGATAATTTATATATTCACAAAAACAATGTGAAATAAGAGGGGAAAACGTTAATTGTCCTTTGACGAATCCCTAACCTATGCAATTGTAATAATTGTGGTAGGGGCGGTTATCGCGTGTTTGGTTGTTATTTATGCTATGAGGAAA
>JAWCNN010000007.1:0-93866 GCA_038848525.1 Bathyarchaeia archaeon | reverse complement strand
GTGATTTGAGGGTGCAATGGTACAAGCCAAAATCTAAGGATAAAACTTTGCCAGCGGAGTTGCGAAGCTGGTACAACCTCATTCAAGGAGCGCTCAAAGTAATTTTAAATGCAAGTTACGGCGTGTTCGGAGCTGAAACCTTTGACCTTTACTGTCCACCAGTAGCCGAGGCAACAGCCGCCATTGGAAGGCACTCCATAACGCAGATACTTAAAGAGGCTGAACAGCTTGAAATACAAGTGCTTTACGGCGACACAGACAGCATCTTCCTAAAAAACCCATCAAAAGAACAAATCGAAAAACTGGTCCACTGGACAGAACAAGAGTTAAAAATGAGTTTGGACGTGGACAAAGTTTACCGATATGCGGTTTTCAGTTCACGAAAAAAGAATTACTTGGGAGTTTTGGAAGACGGAAGCGTTGACGTTAAGGGTCTAACAGGCAAGAAAAGGCACATTCCACTATTTATTAAAAAAGCGTTTGACAAAATGAAAGAACACCTTGCCACGGTGAAAAATCCCGCTGACTTTGAAAAAGCAAAAAGAGAGATAACAGCACTTATCCGTGAGTGTTACACACGGTTGAAAAGGCGTGAGTGGGAAAGCCTATACGAGTTAGCGTTTAACGTGGTTTTAGGCGAAGAACCAGAACGCTACACAAAAACAACGCCACAACACGTTAAAGCAGCAAGAATCCTAAAAGAGGGAGGCTTAGAGTTAAAAGCTGGCGACCTAATAAGCTTCGTCAAAGTCGTAAACGAACCGCACGTTAAACCAGTGGAGTTGGCGACAAAAAACGAAATCGACGTTGACAAATACATCGCTTACCTTCACTCAACATTTGACCAAGTATTAGACGCTTTAGGCTTAGACTTCAACGAAATAATAGGATTAACAAAACTGGAACGCTTCATGTAATAGCTAGTTACTCAACATATTCAGTTGGATCTGGAACTTTCGCTTCTTTAAAGGCGTTTTTGCGGTTTGTACAAGATTCACATTTTCCACAATGCTTTTCTTTATCAAGATAACATGACCATGTTAAATGAAATGGGACTCCAAGCTGAACTCCAAGTGTTACAACTTCTGACTTTGCTAGATTGTTAAATGGCGCTTCAACATACATATTTCTTCCAGTTCCCAACTTTGCCATTTTTTCAAATTCTCTGCAAAAATCTTTTCTACAGTCTAAATAGAATGAACTATCTGAACCTTGCGCTCCGTAAAAAATAGTGTCAGCCCCAACTGAAAGGGCATAAGCGACCGCCACTGAAAGAAAAATAGCGTTTCGAAATGGAACCACAAGAGAGGGGCTAAAAGCCGAAGTCATCTCAATTTTCTCATCGCAAAGTGAGGTGACACCAGCAAAAATCTCCTTTAAAGAATTAAGGTCAACTATTTTAATGGGAACTCCAAGTTTTTCAGCTATTAAAGTCGCATGTTTAACTTCTTTCTGTGCTATTTGACCGTACTTGAAAGTTAATGCATAAACATTATATCCTATACTTTTTGCCCAGTAAGCTACGGTTGAGGAGTCTATGCCGCCACTAAGGATTACAACGCACCTTTTTTTCGCCATGTCTATTCCCACCATTTGAACCTTACTTCGATAAGTTTAAACATGCACGCCCCAAGGAAACATATTATTTGCTCACTAACTAACAAGTACGGCAACGTTTCAACTATCGGTAAACCCTGCAACTGATTTAACATCCAACTCACACTCGCTGGGATTATTATAGCGATTATTGCACCAGCGACAAAATAGTTGCCCTTAAAAATCTTGGCTATGCTGAACCCAAGAATACCAGCAAAGAAACTCATGAAAGGCATAAAAACAAGCTCGTAGGGTCCAACAAATGGACTAAAGAAGTTACCCACTACTACTCCAATGGCGTAGCCAATAGCTAAAATCCATTTCTTTGCAATTGCTGGTCTGAGAATACCAGCAACTCTAAACTGTAACGCATAAAAAGATATTGAAGCAAAAAAATAAACTAATGCGGCATAAAGAGAAGCAAAAATAGTAACTAAAGCTAAATCTTTACTTTTCATTTCCAAATTTTGCACCTCCTACCCCGGGGTTTATATGGCGGAACGGGTGGAGGTCCACTCACCCGCCAACGCATCATACACACGTTTTTGGTTATTAAATTTTCCGTTTAGGCTGGCGCTGCTCCTTCTGCTTCTCCGCTCATTTCAACGCTTACATCTTCTGCTGGAACGCCTTGCCTATAAGGAAACAATAAATCTTCTGGGGGTGGGGGAACGTTCAAGATTGTTGAGAGCAGATAGGCGGCTGTAAACACGTGTTGGTAAACTCTTTGGAAGACGTATGGCACTTTTGTTTCTGGGTTTGTTTCCAACATTTTATTTATTTCTGAGTCTTTGCCTGTTAAAGTTGCTGTGCCTTCAACCTCAAATTTGACTATGTTGGGCTTGGTGTTTAAGAATAGTTTAAAATCCAAGATAACCATTTGACTTTTGCGTTCTCGTTCTTCAAGTTTGGCTTTAACATCAAAATTAACAGTTTCAGCTCCGCTTTTAACGCCTAAGCGGACACCTACCAAACTTGTTATTTCTACTTTAACTGAAACGTTTGGAATATACAAAGTTGGACAAATAGCCTATTCCCCACACTAAACACTTAGCAGTTGCTTCTCTAACCCTCCATTGTTAAGCCTTCGCCCTTAACCGATTTTTGCCTTTTGTGTGTCACATAACATACGCACAGCACAGCCGCTAAGAAAAATAGTGAAATAGCAAGGCAGTAGAAGTTGAAGCTACAAACAAAAGCGAAATTATGGCGACTATTTGCCTCTCAGTTAAAGGACGTTTATAAGTGATTAACGTGATTAGGCTTCTCCTATGATCTGAAAAAAGCTTTCCTCCATCAAAAGAAACTTGAGCCTTCTTCCTAAAAAGGAAGTAAGTTAACAAAATTAGCGAAGAATTGAAAATATACGGTAAAATTGAGATTAGTAGTATGGATTTTAAATCTGAAATTATTGCGTATGCAGCTAATGTTATTCCAATTGCGAAGGAGCCAGTGTTGCCAACGAAAATTTTGCCTTGAAAGTTAAAAAGGGCAAGTGAAAGCCAAACAACCAATGGAACATACAATAGAATTGCATGCGACCCTGAAATGCTCATCAACCCAATTAGGATTATTGCTGGACAAATTGTTTCCAATCCGTTTAATCCTCCAAGCTGGTTCACGGCGTTAGTGGTTATGGTTACAATTAAAGGGATAATTATGAAATGGTATAATGGACCAAAATCTACAGCTCCGAAAAATGGAATTGTTATGGATGTGCGTAATTCAATTCTGGTGGCTAATGACATAAGTGGTATGGCGGCTATTATCGGAAAGAAAGCCTTGTAACGCCACCGCAAATCCATCCAATCGTCAAGCAACCCCATAAAACCCCCAAACAAAATGCAAACACCCAACGTTAAAGCAAAAGAAACATTGTTAAAAGCCGGCGGTTTATCAAAGTAATATAACGTGAAAAGGTAAGTTACACTAGATAAAATGTAGATTACGCCTAAACCGTTTGGAACTAGGGGCTTGTCATGCTTGTGATAGTCAGGAACTTTCGGAAACAATTCACCACTCCTTTATTGAGTTGAGTAATACGCTTCCCAATCAATCTTGTAAAGACACACAAGCGGAACATAGCCTGTAGAACCCCACCCATAATTGCTCATTGCGTCCTCTGGCTCAAGGCTTAATCCCGCAATGAAAGCTTCTTTAAAGTATTGTGGCTCACGAATTGTTTCACCAGTTGCAAGATCACCATGAGATACGCACCATAGATGCTCAGCCCAACTCATTAATTTATAAATTGTTGACTCCATTCCGCGCTCGTTCCACGTCCACCTATTCAGAGTTGAATTATACTCTCCAAAGGTAGTTTCATTTCTCCAGTCTGGACTGAAACCCATACTTACGAAACGGTCATACGCTTTTCCGGATATTCTTGCCATCCACATCCATTTTCCTTCATCACCATAACCAGCCCATTGAGCGTTCTGTCCGTCAGTCACCAACGTTGTAAAGACAAGTATGTATTTTGTGCGTTTCGGGTTGTACAACTCTAACATTTTTAATGCTTGTGTCTCATTAGCCATAAATACGAAGCCTATATTTTCTATTTGCGTAGTGTTTATTGTGGCGTTATCTGCAAGCGTCGTTACATTGCCAAGTACGGTCAGCCAATATCCATAATCCCACCAGCTAACCACAACATCTGTAGCCTCAAGATTAATGCTCACCCAATCCAGCATGTCCAGCCATTCGCTTACTGGTTTGTTTGGCGCTATTGGAAGGCTTCCCCCAGTTATAGTAATTGGAACATAAGCTTGTCTGTACACTCTCGGCGATGGAAAAGCAAAGTTCGTCATCAAAACAATGAATATTAGGAATATGGCTGTTCCACTGAACTCTTTTCCGACATGCTCTAAACCATAATGCTTTTTGATGCTTATTTTAGGCGGTTCTTTCAGCAACATGTTGAATGGCTTCAGCATTCCAACAGCGCCTGTTGCTGATACAAGAGCAAACGCTGGAGCCATAAGCACAAATAACCGCACCATGGAACATGCAAAGTAAAGGGAAGTTAAACCAAAAATTAAGAGGAAAAGATTTCGAATGTCAAGATTTCTTGAAACAAAGTATAAACCCACTATGAAAAATATTATTCCTATACCAAACTCGTAATAAATGGAGCCCCAAGCTGAAATTCTATGTTCAGCAACAGACTCAATTAGTGGTTCACCTGCACGTGTAATTGGGTTAAGCACTGAAATAAACTTTCCAGCTATATCTTGCCTATAACTCCAAAGCAAAACAAAACCAACTATGAAAACGGCTATAAGCGCTATGGTGAAGATAACCTTTGACCTCGCTGACACTAAAGCCCTAAAGACTTCTAAGAAGCAAAGCAACACGAACATCGCAGCAACAGGTAAAATGGCTGTTTCAACCAAGTAATTTGGCGTTAATTTAGGAACGTTTATTGCAATAAACAATCCTAACCCAAATGTTAGGCTATATACCAAAAGCAAACGTTGTGTGTACCTTTTAAGCAAAACCAACACGAACATGAAAAGCACAGTTAAACCAATGGGGTAGTAGGCGGCGCCCCACCCACTGCAGAAATACGCTAGTGTGAGTCCAGCGCCAAGCGAATACTTAACAGTTGAGTTTATTGGACGGTTCTCTTCGATTGCCCTCAAAAACATGAATACAAAGATTATGAGGGCAAGTATCCCTATTATTTCATCATCAAAAAATCCAAGCGACGTCCTCTGAATGTAAGAGGGACTTAAAGCAAGAAAAAGAGCTGCAAAAAGACCAACGGCTTTTCCACCTGTATCTTTGCCCAAAAAGTAAATGGCTAAGGAAGCCAGCATACCCATTATTGGCGGGAGAAGAGCGCAGAAACTCATTAAATCAATGTTTATGCCTAAAAGTGAAACTATTTTGTAGAGGAAAGCCGCTGTCATGGGTAGTCCTGGAAATCCCGCTTTCGCAACTAGAAAGCCATCTGGATACCATCTTTGCCAGTCAATCCACCCCACCCCTCCATTTTCCAGCGCCCACGAAATAAACCCATCAGTAAGCATTTTCAATGCGAAACGATACTGAAAATACGGGTCAAATTCTGATAGAACCAGCCTAGATTTTCCACCAGTCGGATCTATTTCCCACCGTATGGGAAATAAGCGTATGGTAAAGGCTAAGAAAAGTATAAGCAGTAACGCTGAAAAAGTTAGTATTGAGCTGTGGCTTACTATGACACGCAGTTTCCCCAAACTCTTTAGACCGTTAATGAAGCGTTCTTTTGATAGGGCATCCTTGACTTCCATTTCGTATTCATCTCTTCTACACAGACTAGACAGCCTTTGTGGCTAATAGATTTTTACGTGGCAATGTTAACTTATATACCTTTCCACAGCTGAATAACGATTGCCTTTTGTTTCACTAAAAGCACAGTAATACTTTCGGCTATTTTAGTGGTTTCACATCCACATTAATTGGTATAAGCGAAAGTTTTTTGCCACATTTCGGACATTTTCCACCATGTTGATGTAAAATTTCATCGGGAGGTTTAAGTTCTGCACCTTCATATAATATGTGGCCACATCCTTGACAAACAATGCGTTGAGGCATAAAGTGAATAAATGCTTATGGCATATTTATTAGTTGCTGATTGCTTGTCACGGAAACTTTTAATTTTGGTAAGGCTTAATTTTGAAAAGCTTTAATGTGTGGTTTGTGTTGAAAATGGGAAACTACACATTAATTATAACTGAGAAACCCGATGCGGCACAGAGAATAGCTTCAGCCCTTGACATGCAAGGAAAAGCCCAGAAAATGGAGGATAATGGAGTGCCCTATTACGTGGCTAAACAAGATAGAGAAATAGTTGTTGTTCCAGCTTTAGGGCATTTATACACCGTGGCTGAGGAAAGCGGCGGAAGAAACTATTATCCAGTTTTCAGTTTTAGGTGGGTGCCAAGATACGTCGTTGAAAGAGGCACAAAACAGATTCGAACGTGGCTTGAAATCATTTCAAAACTGGCAAAGGACGCTGACACCTTCATCGACGCATGCGACTACGACATTGAAGGAAGCATCATTGGGTATACCATACTAAAATATTCGTGTGGCAACAAAGAAGGCGTTTCAAAACGCATGAAATACTCAACATTAACAGCCCAAGAGCTGAAAAAATCCTATGCTGAGTTGTTACCGCATTTGGATTTTGCCTTAATTGAAGCTGGACGCACAAGACATGAGGTTGATTGGCTTTATGGCGTAAACCTTTCAAGAGCTTTGACAATAGCGGCGAAAGATTGGAGTGGCAAATATGCCACGCTTAGCACTGGAAGGGTTCAAGGTCCAACCCTTAAATTTCTTGTGAGCCGTGAGAAAGCTGTTAAATGTTTTGTGCCGACTCCTTACTGGAGTATTAAGGCAGATGTTGAAATTGCTGGTTCAGTTTTTGAAGCGGAGTATGAAAAGAAAATTATTGAAACTAAAAAAGAAGCAAACGCTATAGTGGGTGCTTGCAAAGGGAAAAACGGCGAAGTAGAGAAAATAGATGTTAAAAAGTTTCAGCAGATGCCGCCGACGCCCTTCGACTTGGGCACGTTGCAAAGCGAAGCCTACAGCCTATTCGGTTATACGCCCATGCGAACCTCAAACATTGCACAACGCTTATACCTAGATGCTTTAATCTCCTACCCAAGAACAAGTAGCCAAAAACTTCCACCAACAATAGATTATGGGGCGATACTAAAAAGCCTAAGCAGAGTCACCGAATACGAGAAACTTGCGGCGGGACTCCTTTCAAAGAAGGAGTTAAAGCCAAAAGAGGGGAAAAAGGAAGACCCAGCGCATCCAGCCATTTATCCAACTGGAAACTTTCCAGAAAGAGTGCTTGAAGACTCTGAAAGAAACATTTGGGACCTTATTGTTCGAAGGTTTATGGCTGTTTTTGACGAGCCAGCCATAAGGCAAAGCGTGAAAGTTTACATAAACGTTAACGGACACCACTTTTACCTCAGAGGAAGGCAAACCCTAAAAGAGGGTTGGCTGCGCTTTTACGAGCCCTACATAAGGTCGGAAGAGGTTATTTTGCCCCAAATAGAAGAGGGACAAACAATCAACATCAGAAAAGTTGTTTTGGAAGACAAATTCACAAAACCGCCTCCACGGTATAATCCAGGCAGCCTCCTGAAAAAGATGGAAGAAGCGGAAATTGGAACGAAAGCGACAAGGGCGGAGATTATACAGACGCTTTATGATAGGAAGTATGTGAGAGATGAAAGAATGGTCGTAACGGATTTGGGCTTTGAAGTTTTAGAGGTTTTAGAAAAATATTGCCCAACAGTTGTTTCAATAAAATTAACGAAGGAGCTTGAAGAGAAAATGAATAAGATTCAGCTGAACAGCGAGAAAAGAGAAGCCGTTCTCGTGGATGTCGTTGAAATCCTCAAGCCCGTAATAGAAGAGTTAAAGGAAAAAGAAAAGATAATAGGTGAACAATTGAGTAATGCCATAAAAAGGGCGAGAATCGATGAAAGAACAATTGGCACATGTCCCATTTGCAACTCTGGAAAACTCATGATGTTATATTCGCGGAGGACAGGCAAGCGTTTTGTCGGCTGCACAAACTATTTCAAAGGCGTATGTAAAACATCGTTTCCGCTTCCGCAGAGAGGCACTGTAAGACCTACTGGAAGAAACTGTCGTGGGTGTGGTTGGCCCACCGTTCAAATTCGAATAAAGGGAAGACATCCATGGACGCTGTGCTTTAATCCGCAATGTCCGTTAAAAGAGGAAAGGAGGAAAAGACTTGAAATGCATAATATGTAATAGGGAAGCCAGCAAAGACGGTTACTGTGAACTACACATGAAAGCCTACGAAAGTATCTTAAAAAAGTATGAGTTGTGGAAGAAAGCCCTAGAAATTTCTTGGAAAGAGTATTTAAGTGAGATTGTCAAAAATCCATTAACTGGCGAGTGGGCTAAGGAAGTGGCGGAACACCTAATAAAAAGTGGAGAAAAATAAAATGTCACGAAAAATTAAGAGACGAATCACATCGTTGTCTTATTCCCTAAACAAGCTTTACAAGAAAATTTCAACAGCAAAACCCTCAACCCTTGCCCTTTCAGCAGTAATTATTGCAGCGGCTATATTTCTTTTTGGAGGCGGCCTGTACAGTGTAATAACGAAACCTCTGCCTGCGGCTTACTATGGTGGACGTTTCATATTTTTATATCCCACACTTTCGGAACAATTCATAACGGATAATATAGTTGCCACAACTTTGTACGCACTTGGCTTTATCGGGTTGGCATCCATATATCAAAGCACAAAATATGCGTACAAGCCCAGACAAGCCTACATGATGTTTTTGGTTGGAATCTGCCTCCTATTAATAGCCTACATATACCTAGAAATGACTGTGCAGATGAAACTTAGAGGAGGATAAAATCTACCAAGGATTACTTTTTAAGCCTAATTTGTATGCTGCGTAATTCGTCAATAAATGTATGGGAGGAGTTATAATCAACACTGTTATTCCAAGATTTAAATTTAAAATTTGTAGGGGAAGCGCAAACAAAAGCGCTCCAACAACGAAGTCAATTTGGTCGATGATTGGCAGTAAGCCTCCAGGAGGTATTCCCAACCTCCTCTTTAAAAAGGCTCCAGCTAAATCGCCGAACAAAGCGCCTACGGATAGAAGTAAACCAAAAAGAATTGGGTAGCAAAAAAACATGCTTTCTAACAATCCTACGAATGTTCCTATGACTAACCCGAAAACAAAACCTCGAATGGTTTTGTTTTTGCCGAAAATGGGTTTTCCATCAAAAAATTTTTTCCCAAAATCTATGGGATGCCCTCCGCCAGCGATTACTGGAACAGCGTTTGCGCAGTAAGCTGGAAATATAAACTTTAATGCTTCAGTGAATAGTTCCATCATTTAACATTCACGTATTCCATTTTCTTCAATTTTTAGGTTGCAGGTTAGGGGTTCAGCCTTTCCCGTTGGTTTCGGAGTTTTTTCCAAAATGGCTTTGATTATTCTTGGGTTTTCGGTTGGCTTCATGAATAATATTGTGTCTGCCCAAAATTTTAAAACTCTTGTGGCAACGGGTTCTATGCTCACTGGCTTTTCGTTTAAAACGTTTCGAACTTGGCTTGTCACCAAAACCGCCATTTTTCTGGTTTTGGCTAACTGCGCCAGCAAAGCCATTTGTCTATTCAATTCACGGTTCAACTCAAACGTTTTCTTTGGATATTCGGCGATTTTTGCGCTGTAAAGCGAAGTGACTGTGTCAAAAACTACAAGTCCAAAGTTTTTAGCCACATAATCGCCTAGATGGTCTACAACTGCTGTTTGTTCACGGAAATCGTTTGGCTTCATCAAAATTATTTGCTCAGCGATTTCCTCAAATTTTTTGGAGGCAATTTGGGAAAGCCTAACAGCGGAAAATGTACCGTCGCAATCCACAAATAAAGTCTTATAGCTTTTTGCCGCACAGTTCACGGCAATTTGCATTGCCAAAACGGTTTTGCCAGTTTCTGCTTCTCCATAAATTAGGCTGATGCTTTCAAAGGGGATTCCCCCCTCAAGAAACTTATCAAGCACTATGCAGCCCGTTGGAATTTTCTGTGGCAAGATTGTGCACGTGAAGGAATATAAGTCACGAAATTAATAATTTATTTGTGTTTAAAGCCCATTAGATTAGGAAGGCAACATGAAGGCAAGGATTGCCATTGCAACAGTTTCAGGAAAAGCCTATTACCTAATTGTGAATGAATTGAAGAGAAGGAATATACCATTCCTAAGCCTAACTCCAAAAGACCCCATTCCCATCGAAGTTAAAGTCGTCATAACCACAAAAGAGGAAAAACACTTAATAAACCACGAAAAAATCCTAGTTTACCAAGACAGCATAGAACCAGAAACATTAGTAAATGAAGCTTTGCAAATCATTCAAGGAAAAGACTACTACGAAAAAATTGTTATCGGGATAGACCCAGGCGAAGTTTTCGGATTAGCAGTTTTAGCCGACGGGAAAGTTGTTGAAACTGGAAACTGTTACAGTGTTAATGAAACGTTAAATAAGGTGGAGAAAACCCTTAAAAGCTTCGGTAAAAGCCAAATGACCTTTACTTCGGTGAAGGTCGGCGACGGAACCCCACTTTATAAGGAAAAGCTTTTACGAGCTTTGGATAAGGCCTTACCCTCAAATGTGATTTTGGAGAGCGTTAGCGAAGCAGGAACAGACCGATATTTAAGTGAAGCTGGACATAGGAGAGGGCTAAGGGATATTGTCTCAGCCATAAGAATAGCTGGAAGGAACGGACAAGTATTTCCACGGAGGAACAAAAATGAATCGAACAGTTGAAAAGGGAAAAACTCTGTTGGTTGACGGACCAGCGTCGGTCACTGTTGTTTCAGGCGTTGTGGAAGTGTTTGGTTCAATAATGATTGGCGCTAAAAGTAAAGTGGTGATACGTGAAGGCAAGCGTTTGCCTTTCATTGTTGAGGAAACGGCCACTTTTGAAATTTCACTCGGCGAAAACGCTGGTGTTGAAGAAGTTGATGGAAACACCATTCCGTCTTCATGGGCTAAAGCATTTGAAGAACTTTTCAATTTTCAAACGAAACCCGCTGTTGCCATAGTTATGGGCAACGTTGACTCTGGAAAAACCAGTTTCTGCACGTATTTGATAAATAGGCTATTGCGTGAAAAACGGAAAGTAGCAATTTTAGATGGAGATTTAGGTCAATCAGACATAGGACCGCCATGCACTGTTGCCTACGCTTTCGTAACAAAGCCAGTAACAGACCTCTTCATTTTACAAGCAAAAAACGCCTTTTTCGTCGGCGTCACCTCACCGAGTTTGGCTGTCAACAGAGCAATTGAAGGTTTAACCTCGCTGAAGAAGGAAATTTTAGGCGGTAACCCAGACTTCATCGTTATAAATACGGACGGTTGGATTGAGGGGGAGGACGCCGTAAACTACAAAGTTCAACTCGCTGAAAAACTTGCCCCTGACATAATTTTCTATATCCAACAAGAAAACGAGTTGGCGCCAATTATGAGTGCTTTGGAAAAATTTAGAAAAATCATTGTTGAATCTCCATCCGCCATAAAACAAAGAAGCAGAGAAAAACGGAGGAGTCTACGTGAACTTGGATACATAAAATACTTGAAAAATGCCAAAGTGCAATCCCTTCCAATAAGCTGGCTGAAAATTGAGGAGAACGAGCTTTTTAGCCTAGGCTTAACGCATGGAAGCACCAGACAAGCCAGAAAAGTTTATGAGCTTTTAGGAATGAAACCATTACACTTTGTGGAATTAAAAGATAAAATTTGCATAGTCATTGGTAGGGGTCGATGGATTAACAAAGGCATCATAAATAAAGTGGAGGAAGGTTTTGGTAAAAAGGTTGTGGTGATTCGAAAGGGCGAAGAAGAGGGGATGCTCGTTGCTTTGCACGATGCCAACAAAAAATTCCTCGGTATAGGTATCCTACGAGAAGTTGATTACACAAGAAAAACATTGAAAATTTCCACTCCAGTCTCGGAAGGAATCTCCACGGTTGTCATGGGAAGGGTTAAACTGGATAAAAACTTGAAGGAAATCCCGACTTTTATAGAGGAAGCAATAAATATTTAGAAACTTTTTGAGGGGCAAAAGTCGTTTACTGGACACTGTTTGCACAATGGGTTTCTAGCCTTACAATATTTTCTTCCCAGCAAAATCAACAGTATGTGAACTTCCAAGTAATCTTTAGGATGATAAAGCGACTGAAGAGAACTGCGCATCACCTCATAATCGCCGTTTTTGGGCGCCAAGCCTAAACGTTTTGCCACACGGTTAACGTGTGTGTCCACGGGAATCGTTGGATTTTCTGAACAGAAAAGCAAAAGCACATCAGCTGTTTTTGGTCCGATTCCTGGAAGTTGCATGAGCATTTTTCTTGCATCTTCGAAAGGCAGGGACAATATTGGCTTTAATGTGCCATTAAACTTTTCAAGAATTATTTTTGAAACTTGTTTTATTGTTTTGGCTTTGTTTCTGTATAAACCAGCAACTTTCAAGCATTCTTCAATCTGGCTTGTTTCAACATTCGCCAACGATTCGGGTGTAATTTGGAATTGCTTCGAAAGGTTTTCGAAGGCTCTTGCCGTGTTTCTATCCGCAGTATTCTGCGAAATTATCGTCATAACCAACGTTTCAAACGGCTCTCTATTTGAAGTCGCCCACTTCGGCATCGTAAACGTTTTGCGGAGAATCTCCAAAATTTTTAACGCATTATTTTCGTTCATTTCGCATGTCGCCTTTTGAAAACAATAAATAGTGAATACATAAGCTATAAATAAACGTGGAGACCACAACAATGGAACGTGTAAAAGTCGTTAAAGAGGAAATTATTGAGCAAAACATACATTTTTTGGCAGTTTATCTAGAAACAAGAAACGCATGCCTAATACTCTTAAGCGAAAGAGAAGATAGACTTGGAACTTTGGCAATAGCTGTTCCAAAACCAAGGGACATGATTGGACCAGTTTCCTCATCAATCCTTTTAGGAGATAAAAACGCTATTTCTGCGCGCATGTTCGCTGAGTATTTGGCTTCTAGAAAACAAAAAATTGCTTTGGTTTCCATTTACTTAGAAACAATCAGCGAATTGCAAGCCCAATCAATTTTTATGAGGTTAATTGAAAAGGTTGTCCAAACCGAACTTGGAAGGGAAGGAGCGCAAACATGAGCCTCAGAGAATTTCTGAAACAGATGGAAAGGGAAAAGGAAGTTTTACACGTAAAACATGAGCTTTCAACACGCTTTGAGATTCCATACATAATGAAAAGTTTTGACAATGAGGGGCCCGCTCTTCTGTTTGAAAACGTGAAAAATCATACAGCGAAAATTGTTGCTAACATTTGTGGAACACGCAGAAGAATTTGCAAGGCGCTTAATGTTAGCCCAAGCGAGCTTTATCAAAAGTTGACGGGAGCGTGGCGTAATCCTCAAAAACCAAAAGTCGTTGAGGATGGCGCAGTAAAGGAAGTTGCTGAAAACGACTTGTCCAAAATTCCAGTTTTAACGCATTTCGAACGGGACGCTGGTCCCTACATAACTTCGGCAGTTATACACGCAAAAGGCATTGGTGGAAAAATTGAGAACGTGTCGGTTCACCGCCTCCAAGTTTTAGACAGGAAGCATTTGGCTATACGCTTGGTTCCCAGACACCTCTTCAAATTGTGGCAAACAGCAAAAGAAGCAGGCAGAGACTTGGAAATTTCAATATCCATAAGCGTTCACCCAGCAGTTATGCTGGCGGCTTGTTCACCTGTTCCATTCGGTGTTAACGAGTTTGAAATAGCAAACACTTTGATGAATAACAGCCTTAAACTGGTTAGATGCGAACATGTGGATGCTTACGCCGTTGCGGATGCTGAGCTAGTTTTGGAAGGGAAAATTTCCGCAACAGAAGAGGTGGTTGAAGGTCCGTTTGTGGATATAACTGGAACCTACGACATTCAAAGAAAACAGCCAGTTGTGGAGGTTATGGGCGTTATGCACAGGAAAGACTATGTTTATCAGGCGCTCTTGCCTTCTGGAGCTGAACATAGGCTTTTGATGGGGTTGCCGCATGAGGTTTTGATTTGGGAAAGCGTTTCAAAGGTTGTGCCAAAAGTTTACGCCGTGAACCTTTCAGTCGGCGGAGGCGGATGGCTTCACGCAATAATATCCATAGAAAAACAGCTTGAAGGCGACGGAAAAAACGCTTTGCTGGCTGCTTTCGCAGCACATCCAAGCCTAAAACATGCCGTTGTTGTTGACTCTGACATTGACGTTTTTAATATTTCAGATGTGGAATGGGCTATTGCAACCCGTTTCCAAGCCAGCGAAGACTTAATCATCATAAAAAACGCACGCGGCTCCACATTGGACTCTTCAGCCGACCAAGAAACTGGCTTGACAACAAAAATGGGTGTTGACGCCACCAGACCATTCGCTAAACCCAAAGAAAAGTTTGAACGTGCCAGAATACCCGTCAGCAAAAGCGTTGAAGAACTCATAAGCAGATTAAAGCTTGCACATTAATTTTATATATGGAGTTTGGAAAGAATAGGAAGGGTTGGTGGTTCTGTGTCTAACACGAAAAAGGAAGAAAGTGGCATGACATTAAAGGTTGAGGATGTCATGATTAAGGAAGTAATAACAATAGATGAAAAATCAACGGTTAAAGAAGCAGCGGAAATCATGAACAAGTTTGAGATAGGCTGTTTAATCGCTGTTAGGAAAGGCAAGGCTGTTGGCATTATAACTGAAAGAGACCTCTTAAAAAGGGTGGTTGCAGAAGCAAAAGACGCAAACAAGACCAAAGTGAAAGATATTATATCAAGCCCGTTGGTTGTGGCTGAACCCCGCATGGATTTGGAAGAAGCCGTAAAACTAATGTTTCAAATGAAAATTAAAAAACTGCCAGTTGTTGATGAAAAACGCCTTGTGGGTTTAGTAACCCTAACAGACATAGCCCGTTTTCAACCCCAAATGATGAGGATACTGAAACAACTCGCCATGAAACAAACTGCGCCAAAAAGCCTAAAAAAAGTCATAGACTACTATGTTGTTTAATTTTCCACTTATTCCATTTTGAAGAAGTTTAAATGTGTAAATTTTCCCTTTTAAAGTCAGAAAAGGGATACAAACCGTGAAAAAAACATTAGTATTGAAAGTTAATGCACAAAAACCTGAAACAGAGAAAATTCGAATAGCAGCCGACATAATAAAAAGGGGCGGTTTAGTGGCATTTCCAACAGAAACCGTTTACGGGTTAGGAGCTGACGCATTAAACCAAAAGGCTGTTTTAGCCCTTTTCAAGGCTAAAAGGCGTCCGCTTGACAACCCGCCGATAGTGCATGTTGGAGACATCGAAAGCGTCTACAAATTAGCCAAAGAAGTCCCATCCAAAGCTGAAAAACTTATGAAAATGTTTTGGCCTGGTCCGTTAACGTTGATTTTTAGGCGTTCGGAAATCACGCCAGAAGTGACGGTTGCTGGATTAGACACTATTGCGGTTAGAATGCCTAGGCATAATGTTGCCTTGGCACTGATTAAAGAAAGTAATTGTCCAATTGCTGCTCCAAGCGCAAACCTCGCTGGAAAGCCAAGTCCAACAACCGCAAAGCATGTTTTAGACGACCTTTATGGAAGGATAGACGCTGTTTTGGACGCTGGACCAACCCACATCGGAGTAGAATCCACAGTTTTAGACATGACTGTTGAACCACCGCAAATTCTCCGCCCTGGAGGAACACCCTACGAAGAGTTGAGTAAGGTTTTAGGCGTAGTTGAACTTCATCCAGTTATAGTTGCAGAGAAACCAGTGTTGGTGAAGGAGGCGCGGTCGCCGGGCATGAAGCACAAGCATTATGCTCCAAACGCAGACTTAATCGTCATAGAAGGAGAGGTTTCGGCAATGAGGGAAAAAGTGAAGGAGTTAGCGGCTTTTTACATGGAAAAGGGCAGGAAGGTAGGTATTTTAGCCACAGACGAAACTGTAGGCTGTTATATGGCGGATGTGGTGAAATCTCTTGGAAGCAGAAACGATTTGGCAATTATTGCAAAGAATCTGTTTAGGCTTTTGAGGGAATTCGATTTGGAAGGTGTTGACGTTATAATTGCTGAGGGCATACCAATGCAAGGGTTTGGTTTGGCTATTATGAATAGGCTTCGCAAGGCTTCTGGATATAATATCGTAAAAGCAAAAACAACCGATTAGAAAAGTTTATATGGAAGTGTTTTTCGATTAGAAATTTGCTATTCCGACAAACCTCACAATTAACATGTTAAAAGGGGGGATGGAATGGCAGCTGTACCTTCAGGAACAGTCCCCGTTTTAGTGTTGAAAGAAGGAACTGGCAGAACAACCGGAAGGGAAGCCCAGAGAAATAATATAATGGCTGCGAAAATAATAGCAGAAACGGTGAAGACAACTCTTGGACCTCGCGGGATGGACAAAATGCTAGTCAGCAGTTTTGGAGATGTTACAATAACAAATGATGGCGCTACCATACTGAAAGAGCTTGATGTGCAGCATCCAGCAGCAAAGATGCTTGTTGAGGTTGCAAAAGCTCAAGATAACGAAGTTGGCGATGGAACAACGACAGCCGCTGTTTTAGCCGGAGAGCTCCTTGCGAAAGCTGAAAATCTTTTGAACCAAAATATCCACCCCACGGTAATAATAGACGGATATAAAAAGGCCAGTGAAAAAGCCCATGAGATACTAGAGAAAATGGCAATTCCAGTAAGCATAAATGATGATGCACATTTAATGAATGTAGCCATGACATCCATGGGCAGCAAAGGAGTCACCGTGGCGAGAGAATACTTCGCTAAATTGGCGGTAGAAGCTGTGAAACAAGTTGCAGAGGAAAAAGATGGCAAAATCAAAGCTGACATTGATTTAATCAAAGTTTTGAAGAAACATGGAAAAAGCTTGGAAGAAACAGAGCTTGTCAAAGGCATGGTCATCGATAAGGAAGTCGCCCATCCGCAAATGCCAAAGCTGGTTAATAACGCCAAGATTGCATTATTAAATGCAAAATTGGAGATTGAGAAAACCGAGTTCGACGCAAAAATCAACATCGAAAGCCCAGAGCAGATGAAACTCTTCTTAGATGAAGAAGAACGTATGCTCATGGAAATGGTTGACAAAATTGCTGAAGTTGGCGCTAATGTCGTTTTCTGCGAGAAAGGCATAGACGATGTGGCGCTACACTTCTTGGCGAAGAAAGGTATCTTAGCAGTTAAAAATGTGAGTAGTGGTGACATGGAAAAACTTGCTAAGGCTACAGGTGGCAAAATCATGGCTAGTGTTAAAGATCTCACAGCTGAAGTGCTTGGGAAGGCAAAAACTGTTGAGGAAGTCAAAATAGGCGATGACAAGTTAGTTTATGTTAGAGAATGCAAAAACCCCAAGGCTGTGACGATAGTTGTCAGAGGTGGAACAGAGCATGTGGTTGACGAGGCTGAACGTTCATTACATGACGGATTATGTGTTGTAAGAAACGCCATAGAAGATGGGAAAATAGTGCCCGGCGGCGGTGCCCCAGAGACTCAAGTTGCAAAACATTTAAGGGACTATGCTGTTAAAGTTGGCGGGCGAGAACAACTTGCCATTGAAGCCTTTGCAGATGCCATTGAATCCATTCCGTTGATTTTAGCTGAAAATGCCGGTTTAGACCCAATTGACATAATGGTTGCCTTAAGATCCAAACATGAAAGCGCCCAATCATCATCGTTCGGCATAGATGTGTTCACTGGCAAGGTTAGAGACATGCTTGAATTAAACATAGTTGAACCTTTAAGGGTTAAGCAGCAAGTTATTAAATCAGCAAGCGAAGCGGCAAACATGATACTGAAAATCGACGATTTAATCGCAGCGAAGGGCATGGAGAAGGAAAAAGAAAAGAAACCGCCTAAGGAACCTTCAGAGTTCGGCGAAGACTAAACATTTTAAAACCCCACATTTTCTTCAAAATTTTCCATTCATTAAATATCCTCTTTTTCAACATAGTAATCTACTTTATTGAAGTAACTTGGATAAGTCTTTTATATTACTTGTAAAAACAATGTTTCGTTTTGAGGTTGGAATATGAATCGAAACATGAAAAGAATGAGACGAAAACACTTAACGGCGCTTTTGATTGCTCTTTCAACCGTGCTAGCTTTGACGTTTATGGTTAATCAGGCATATGCAGACATTCAACAATGGATATGGTATGATTACGTTTATAGGGGCTATGACAACTACTATAGCTCTTACATTGTTGCCTACTTAAACGGCGCAACAGCCAAACTCAAATTGCCCATAGTTAACGACAGGATTTATTCCATTAACATAACTGCAATAAGCCTTGTGTTTGATACTGGCTATAACGTAACCATAACTCCGGCTGTGAATATTACTAGCGGTGAAATTTACTATTTTGACCTCAACTTTACCGCAGACGTGAATAACCTTCCAAACCTTTGGGCTCACACGTACACCATATACGCGCATTTTCAGCACGAATTTGGAGTTGGCTCTTGGACGCGTGAATGGGATGACTACTCCCCCCCTTACAGGTTTGTAGTTTGCACGTCAGACCAGAAAGACGCCAAAGACTTGTCCACTAAATACTCTGCCTATAGTAGCAGTTATCCGCCATACTCTTTTGAAATAATAGGCGCTCGTTTATTGGCGACACAAGCTGGCGTTGAAGCTTCAATAGCTCAAAATTTTGCAAACCTTGGAAACTTTGCCGAGGCAAAGGCGCATTACCAAGCAGCCGTCAACCTTTACGAACAAGCATTTGATGTTGAAGAGGAAAAAGGAACGGCTATGCAAGATGCTGAGGTAAACGCCATGGAAAAACAAGCTGATGCAGCTGTGAAAGAGGCGGATGCAGCGATGCTTGAAGCACAAGCCATCATGAACCAATCATACGGCTACATACTATTCGGTTTAGGCTTCATCCTAATAGGCGTCGGAGCAATAATATACGCAGCCAAAAAACCAAAAATCAGTTAAAAAGCTGACCCCCTCCTTCTTTTTCTAAATTTTAATAAACATTTTATCCCTTTTTATTCCATCAGAAGAGGAAGGAAAATGGAAATTGAATTTGAAGTCCCCTCTTGGAACCAAATATACAACATGCTTTTGAATTTGGCTGATGACATTCGAAAAAACGGCTTTAAACCAGATGTGATTGTGGGAGTTTCCAGAGGCGGGTGGCCTCCAGCTAGGGTTTTGTCTGATTTGATGAATAATCCAAACCTTGCGAATGTGAGGGCTGAATTTTATTTGGGGGTTGCAGAAACCAAGGGCGAACCCACTTTGACGCAGCCTGTTTCTGTGGATGTTGCTGGTAAGAAAGTGTTGGTTGTGGATGAGGTTGCTGACACGGGTAAAAGTTTGATGTTGGTGAGAGCGCATATTCTTGAACGGGGCGCCAGCGAGGTTAAAATAGCCACGGTTTATTATAAGCCGTGGAGTGTTGTAAAGCCAGACTATTACGTGAAGGAAACGAGTTGCTGGGTGGTTTTTCCATGGGAAATAAAAGAAACCATCAAAAAAATCGTTGACAAATGTAAAGGAAAGGAAGAACTGGAAAATGAAACTGCAAAGCTTGTGAGGGCTGGAGCGCCAGCAAAACTTGTTAAAAAATTTTTAAGGGAAATCCTCAATGCTGAAGTATATTGAAGAGTTTAGAAAATACGTTGCAATAACGGGTTTCAGCAAAGCCAAAATTGGAAGTATAGAAGAATTTTTTAGGCTGGTCTGCAAAGAAAAACCGTCGAACGTGGAAGTTCAGTTTTTTGATGCAAAACTGGTGGCTACATGGCAACATCTCTACTTCGCAGTTTTAAATGCGTTAACAGCCTTCAAAAATCAACGCAATATCTCGAAAAGTTTGGCTATGGAAACAATGCTTTACGCTTCAGCGCAACGCCAAATCCGAAAAGCCACACAAATTATGGGAGTAAAACCCAACACGTCAGAAATAGCGGTGCTTGTAATTGGAGAAAAACGGAAAACCGTAAAACTGGCTTTACAAACAATTATGAAATATGTTAACGCCGAGCAGAACAGCGCTATTCTTGAATTATCAAAGGAGAAAATTGCGCTCATCCAAAAAGTTTTTGGAATATCAAACGTGGAGCTTGAAGTGGTCATGAGAAAGGACGGTTTAGAAAAAGCTTTAGTACACCTTGCCATTGAAAGAATGGCGTTGCTGGCAACTCAACGTTAAATTTACAACACTTTTTCCTTCATAACAGCCAAAATTTCATCGGGCTTTATCACTGAAACGCCCGTTAACCCGCCTACAACCTCTATTAAGAGAATTTTGTCAGGATTGTTCAGGTTAACTTGCCTTTCAATGTTTGCTGCGGCTGCTTCAATAATTTCTTTAGTGGAAATTTCTGTAAACCTTTTCTCAACAGTAATGCGAAAAGTTTCTTTTTCACATATTTTCTGGCTTAACTGCGTGGCGACATGTTGGATTTCACTTAAATCTGTGCGGACAACCCGTTCAACTGGAATTATCCGCAGTGTGTAACGAAACTCGTAGGGGCGCTCACGCAGGATATCACGCAATTTGCGTATAACCTCAAAAGGGTCAAGAACAGTTTTTGCAGCAATCAAACCAGCAACGCCAGTCTTGTCAACCGTAGGCGCAGAATCACCTATTTCTCCAAGCAAATACCACAATTCAGAGCAAGCTTCACTTTCGTTGCCACGTGAAGTAGTTGCTAAAAGGTTAAAATCCCTAAGCATATACGCAACTCTCCAAACCAACATATTTTATGTTAATGCATAAGCATTGCGGGTTTAAAAATGGTCAGCGCAGGTTAGTGGCTTTTTCATGGCTTAATGCTCTTAGCCGTCGCCTCACATCATCCCACAATCAATGTTTATTTGCACAAATTTATCTGTTTTGTTAACCTTTCATCAACGCAGCGGTTTTACTGTTTTTGGAGTGCCAAAATCAGCTTTATAAGGTTAAAAGTAACTGAGTATGTCATTAACAATGAGGGCTACGATGTTGGGTATGTGTAGGGCGAGATACGCAGACAAAATTTGTATTCTGTTTTTGTTGGTTTGCAATGTTTGTTGTGGTTTTGCGCAGCCTGTTAATTTTGAGAGCAAAATGGGTTGCGTGTATTATTTAACAAGTGTTTGTTATGAACAATCCATACAGCTTTGTTGGGATAGCCCCGTTTATTACCGATATGATGTTTGGGCAACACCAGATAATTTAATTGCATATCATAGTTTGGTACATTACAATTTTACTGTTGCCGACAGCATAAGAAAGAAACTTGCGGAAATAGCTGAAAATTATAGTTTGTGGGTTGATTGGGTGGGTTTACCTCGTACTTTGAAACACGAAGTCTTATGGGGCATACCATTACCTTTTAACAACACATTTTACAATAGCACATGGATAACCCTTTACGAACAAAATGAATATACAATAAAAATTGACATTGCAAACCACACTTTAATATCCGATTGGGAAGCTTACGCTGACTTGTGCATTTATAACGCATTAGACTTGTACTTAAAAGGTAATATCACACAAGCAAAGGAAAGGTTGCAAAAGGTAATTGACATGTGGGATGGTTATGGATTAAAAGACCAGGAATACTTCAACGGCGGAAAATATGAAACATACAAGCTATGTCTACTCTACTATGCAAATGGAAAGATAAATAATAAGCCTTTACCCTTCGAAAAGCAGTTGATAGAGCGAATATGGAAACAGCAAGCTCCAAACGGTGGTATTCATACACACTACAATCGAAAAGGCGATTACTGTTACAGAAAAAGCACAACCATGTATGAAAACCCGCGGGTTTTCATACATCATCGCAATAATTTTTGTGGCAACACTTATACTATTATGTCTTCATAAATTGTTGTCGTGGAGACAGAATGTCAAACGTGGGTAAATACATTAAACACTGGATGATTTGCATAGTAACATGGACTTTAATTTTTGGTTTTCTCAGTTTTCTCGCTTTTACAGTTGCCTTAGCAGCTCAGTTTGAAGAATATGGAATGGCTTATGAATTCGACCCAATATCTCTATCTTTAATTGTTATGGTGTATCTTTTGTCTGTTTATCCAATAAACCTATTTTATTATAGCGGAATTTTACTGTTAGGCATTCCGTTTTTCCTTGTTTCTCACACAAAATTTAGTTTAGCAAAGAAAGCGATATTGTGGATGACACTTCCGCTGATTTGGTATAGCATTCTCCTACAATCAACTTCGCCTATTTCCATATTTTTAGACATCAGAATTTTTCTTCTTATTTGTTTACCCATTGCGATGCCCATCACAATAATGGGTGCTTTAATAATTTGGAAGTACAGACACGCTAACGTCCACAAAATGTAAGCATAAATATACTTATTGTTGAATTTTGTTACAGGGTTTCAAGCATCTCAGTTTTAAAATGGAGAGTGCGAATTTGGTTGGAAAACGGAAACCTGTGATGGTTGTTCATGGCGGGGCTGGAAATTGGCATAAGCCCACTAATCCCAGTTTAGAAGCAGTTAAAAAAGCCGCTAAAACTGGCTTTGAAATTTTAAAAGATGGTGGGAACGCTGTTGACGGCGTTGTGGAAGCGGTTGTGGTTATGGAGGATTCTGGTTTGTTTAATGCTGGTTGTGGTTCATACTTGAATTTTGAGGGCGAAGCAGAAATGGAAGCGTCGGTTATGGATGGAAAAACTTTGAGGGCTGGCGCTGTTGCGCTTTTGAAGGATGTCAAAAATCCCGTGCGCTTGGCCAGAATAGTTATGGAAAAAACAGACCACGTTTTTGTTGTTGGAAAAGGCGCTGAAAAACTTGCAAAAATTTTCAATCTTGAGAGGGAAAGCCCAATTACAAAGCCAAAATTAGAGTATTATAGGCAACAGAAAGAAGCATTGTTTAATGGAAAATTTCAACTGCCAAAACTCTATGATTTGGTTAGGCGTTTCCCTGAAACGTTCAAGCTTGAAACTGTGGGCGCTGTTGCCCTTGATAAAGACGGGAATGTTGCAGCTGCAACTTCAACTGGAGGATTTCCGCTTAAGCTTCCAGGTAGAATTGGGGATTCACCGTTAATTGGATGCGGCACGTATGCTGACAACCAAGCTGGGGCTTGTTCAGCTACTGGTGTCGGCGAAATAGCGATAAGGCTTGTTTTGGCGAAGACTGTTTGCAGTTACATGGAAAATGGAAAGACAGCGCAGGAAGCCGTTGAAACGACAATCCACCTTGTCAACGAGAAGATGCTGTATATTCCAAATTATATGGGGTTGATTGCCGTTGACGTTAAAGGTGGAATAGGCGCCGCACACAACTCGCCAAACTTGTGTTGGGCTTACTTCACGGCGGATATGGAAGAGCCAAAGGCTTCTTTAAGTGCGGTTATGGTGAAATAAAGCCTTTAGAAAAACGTGAAAGACCTAGATTTTACGTTTTGTTCTCGACACTTGCCGAACAAAAAAACTTAAAGCAGTGAGGAAGCGTTTTCACTAAGCACTTAAATGCGTGGAGGTGGAAGAGCATGCCAGAGGAAGAAGAGTGGGAAGAGGAAGAGTGGGAAGAGGAAGAGTGGGAAGAAGAGGAATGGTGAAAAGCTTGTAAACACAGTTTCCGCTTTTTCTCTTTGTCTTTAATTGTTGTTTTGGGTTTATGTTTATATTTTATGTTTTAACCATTCATTTAGCGGTTTAAAATGACAAGAGTCGCCGTGTTAGACGCTGACAAGTGCAAACCGAAACGTTGCGGTAGATTATGTTATCGTTTTTGTCCTTTAGTGCGGAATCGCATAGAAGCCATAAAATTTGAAGATGATAAGCCAGTGATTGTGGAGTCGCTTTGCACTGGATGCGGCATATGCATTAAAAAGTGTCCGTTTAAGGCTATTTCAATAGTTAATCTTCCAGACGAGTTAGAGAAGGATTGCAGTCACCGTTTCGGAGAAAACGCCTTCAAACTTTATAGACTTCCAACTCCTTCGCCATGCATGGTTTTGGGTTTACTGGGGCAAAATGGCATAGGCAAAACAACAACCCTCAAAATACTTTCAAACGAGGTTAAACTGAACCTTGGAAACTATAAGGAACCGCCCTCATGGAACGACATAATCCGACATTTTAGGGGTTCAACGCTTCAGGAATACTTCCAAAAAATGGCTGATGGCAAACTGAAAGTTTCACATAAACCGCAATATGTTGACAAGATTCCAAGGGTTGTTTCGGGAAAAGTTGGCGAACTACTTGAAAAAGTTGATGAAAGAAATAAGCTGAACGCCATTGCTGAGCAGCTTGAACTTAAACAGCTTTGGAATCGTCCACTCGAAGTTTTAAGCGGAGGTGAACTGCAATGTGTTGTGGTTGCCGCTGCAATTTGCCGTGAAGCAGACGTTTACCTTTTCGATGAACCCTCAAGTTACTTAGACGTGAAACAACGGTTGGAAGTGGCGAGAGCCATAAGAACGCTTAAAAACGATGGAAAAACTGTGGTTGTGGCTGAACATGATTTGGCAGTGCTGGATTATTTGTCCGACCAAGTTTGCATTTTCTATGGAGAACCGGGCGTTTACGGCATAGTTTCAAACGTTCACGGTGTCAGAACAGGCATAAACATTTACTTGCAAGGCTACAGTCCAGACGAGAATGTTCGGTTTAGGAAAGAAGCCATAATATTCCATGAAAAACCGCCTACGGCGAGTTTCAGCGCAGGCGAAAAATTGTTGCAATGGACAGCAATGAAGAAATCCTACAAGGGGTTTAGGCTTGAGGTTTGTCCAGGCGAAATACGGAAAGGCGACGTTATCGGCGTTCTCGGACCGAACGGCATAGGCAAAACAACCTTCATAAAGATTATAGCGGGAATTGAAGAAACAGACGAAGGCGTAAAATTCGGCGAATTAACAGTAAGCTACAAGCCCCAATACATATCCGCGGAGTATGAAGGCACTGTTCAAGAACTTTTAATGAGCATAGCCAAAGACGAATTCGCTTCAAGCTGGTATAAAACGGAAATCCTCCAACCCTTAAACATAGACTCGCTTTTGGATAGAAACACGGCGGAACTAAGCGGAGGCGAACTGCAAAGGGTGGCTATTGCCGCTTGCCTATCCCGCAAAGCTGAGCTTTACCTTCTCGATGAGCCAAGCGCCTACTTGGACGTGGAAGAAAGGCTGAACATGGCGAGAGCCATAAGGCGGGTGGTGGAAAACCGTAATGCAGCGGCTTTCGTTGTTGAACACGATGTGGTTGCGCAGGATTTCATAGCCGACCGCTTAATGGTGTTTACTGGAGAACCAGGCGTAAAGGGAACGGCAAACTCGCCCACAGACCTGCGAAACGGAATGAACACGTTTCTTAAAGCCATGGATGTGACTTTCCGAAGAGACCCAACAACAAAAAGACCCAGAGTCAACAAGGAAGGCTCAAAACTTGACAAATTCCAAAAAGAAATAGGCGAATACTACTATGTACGTTCACTGTGCAAGTGAAAATTATTCTGGGTACTAACACTTTAACGAGCGCATCAAGATTTTGTTTCGCTTGGTTGTTCAATGATGACACGTTCCTCGTAAATCACAAATGTTGAATACTTAATATTTGTGAATTATGATTATTATGGGAGAACAGTACAAGATGTTTGTCCACATAAAAATGCCAAGCACTAAGGTTATCTTTGCTATTGTTGTAGTTATAGTACTTGCAATATTAACTTGCTTGTTTACAGGATGGATTGGCCCGGCATTCACAACCAGTATTAAGGCCCAAATATATTCGCCGGATAATAACATCGGTGTGCTGAATGAAGAAGGAGTTTTAAATATCACCATCCAAAATCATTCAAATATGCCACGAACATTTACCATAATTATGAATGCGAATGGTCACATATTACTCAATGAGACAATAACTATTGAAGCTATGGGATCAAGAAGTCTAACTATTACGCAGAAGCTTCTTTTCACTGGATTATGGATGATTGAGTTAAAAGAGAATGAAAGAATCATTGACAGTTACTCTTTCATCACGTTGACTAATAAAGTGGAAGCTGACATGCAAATAAATCAATTGAATAATATGAAATTCAACAACGCCCTGTCGCTTGTTGCAACAATTATCTCTTTAATAAGTCTAGGTGTGAGCATTTACACTACTGTAGAGCAAAGGCGTACTCTTAAATACCCAAGATAGAATTGCACATTACTGGTGTATATAGGATGTTATGTACGCTCATTGCACAAGTAAACTACATATGTCAATTTCAAATGTCATTGTCAATTTTTCCTTTGCGCCGACGACATTTAGAATACATCTTGCATCTATTCAAGGAAAGTAGTTAAATTAAATAGCAAGCGAAAACAATACCGTAATAATTAATGGTTGTTGGTGAAGGCTAAAGTGTCTCAAACAGTGTTTGAAGAGATTAGCGCTTCCGACTTTTTCTATCGTAACCGTGACATTGCTGGTTTTACTAATCCTTCTAGGGCTGTTTTCGCCGCCATAAGGGAGCTTGTGGAAAACTCTTTGGACGCTGCTGAAAGCCTGAAAATTCCGCCTGACATTTACGTTAGGCTTTCTTATGAGGGTGAAGCCAGCAAAGAAACCCAAATTTATAGGTTGAGGGTTGAAGATAATGGTATTGGGGTTCCGCCTAGGCATATTCCATCCGCTTTTGGACAGGTGCTTTATGGTTCAAAATACAAATTGAAACAGCAACGTGGCACTTTTGGTTTGGGCGGTAAAATGGCGCTTTTGTATGGGCAAATAACAACGCATCAACCAGCCACGATTATTTCGAGTACTGGCATGGCGAGAATTTACATGTATAAGCTTATGATTGACATTCAAAGAAACCGCCCGCTCATATTGGATAGGAAAGTCCTCATAAATAAGGAAGGGTGGCGTGGAACAATAGTTGATTTCACGTTGGAAGGCGACTATTTGAGGGCTATGCCGAAAATTTTGGATTATTTCAAACAAACGGCTATGGTGAACCCCTATGCAAACTTGACATTCGTTGACCCTAAAGGAAGGCTTTACAAGTTTACTAGAGTTACAAAGGAAATGCCTGAACCGCCAAAAGAGACTAAGCCGCACCCCTACGGCGTGGACGTGGAACTTCTTCAGAGGCTTATAGAGTTAACGCCGCACAAAAACATGCTTGAATTCTTGAAAAACCACTTCCACAGAGTCGGCGATGTTACCGCACAAAAATTTTTGGAGTTCAGCAACATAAGCCCCTCCAAAAACCCCAAGAAACTTTCGCATGAAGAAATTGTTAGGTTAATGCACATGCTTAAAAAGTTTAAGGATTTTCTGGCGCCAGACGCAAGTTGCCTTTCGCCTTTAGGCGAAGAGTTGCTGAAAGCTGGAATAATGAAGGAGCTTAAACCAGAATTCGTGGTTGTGCATCAACGCAAACCCGCCACTTATGCGGGTCACCCTTTCATTGTTGAAGTTGGAATAGCCTACGGCGGAGAAATCCCCAAAAAAGACGGATTCCTAATCTATCGCTTCGCAAATAGGATACCGCTGCTTTACGACGAAGCAAGCGATGTTTCAGTTAAAGTAATAAACGCAATAAACTGGCGCAGATACAAGGTTATGCTTGACATGCCAATAGCCATAATAGTGCATATCTGCAGCACAAAAGTTCCGTACAAAACAGTTGGGAAAGAATTCATCGCCGACAGACCCGAAGTGAAAAGAGAAATAGCCAACGCAATTAGGGAGGTTGCCCGCCAAATCCAACGTTTCCTAACCCAAAAAGAACATGTGGATAAGGAAAAGAAAAGGTTGGGAGTTTTTGGCAGATACCTTCCCAAAATAGCCCAGTTTTCCACTCAGCTTGCAGGCAAAGAGAAACCTCCAGACATAAATAAACTTTTATGGAGTGTGAAACGTTTTGGAGCAGAAGAAACATAAAATCAGCATGATAGAGAAGAAAAAAGAAGTTTTAGCGGATTTAGAAAACCTTGGAGTTAAAATTTATGAGCAGCTTGACAGCGGATATTTCCCGTCAATAACAATGCCAAGCCGCTCAACAGAAAACATACATTACGACCCCCAACTGCGACAGTATATTTTGGGAGACAAAACAGTGCGGAGAAGCGCCCGCAACATACGCCACCTAAAACCGTTCACACAGCTTGTTTGGGCAGCATATTTCTCGCATGAGCTTACTTCGCAACGTAAAACATCAACCCTAAGAGATGTTTACTATTCCGCCCAAGCCTACGAAATGAGCTTCACAGACCAAGAAGAATCAAACAACATCATAACAGATCTAGAAACCGTTTTGGGCTTTTCACGGGAAGACTTCAACATTTTCCCAGAAGAACGCTCAGCAGTTTTCGGCGACCTAACAATAGAATACACAGTGCCAGGCTACGAAGGAAAAACCCTAAACCTAACTTCGCATCCAGACGGAGTCCTCATAGGACCAGCCTTAACATCAGCCGAATTCATTAAAACAACAGCAGATAAAGTCATAGCCATAGAAAAAGGCGGCTTATTCACACGGTTCATAGAAGAAAACGTGCACAAAAAGTTTAACGCCATACTTGTGTTAACGGCTGGACAAGCGCCACGGGCTACACGCCATTTTATTAGGCGATTAAACACGGAGTTGAACCTTCCAGTCTACATTTTTACAGATGGCGACCCGTGGGGAATGCACATAGCCATGGTAATAATTTCAGGTTCGGCAAACGCCGCTCATCTGCGCGAGTTAAACACGCCGGACGCCAAATGGAGCGGAGTTTGGGCGACGGACATAATTAACTATAAGCTGCCCACAGACCCATTGGATGATGTGGATGTGAAAAGGCTTTATGAACTGCAAAAAGACCCACGCTACAAAGACCCGCTGTGGCAGAGAGAAATCAAAACTTTCCTAAAAATTAGGAGAAAAGCGGAGCAAGAAGCCTTCAGCAGATATGGCTTAACATACATAGTCGACGAATATTTGCCAGCAAAACTTGCGGAAACATCCAAAAAATAAGAAATTTAAAATAACCCTTTCACGGCTTTAATATACAAAACGGAGCGAAAAAGCCATGAGCGAAGAAGACGGATTCGCCATAACACTAGCCGAAAAATTCTTCGGCTTCATACTCCTAATCACTGGAGCATTAGCCACATACTACACATTCACAAGCACCCAAGCTTTAGGAGATTACACAGCATTCTTCGGCTTTTTAAGCGTCTTACTGCTAACGCTTGGACTATTCCTAATAATCGCAAAAACCGAATAACACCCAAAAGGAACAAACAATATAAAGTTATTTTTCATTAAAAAGTGTGGGAATACGATGTTTATACATCAAGTGGATATTGAAGAGTTTAGAGGCATCAAAAAATGCAAAGAACCAATTAGGCTGTCCAAGTTTAACGTTTTGATAGGTAGGAACAACTCTGGAAAATCAACAATTTTAGGAGCACTATCCCTACTGCCTCTACCCTCTGGTTATATTGAACCAATCGTGTCAATATATAAAATAGATTTTTTAAAAGGATTAATAGGCGGAGCAAGTTCACTGGTTTATGCGTATTCTGGCAAAGCTAAACTAACTTACAATGTTAACGATAGCTCATGGAAAATTAAAATAAATGAGAACGGTCACATGGAAGAAATGATAATTGACAATAAAACCGCACCTGCCATTGGGGGGAAATAGCCTCTGCATTAAAGATAGAACCAAATGTGAAGGATATTCAGAAGTTAGTCTTTTTTATTCCAAATAGCACAGAGTTCATCAGAACATTGGCGAATGAGCTTAGAAGGGATGAGTATTGGAATTTTGTTGTGAAGCAACATGCGCACTCCGAAGTTGCGAAACGAATTAGCGAGTGTGTTGATGACAAATACAGCGAGATTTTAATATACAAAGAGCATCTTTGTGCAAGAAAGGAACTTCCAAAGGCTGGCCCATTTTACATTAAACTTGCTGATTTAGGCGATGGCGTTGAGAAGGCTATTGCCATAATGCTCTTCGTAAACGCTTTTAAGCCTGATGTTGTTTTGTGGGATGATTTTGAAGCCGCTGCGCATCCCACACTTATAAGGATGTTGTTGGAATGGCTTGGCGGGGGAAAATGGCAAGTGGTTTTGTCAACGCATAGCATAGACGTTTTGGACAGGCTTTTAGAGGTGAAACCTAAAGACGCCAAGGTAATACAGTTGAAGAAGACGGCGGATGATATTCTCCTTCATAAAGAGTTAAGCCTAGAAGAGCTTGAAGCGATAATTGAAGCCAACCAAGACCCGCGGCTTCTGGTTGACGCCCTACAACTGTAAAGGTTTCAGTTATGGAGCTAGCCGAAGAAATTAGAAAACCAGCTAAAATGGTTATTGGAGTGTTAACTGGAAATGGAAAAAGGGAATTTAAAGTGCTTAGGGCTGCCGCCAAAAAATATGACGGGACAAATAAAATCCTTTATTTTCCAAGGCTTCCCGGATACCGTTTCGGCAGCGGATTATCCGTTCTACAAGTTGTAAAAATATACGTCAGCAAGTACAACATTAGGAATTTTCTCTGTTTAATCGACAAGGAACATTTTACTAAAGCGGAAGTTAAAAGGGAAGTTGAAGAAAAGCTTAGGAAATTCTGTGTTGAAGTCAATCAAATTCAAAAATTTTCTGTGAATGGCGAAAACGCCTTGTGCATAAACGGAGTTGTCGGCAACAACGATTTCACTTTATGGACAACCATAACTGGAAAGAAAAATGCATAGAAGAAAATATTGCCAAGCTAATCGAGGTTAAATTCGGGGTGAAAATTGAACCGACGAAAAACGGCGTTGCAGAAGCTTTGAAAGGGCTTAATGTCGATGAGGAACAACTAATAGCCGAAACAAATTTAATGGATTTAAAGACAAGTTTTCCAGCGTTAGATTTGGTGCTTAGCCATTTAGAATCAGGCAACAAACGGTAACACTGCTTATTAGGGCAGTAGGTTTATTAGTTTTGAAAAGTGTTTGCTTGTAAAATCTGCGTGGAGTGTGCGAATGCGCAATGTCTATTCGTCAACCGATTGTTTGCGTTTTGGGGCACGTGGACACTGGTAAAACTTTGCTTTTGGACAAAATTCGAAAAACAAGCGTTCAAGCCCGCGAGGCTGGGGGAATGACACAGCACATAGGCGCAAGCTTTTTCCCAGTGGAAACACTGAAGCAACTTGTCGGTCCTTTGCTTTCTATGGTTAGTGGTGAACTTGAAATTCCAGGTTTACTAGTTATTGACACGCCTGGACATGAAGCTTTCACAAATCTTCGTAAACGGGGCGGAAGCGCCGCCGACATAGCCATCTTAGTTATTGACGTTTTAAAAGGTTTTGAAGCTCAAACATACGAGTGTATAGAAATTTTGAAAAGCCGCAAAACACCTTTTTTGGTGGCTGCCAACAAAATAGACCGTGTGCCCGGCTGGCGCTCCGTTGAGGATGCGCCTTTTTTGAAGGTTTATCAAATGCAAGACCAATATGTAAGGGAGGATTTAGACAATAGGATCTATGAAATTATTGGTGTGTTTTCACGTTTGGGGTTTAGGGCAGACCGTTTCGACCGCATAAAGGATTTCACAAAAACCATTGCGATTGTACCGACAAGCGCCAAAACAGGCGAAGGCATAATTGAGCTTCTTGCAGTTTTGGTTGGTTTAACCCAGCAATACTTGAAGAAGGAGTTGCAGATAACAAGCGGAGCTGCAAAAGGCACGGTTTTGGAGGTCAAGGAGGAGCCTGGCTTGGGGTTAACGCTTAACACCATAATTTATGATGGAATATTGCGGAAAGACGATTTGATTGTTGTTGGCGGTAGAGAAAAGCCCATTGTAACTAGAATAAGGGCTATTTTGGTTCCAAAACCACTGGACGAAATTAGAGACCCGAGGGATAAGTTTTCTTCTGTGGATTCTGTTTCGGCTGCTGCTGGCGTCAAAATTGTAGCGCCAGATTTGGAAGGTGCTTTGGCTGGTGCGCCTTTGTACGCCGTTGCGGAAGGTGAAGATGCTAGCGAATATGTTAAGTTTGTTTCTGAGGAGATTGAGCGTATTAGGATTGCCACTGATGTTGATGGCGTCATTTTGAAGGCGGACACGCTTGGTTCTTTGGAGGCTATTGCTGAAAACCTAAAACGCAACAACGTGCCTATTCGGTTGGCAGACGTAGGCGAAGTTTCAAAGCGTGATGTTATAGAGGCTTCTGTTGTGAAGGAACACGAACCATTATACGGCGTCATTTTGGCTTTTAACGTTAAAGTTTTGCCAGACGCCGAAGAAGAAGCAAAAAACAATTGTGTCCAAATTTTCAAGGAAAAAATAATTTACCATTTAACAGACAATTACCTTTCTTGGCTTAAAACTCAAAGAGAAGCAAAGATTGAAGGGGAATTTGCCAGTTTAGTTAAACCAGCGAAAATCCGCATTTTGGAGGGCTACGTTTTCAGAAGGGCTAAACCCGCCATTGTAGGCGTGGAAGTTTTGGCTGGAAAGATAAAACCTAAACTTGTGCTTGTTAGGGCGGAAGACGGCGAGGAAGTTGGCGAAATACAGCAAATCCAAGAGAAAGGCAAAGCCCTGCCAGAAGCCAGCCAAGGAACGCAAGTAGCCATAAGCCTAGACAAACCAATGGTTGGTAGACATATATTCGAAAAGGATACGCTGTACGTGAAAGTGCCAGAACAACACGTAAAAGCGCTACAAACAACGTTCATGGACAAATTAACTGCGGAAGAACAGGAAACATTAAACGAGTACATAACGATAATGCGAAAGAAAACGCCATTCTGGGCGGCGTAAAACGTTAATAAGACTGGTCACCCACTACGTTTATAGGTGCCAATGATGAAAGTTAGCGTTGCCATACATAAAGAAGGAGAATGGTATGTTGCAATCGACCCAGTAACGGGAGTGGCTAGCCAAGGCAAAAGCATTGATGAAACATTAAAGAATTTTCAAGAAGCATTTAAATTATGGTTTGAAAATGCAGAAGAATGGGAAAAGGAACGAGCAGTAAAAGGTGAACTGTCAAATGAAGATGGATGATTTCTATGAATTGCCGTTATTTAATGTTTCAGTTGGTGGGTTTGAGTTCGAATTTGAGGTTGTCGACGAAGAAGGCAGGGTTTTGGCTAAAAGTAAGCCGGCTAAAAAGCGGGAGTACAAAGTAAATTTTGACGAGTTACCCGACGAGGTGAGAAGGCTTATTGAAAAAGAAATTGGTAAGAGCGGCAAAAACGAGAAAATAACAGTTAGGGAAGTTAAAGGGGAAATACGCCTTGCTGGCGGGGTTAACCGTGAGGATTTAGCTAGTTTTCCAATGGTTAAACAAATTAGAGGAGCCACTTTACAGTTTATTTGCAAAGGCTCTTTGCAGAGGCAATATCAACTGTTGGAGAATGGACAATTAGTTTGTTATTCGCTTCCGAAACTTGAAAAATATCCGCTTGTATTCTATAAGGAACCTGATAAACAATGGTTGAAAGTGGAGCGTAAAGACAACAGTTACGTGTTCTATGATGAAAACAACATGGAAATTGCATGGATGGAGTTCAAACGAGGATTCCTAAAGAAAAAATTTAAAATGAAAATCCGCCAGTTACCAAAGGATTTTATGAACAAAATCATCACAATCGCCACCAACGTGGCAACTGAAGATTTTAAAAATTCATAAGTACCGCACTAAAATCTAATTTTACGATAATAAATGTATGTTTCCTATGCGAATGTTTTTTAGGTGTTTTTCCGCTGCTTTTTGGCATTCCAAAGCTTGTTTTTTACTTGTTGTTGGCAAGTCATTTATCACATAGCATGGATAAAACGCCAAAAGCGTATAAGGAATGTTCGTGTTTATTTGGCTTATGAATTTAGCAATGTTTTCAACTTCTTCAGCGTCTATATAGCCTGGCACAAGCAGTGTACTCGCCGACAACAGTGGCAGTTCTGGGCGTTTCGGGTAGAATTTTTCTCCTATTAAGCGGAAGTTTTCAAAGGCGGGTTTGTTGGAGACCCCGCACAGGGCAATGTTTAAAGTTTCGTTCCAAGCTTTTAAATCGAATTTTATGTTACCTCCGCTTTTTAGGGCGTATTCCGCTGCTTTCTCTGCCAAATGCAGATTCATGTAACCGTTTGTTTCCCAGCAAATGCGTAATATGCGGTTTTCGGCTTCAGCCTTTTCCGTGGCGATTCGGCTAACCTCAAGCGAATGGGGCATCTGCGGAGAAGGGTCGCCGCCGAAAAAGCAAATGCAAGAAACATGCTTATCAACTTTGGCGGCTAAAGCCTCCGCGCTTATGACGGGCTTGTGTTTGGCTGAGAGGTTGCGGTAATGCCAGTTTTGACAGAAAAGGCAATCGTAACTGCATGCGCCATAAAAAACCGCCAAGTTGGAATAGCCATATTCTGCAGAAGGCTTATAGGCGTATTTTGGATAACCAGCACCCGTACAGCCCGGACAAAACCACCAGCTTACGCAGTTGGTTGGCAAACTATCATAATACCATTCTAAAACTCCTTTTTCCGCCGTGCCGCCGAAACGAACCAAACGCCCACTCACGTTCCAAACCAAACCGCAAAAACCGCTTTTGCCAACACCAATCACACAGTTGTTTGCGCAGACACCACAAGGCAAACCGGCAGCATCCCTAGGCGGCTCAAAAGGCAAACCATAAACAGCACGACTTTTAACGTGCACTTCCCTCGCAACTTCAAGGGCTTTTTCAGGTTTCGCCCTTACACATTTCAAACAGACACCAAGCCTTTCAGAGGTTAAAAGCGATTTTTCACCGCAAACCAGACACGTTCCCATAACATCCCAACATGGAAAACACACCTAAAAATATAGAGGATACTGCAATTTTGCGACTACACGAACAACCCAAAATTGACATTTTAGCCGCCGCCGACAGGCGGTATAATAGCCAAAACATCACCGTTTATAAGCTTGGTGTTTAAACCATCAAGCGTCGAAGCGCTTCTGCCGTTAATGAGAAACTGAAGAAAACCCTTAACCTCACCAGTTTCACCCTCAAAAACATACTCGTCAAAGCCTTTACCATAACGCTCAGACAAACGCTTAAGGACAGCGTTCACGGTTACGATTTCTTCGTCGGAGAACTCTAGGGTTTCCTCTTTTTTACCAATAAGCTCCTTAAGGGTTGTGAAGAACCGAACCGAAACCTTCAAGGTCAACAACCACCATTTAACCATAGAAGGTTAAAAGTAAAATTTAAACTGTTATGTATCTTTACGGTAACTCAGACGGCAAACATAACCATCAAACATTTAAGGTAAAAGTTTATATTTTAGTGCTTTTCTGCTATTTCCGATTAGATAAAAACATTACTTACTTGGAGGGTTTAATGTATGGCTTACTTAACAACAACCCAATCTGGACAGCCTGTCCTCATCCTTAAAGAAGGCACAACCAGAAGCCGCGGAAGAGAAGCTCAAAGAAACAACATAATGGCAGCGCGCATCATAGGCGAAGTTTTAAAAACCACGCTTGGACCACGCGGCATGGACAAGATGTTAATTGACAGTTTAGGCGATATAACAATAACAAACGACGGCGCTGCAATCCTAAATGAGATAGAGGTTGAGCATCCAGCAGCCAAAATGATGGTTGAAATTGCGAAAACACAGGATGACATGGTTGGTGATGGAACAACAACAGCCGTGGTTTTATCTGGAGAATTACTGCGAAGGGCAGAGGAACTATTAGACCAAAACATCCACCCCACAATAATAGTAAGCGGCTACCGCAAGGCAGCGCAAAAAGCCATTGAAATCATAAACAAAATAGCAACACCAGTAAACATTGAAGACAGAGAAACCCTAAGGAAAGTGGCGTTAACTTCGATGGCAAGCAAAGCCGTTGGTCCAGCAAAAGAACATCTAGCGGAAATTGCCATAGACGCCGTAAAACAAATAGCAGAGCAACGTGGAGAAAAAAGAATTGCAGACATAGACAACATACAACTAATAAAGAAGACTGGAAAAAGCCTCCTTGAATCGCAACTTGTCAGAGGCTTAATAATAGACAAGGAAGTTGTCCATGTAGGCATGCCCAAAAAAGTTGAAAACGCAAAAATCGCACTGTTGGATTGCCCGCTTGAAATTGAAAAGACAGAGTTTAGCGCTGAAATACGCATACGCGACCCAAACCAAATGAAAGCCTTTTTAGACCAAGAAACAAAAATGCTAAGGGAAATGGTGGACAAAATTAAGGCTGTGGGCGCAAACGTTGTTTTCTGCCAGAAAGGCATCGACGACATGGCGCAGCACTTCCTCGCAAAAGAGGGCATATTAGCCGCTAGAAGAGTTAAACAGTCAGACATGGAAAAACTTGCAAGGGCAACTGGCGGAAGAATAATCACGGATTTGGACGATTTAACACCTCAAGATTTGGGAGAGGCCGGCGTGGTTGAAGAACGGAAAATAGGCGAAGACAAAATGATTTTTGTTGAAAAATGCAAAGACCCACGTTCAGTGGCTATTCTCCTGCGAGCTGGACTTGAAAGACTTGTTGACGAAGCAGAAAGAGCCATGACCGATGCGCTGTCAGTGGTTTCAGACGTAATTGAAAACAGCAAAATAGTCGCTGGAGGCGGCGCAGTGGAAGTTGAAATAGCAAAGGAACTTCGTGATTATGCCACAAAAGTCGGCGGAAGAGAACAACTCGCAATAGAAGCCTTCGCCAGCGCCATCGAAATAGTGCCAAGAACACTGGCCGAAAATGCAGGGTTGGAACCAATAGACATAATTGTGGAATTGAGAGCAGTCCATGAAAAAACAGATGGAAAACACATGGGAGTAAACGTTTTCACAGGAAAAATCGAAAACATGCACGGCAACGGCGTAGTTGAACCATCAATAGTTAAAGAACAAGCAGTGAAAAGTGCAGCAGAAGCCGCCTCAATGATACTCCGCATAGACGACGTAATAGCAGCAACAAAACCAAAAGAAGAAAAAGCCCCAGAAAAACCACCAAGCGAAGGCGAAAGCGAAGAATACTAAAAATAAACCCCAAATTTTTCTAAAACATCCATTTCTAAACATCAAAAATTTAAACAACAAAACACTATTATATTCCACGAAGGCTCCGGTAGTATAGTCCGGCCAAATCTAAGAAACGTTGTCGATTTCTCCCGCACCTTCCCTTTTTTTATTTTGTTGTTAAGTTATGTTCATGTTTTACCACTGTAAGTGCTTACGTCCCTTAAGTTATTTGTGAAGTTAGTAGAAGTGTCCTTAGCATGGGGTCATTTATTCTGTAGACATTTTCTTTCTCTTCTATTAGCATAGCAGCTTTGAGGTTTTCTATTATGCGGTAAATTGTTGCGTCGTTCACAGGGGAAGCTTTTGCTATTTCTACTGCTCCTTTTATCTCGGTCCAACGGGCTGATGTGGCTGCTGCCTTAAGGGCTGCTAAATAGGCTTGTTTGTCTCTGCCTTCGAGAAAATGCTCAAGTTCATCTTTCACGATTTTTATTCCTTCTGAAATAGTTTCTTCAAGGGCCCTTTGGTGTGGAAGTTTACGCACTGCTGCGTTGTTTCCATAGAGGGTTAACCATCCGGGAATGCCGTCAAGCCTTTCAACAGCCTCATTTATTATTTCGTCTCTTAGGGTTAGCTTTTGCTCTTCAAAACCTTTCCTTAAGAAACTAATGGCAAGTTCTTTCTCGAAGGGGTTAAGATAAAGCTTTGCAGGAGAACGCCCATAAAGGGGTGAGGACGACGTTGGTTCAAGCAAAGTTTTCATAAGACCAAACATTGACCCAGTAAATATGAAGACTATGTTTGGGTGTGTATTAAAAATGTTGGCTAACAGTTTTAATAGGCGACCAGATATTGCTGCAAGTTCCTGAACTTCATCAAGTGCAATAACACAATTTCCCGCCTTGCTTCCTATTGCCGTCAATAAATCCCACACTGTGGTCATGGGTTTTTTGGAGATTGATATTGAGATGCCACCAGGTCCGATGGATACGCCTTCAACCCTTTGAGCCACATCTTTTATTTCTTGTAGAATGCTTTTTTCATCGTTAAGACCCCGTGCCATGGCTTTTAATAATCCGTTCGTTCCCTTTGCCCCCCAAAGGTTCATATAAACAACCCTTGTTTTGGCCTTTCTTAATTCAGCTCCAGCCACTTTAACCAAGCTTGTTTTCCCAACCATTCTTGGCCCAAGAACGGCAACCCATCTCCTAGCCCTAACAAGACGGATAAGTTCTTCAAGCTCCCTTTCCCGACCAAACAGTTCTTTTGAAGAGACTTTTGGATTTAGGTCGAATAACAAACTTAACCCCCCTAAGCACTTACACCCCATAAGTAAATAACTTTTCCGTTAACTGCAACTAACGGAAAGTTTGTTCTCCCATTTGAGGTTTGAGCGTTATCGCAAACTGGAAAAACAAAGGTTCTGACTGTTGCCAGTTTCATGTGTTTTACAGAGCCACAGAGCTGCGCAATCTCTTGCTTTCAGGGTATAAGAAAGGAGCCAAAGTTTACAGAACCGAGAAAACGAACAGGGAGAGACTCGTTCCAGAATCTTTTGAGGTTTATGGTCCAAAAATGATAGCGAATATAAAGGGTATAGAGGATGTCCTTGAGGACAGATGCATAACCATCATAATGAAGCGCGGCAAAAATAAGGATATTACGCACAAGGAGCCAAGGGAAACAGATCCCATCTGGCAGGAGATCCGAGACTGCCTTTACACATTTTTCCTTAAGCATTTTAGTGTAGTTTGTGAAATTAGTGACGTTTGTGTAGAAGGGAGTTATCAGATCGCAGACAGGGAGCTTGAGCTATGGAGACCAATTTTTACATTAGCAAAATTCTTTGACGCACACATTTCAGACCTAAACCTTTTGGAAAAAATGCAAACTTTGGCAAAGGAGAAAGGAATAGAAAAAGAGACCGAAAACATAACTGAAACAGGCGA
Organism: Bathyarchaeia archaeon; assembly: GCA_038848525.1. GTDB lineage: Archaea > Thermoproteota > Bathyarchaeia > Bathyarchaeales > Bathycorpusculaceae > JAWCNN01. The sequence goes on along the minus strand of JAWCNN010000007.1, from coordinate 54,794 downwards.
GTATATACTGGTTCAAACGCTACTTAAAATCGTTAAGGAAGGCAACGGGGAACGCTACTACCCAGTAAGAAATATTAAAGAAGCAATGGCTCAAGCGTTCGATGAAGAACAAAAATGGCTTTCAACTAAGTGGATCGGAAGAGCGCTAAAGCGTTTAGGTTTCACAGAAAAGAGGCGCTTAGGAACAGGATGCGAATACAAATTCACTATCAAGACTGTGGAGGATTTAGCTGAACGGCTAAACATTGTGACAAGCGAAAGCGCAGAAGAAAAGCCCTCTCAAACTCCAGTTACACAAACATCACTAACTACACAAACTACACTGGCTGAGAGTTTAGAGCAAATTAAAGTTTGGCTTATAGAAAACAAGGATAAAGATGGCATGGTCGATGCTGGGGCTCTAGCTTCTAAAGTTAAAGAGTTGGGGCTAGATGTCCAACGGGTTGTTCAGATTTTAAAGGATGAATATTGGCTACGTGAAGTCCCAATCCTTGGCAAATTTGGAGTAAAGTAGCGATGACTTTGACTCCTGCATGCCCCTCATGCGGCTCAGATAACCTCTACAAAGACGGCTTACGCTATCTAAGAGACGGCTCAAGCGTCCAACGATGGCTTTGCCGAAAATGCGGCTACCGCTTTACAGATCCTAAGCATAAAGCTAAAACCGGATGGAGGAATCTTCCATCCGGCTTAAATCCACGTTCTAGCTTATTCTATCCCTGCCAAGGGAATAATGACCCAGACGGGCGAGTGCCCTCCGCCCTTGAGGCGGTGCAAACCTTGGCCACAGTAGAAAAAGAAAATGAAAAGCGGGCTGCGGGAGCCACAGAGACAAATACAATAGCGACGCACATCTTAGACTACGCTTGGAACGCTAAAAAGCGCGGTCTTGCTGAACAAACTATAAAGCAGCGTGTATGCAGACTTAAGCAGCTAATCAAAAGAGGCGCTAATCTCTTAGATCCAGACAGTGTGTTGACGGTTTTAGCTACGAGCAACTGGACAGACTCAAACAAACGTGTATTTATAGTAGCCTACAAAAGCTTCGCTAAAACATTTAATATAGCATTTGAACCACCAAAAACAAGGGTTGAAAGGAAACTGCCTTTCATTCCAACCGAGGAAGAACTGGATCAGTTAATTGCTGGTTGTGGCAAGAAAACAGCAACTTTTCTTCAAGTGCTGAAAGACACAGGTGCCAGAACTGCGGAAGCGCTAAAATTGAAGTGGATCGACATCGATGAAAAATCATGCATTATCAGAATTAACAACCCAGTCAAGGGAAGTTTGGCTAGAGCTATCAAGGTATCAGCAGAAACAATCGCCATGATTAATGCGTTACCTAAAACAAGCGAATACGTATTCAACACAAACCAGTATACTTTGCGTGCAAATTTCTATAATCAACGCAAAAAGATTGCGAGAAAACTTCAGAACCCACGATTACTGCAGATTCGCCTCCACACTTTTAGACACTGGAAGGCCACCATGGAATATCATAAAACTAAAAACATCAAATGGGTTCAGCAACTTCTTGGGCATAAAAAACTTGAAAACACAGATTTCTATACACAGTTAATAAACTTTGAAAGCGACGAATACCATGTGGCTTACGCAAGAAACTTAGAAGAAGAAAGCAAATTAATAGAAGCTGGCTTCGAATATGTAAGGTATAGTGAGAAAGATGGCGTGGCCATATATCGAAAAAGAAAGTAGACTAGTATAGTTCAGGGCTCCGGTAGTATAGTCCGGCCAAGTATAGCGGCCTCTCGGCGCCATCCGAAAGCGAAGGAAAGCCGCGGACCCGGGTTCAAATCCCGGCCGGAGCACCAATCATATTGTTTAAATCCCCGCCTTTCTAATTTTATAATACATTCTTGGGGGTGGATCGTACGGACATACCCAACTATAGCATGAGGCTGGAAAAAGCCATTGAGAGCATAGAACAGTGCAAACTCTTGAGGATACAGCAACAGCGTTGGCTCTGCCGAAACTACGGCTACTGTTTCACAGACCCCCAACATAAAGGCAAAATCAAATGGAAGAATCATCCATCTGGCTTAAATTTGCCTTTTGGCTTATTATATTCTTGCCAAGGAAACAATGACCATGAGAAGCGAGTGTCCTTCAAAACCCTTCTAGGACACAAAAAGATCGAGAACACGGAAATTTACATAAACCTTGAAAGAGCAATTTTCGGAGGTGAAGCCGATCAAGAATTTCACGTTAAGGTTGCCTCAACCCCCTAGGAGATTAAAGCATTATTAGAGGTTGGCTTCGAATATGTGTGTGAGAAGGACGAATTGCTATACTTTCGAAAACGTAAATGATGGGGAAACCTTAAAAATCAAGCGAGATTAGGAAAAATCAAGGCGGGGTTGCCCTAGCCTGGTAGGGGGCAGGCCTGCTAAGCCTGTGGTCCGTTTGGGCCGCGCGGGTTCAAATCCCGCACCCCGCGCCACCTCGTTTGCATTTCTAATCATTATCTTTATTCAACAAGAGTTATGAGTTGATGTGCGAGAAATTAATTTGTGATCTGGTTTAAGAAACTGTTCATTTACCTCCTTCTGGTTCCAATGGTATTTCTAATTATTGCTGAATTTGCGGAAGCCACTACGATGAGCTTTACTGTGAAGGGAGGTCGAGAAGAAACAAAAGTCATTAATCTTGCAGTTGATGACCGTGTTTTGATAGAATTCACCGTTATTGGTGGTTTGAATTTTTCTATGATTTATCCTAATGGGACGGTGAAGGATTTTGGTGAAAGAGGCGATTTACGTTATGAGTTTGTTTGTGATTTAGAAGGCGAATATAGTTTGCATTTTTCTAATGTAGGCTCTTTGCAAGATAAGCTTGTAACTTTAGATTATGAAGTTCAGCATTACGTTTTTGGGATGCCGCAAATGTTCTTTTTAACCTTAATTATAGTGGTGGTTTGTGTGATGGCTGTGGCAGCATTTATTTTAATGGGAAAACATCATTAACGAGGCTTGCAGTCATCCATTTACCAATGTTGACTATGAGTATCTGCCTAAATAAAAGAAAAAGGAGGGAAACTATTCTGCTTTTACAAATTTGCTCTCTAACCTTTTTAGAACTTCTGGTAGAGTGGTGTATTCCATGCTTTCAGCGCCTAGACGGGCTGGTTCAAACTCTCCCATTCTACGGAGGACGGCTGCGTATTCCACTGCTTCACGACGAGCCAAATCAAAGGCTGGGTCGCTGAATATGTCGCTTATCAATGGGTTGCCGTCGTCGTCGCTGGCGATTTTTCCGTGGCTAACTTGGAAACCAAGCGCCACAATTCTTGGCGGTCCATCAAAAGCTGTGCATCTGCTGTCTTCTAGGCCGACTGGCATTAGTGGACCCCAATGGCTTCCACGCATCCATCCCTCAACGAAATAGCTGTGCATGAACGGTGCTAAAAGTTCTCCGACTGCAGGTAAGCCGTGTTGTCCTCTCACAATGGCTACCGGGTCGTCTTTTCCCACGTATTTGCCTGCAATTAACGAAAGCCTTGTTGTGCTTGTTGCACCGCATATAAGATTGTCTCTTGCCCGCCAAACATGTGAAACCACGTAGCGACTGGGTGTTCCAATCAAAGCGATTAAATCGTACATTTCCTCGGGGCATTTCAAGACAACTTTTTTGTTTTCGATTGTGTCGAGAACTTCAAATTTGAAGCCTCCAGTCATGCCGGGGTCGATTACAAGTCCAGCGGTGTTAAAGGGGTCGGCGAATATGCGGAAAAGCGGATAATTGAAGGCGCCTGGTTCGGTTTTGTCTGCGGCGAAGACTACCATTGGGTCTGAACCTCTTTCTTCTATTTCCATTTCGGCAACTCCTGGTCCCATTCCGCGGACGTTTCCGCTGAAGGCTGTTTTTAGAATGTCTTGTCCTGCACCGTAAAGTTTGAGGTCGGAAGCCTTTTTTGCTGCTTCTTGAAAGGTGTCCCAAGCAAGTTTGTGGATTTCAGGGTTGTTTTCGCCTCTGGTGTGAACCATGAGGAGTTCTAGGTCGTCTCCGGCGTGGAAAACGAAATGGCTGTTGATTAATCCTTTTTCCTGAGCTTCTCTTAGGCGTTTTTCTCCGATGTCCAGCAACGGTTTAGGAACTGTTTGGTGTCCAGCTAATGAACCCACATCGCATTTAATAATTGATATTGTTGTTTTTTCTGGCACTCACTTTCACCTCGAATCGGGTTCTCATGTAGTTTCTCTAGGTGTCTTAAAAAGTTTCCTAAAACAAGGAACAAAAATAAGTTTGACCTCCAAGTAAATTTTGAGGTGAAAAGTTTGACATACTCTCACATAATTGTAATGGTGACAACCGTCAACAGGGAAGAAGCCGAGAAAATTGTGCATTGCCTACTTAACGAAAAATTGATTGCTTGCGCTAACATATTTGGGCCAGTTTCTTCGTTTTTCTGGTGGGTTGGGAAAATTGAAAGGGCTGAGGAATACCTTCTCTTAATGAAATCACACATAGACTTGTTTGAGAAATTATGCGAGAAGGTTAAAGCCTTACACAGTTATGAAGTCCCAGAAATAATCGCGTTGCCAATTGTTAAAGGTTATAAAGCCTATATGGAGTGGCTTGACAGTAGCCTTAGGTAAAGTTTTATAGGTTTTGTTGGCTTTTGAATGTTTTGGCGGTGGGTCTTAGGCGGGGGGTTAGGGGTCCCCTGTACCGTAAACCCTCTACACGACGGGCCGAAAGCTGAGGCTGAGGCGTCTGTGGCTGCTGAAACCCTTCATTTCCGAAGCTTTGACTATCCGTCCCTTGGGGCTGGCGGTTGCCGGGTGGCTTCCGTAGGGAAGCTTGCCATGGTGTTTGCCAGGCGAACTTGGCTAGGCCCGGGAGGGAGCAACCTAAGCTTGGGCGTTCAGCGCTCAAGGGGGTGCGGGTACGAGTGTAGGGTTTGGGGGGTTCGGCGGATTCTGGACGTCGAACCTCAGTGACCCGCCGCCTTCCACTGGGTTTTTTTAAATGTCGTCGGCGCAATTTTTCAGGGGACGACGACACTTGCAGTTTTTAGTTTAAATGTTGTTGTTTGTGTTTTCTTTAAAATAACAACAATTAAAAAGGGGAAATTGCAGGTGTGGTCTTTTCAAATTTCTACACGTGATTGTTGATAAAAGTTAATTTAGTAGAAGATTGGATTTTTAGGGTATGTCGTTTAATGAAGTGCGTAGGGATTATTTGCTTGACCGTTGGGTTGTCATAGCCACTGAACGCAGTCGCCGTCCAACCGACTTCGCCAAACAAGAAAGGCAACAAGCCAAATCTGGTGTTTGTCCGCTTTGTCCAGGAAACGAGCATATGACTCCGCCCGCAGTCATGGTTTATCTCAAGGCTGATGGTGGAATTAGTAAAGCTAAAGATGAAGATGGTTTTCGCCATAAAGATTGGCTTGTTCGCTGTGTTCCAAACCTTTATCCAGCGTTTTCTCCACCGAAAGAGAAAGTTCACCGTTTAAAACGTGATAGTGGTTTGGCTGTTGCTGTTGGGCATCATGAGGTTTTGGTTGAATCGCCAAATCATGATGAGCATCCAGCTGACGCCGAAACGCCCCAGCTAATTCATGTTGTCAACGCCTATTTGGATAGGCTTAGAGAACTTTCCGCAAAACCTTATGTAAAGTATGTTTCCATATTTCGAAACCACGGTTTAGAAGCTGGCGCTTCTCTTTCTCATGCTCACAGCCAAATAATCGCTACGCCTTTTATTCCAAAAATTGTGGCTGAAGAAATTAGGGCAAGCGGAAAATTCTGGAAGAAAAAGGGCAAATGTACCTTCTGCGAAATAATCAAAAATGAGTTGGCTGGTCCGAGGCTTATTCTTGAAAATTCCAAGTTTGTAGTTTTTACGCCTTGGGCAAGCGTTAACCCCATAGAGTTTTGGATTTTCCCCAAAAAGCATGAGGTTTCGCCGCTTGAAATGTCCCAAAATGAAATGGAAACCTTCGCCGAAACCATTAAAAAATGTTTCAACGCCTTAAAACGGTTGGTGAACGACCCGCCTTACAATTTCGGTTTTCACCTAGCCCTAAACAAAAAAGCGCATAAACATTATCATTGGCATTTGGAAGTTTATCCACGCCTCGCCATCTGGGCTGGATTCGAAAAAAGCACAGGCATATACATAAACACCATCACACCAGAAAACGCCGCTGAAAGCCTAAGAAAGGCAATTCAAACCTAAAATTTCTTTTTCATGTTTTGGTCTAAACTGCATAACGTCTTCAACATAAGCCCTAAAAGGCTCTGCTATGCTCCACGCTTGGGCTATACAGCCCCTAGCCGTGTGCAGCGGGTCTCCATCAAAAATTTCACTTATCACGCCCAGCCCAGCCTTAAAAATCTGTTCAGTAAACAATGGCAAAAGAAAATTTTTCAAGGCATATTCACATGCATGAGCGCTGTAACCCCTAGTTTTTAGGTAAGCCGTTACAAATGGGCCCAAAAGCCAAGGCCAAACAGTGCCGTTGTGGTAGGCTTTGTCTCTGCTTCTTCTGTCACCACAATAAACGCCCATGTATCTTGGGTCGTTTCTCGCCAATGTTCGCAAGCCATAAGGCGTTAAAAGTTCACGCTCCAAAACGTCTACAACTTTCCCGCTTTTTTCATTGTCAAGCATTGTAAAGTCTAAAGCAACAGCCAAAACCTGATTAGGCCTTAAAGAGTCATCCCTTCCATTTTCGTTTACTACATCAAACAAATAGTCCTTTTTCGCATTCCAAAACTTCTCAACAAAACTTTTCTTTGCTTTTTCAGCCAACAGCGCATATTCCGTTGAAAGGCTTTTTTCCCCGAGTTTGTTTGCTATTAGTTCCATTGTTTTTAGGGCATTATACCATAAAGCTTGAACTTCAACGGCTTTTCCAGCTCTTGGATTTACTGGTTGCCCATTCACAGATGCATCTACCCAAGTTAATTGTGGACCATGCGAAAGTAATCCATCGTTGTTTACGTGTATGTTGAACATTGTTCCCTCAACGTGGTTTCCAATTATTGCCTTAAGGGTTTCCCAAAGCTGTTTTTCGACAAATTCGAAGTCGCACGTATATTTCAGGTATTGGAGTACTGCATTTACAAACCATAAAGTGGCGTCAACCGTATTATAAAGCGGTTGTCCAAACTGGTCTGAAAGGAGGTTTGGTATTAAACCCTGCCTACAATACTCCTTAAATGTCAAGAAGACTTCTCTTGCATCTTCGAATCTTCCAGTAACAAGCATTAAACCAGGCAATGAAATGAATGTGTCTCTTCCCCAACTTTCAAACCAGTGGTAACCAGCAACAACAAACCTTTGTGTTTCGTTTTTTCCCTTAACAATAAACATGTCAGTGGCTAAAACAATCCATTTCAGCCAGTCATCTAAGGGAACGCCTTCATGTTCCATGTAAAACTTCGCCAAAAAATCTTCATTGCGTTTTAGCTCTTGTTGGCGGATGGATTCCACATCGAATATTTCATCCAAAATTTTCCGTGCATGAACTTCGCTTTCATCTGCAACGGCTATTACCGCAAACCTTTCATCTCCACTGGCTTTCACTTCAACCTCAAAGTATCCGGGCTGATAACAGTCGTCTAAACAGCTTTCCCCACGTGAAGCTTCTTCGCGATAATATAATCTTTCAATCCATCTTTCGCTTCTGCAGTAACGCCCACTCGTTGTTTTCATCACTAGCACGTATTGTGGCATGCTTAATTCCACTTCAGTGTCTCCGTGTTTTTCGGAAAATTGCCAAGCGCCTTCGCATTTGTTTGTGATTGAATGGATGTATCTACCGTTCACTAGGGGATAAACTCGAATTTTAACATCAAAACCATTCTCATTCAAAACTTCGTAAAGGATTACAACTGCATTCTTTTCATAAGGCATAAATATGGTTTTCTGAACTCCAACATTTTGCACTGCGTAAACATATCTTGGATAGGGTGAAACGGTAAACTCTTTTAGGAATAAGTGTCCTTTTGGAAAAATTTCGTTTCTGAACTCGTTAGCTCCTAACGGATAGGAGGCGTTGCCCACGCATATCTCTTCGTCTGTTTTTGCTAGGCATATCCTTCGGTTTCCAGGCGGGTGAAGCGCCGCCACAAGCAGTCCATGGTATTTTCTTGTGTTTATGCCCAAAACTGTGGAGGAAGCCCAGCCGCCTAAACCGTTTGTTATAATCCACTCTTGCTGGATTGCGTCTTCAAAACGTGAAAGCTTTCCGCCGTTGACTGTCATGGATGGCAGTTTCATTTAAGGCATCAACTTTGCAACGTTTTTCTCTTTTATCACGCCGAAAAAGTTTGCCACCGGATTGCATTTAGCCCTAAAAAGTAAAGCGTGAGGCTTTTCCAGTTTATACTCAGTCAAAGTTTCAGCGTATCCCATGCCCTTCGCAAAAACAACGTCTACGCTGTTATAAACTTCTAGGAACTCCCGTGAAAACTCGTTTAGGGCTAACCCAACAGCATCCGTTCCCGTAGTTATTACTTTATCGCAGATTTTGCCAATTCCAGAAGTTTCCACATCTTCTAAAGTTGCGTCGTTGAGGATTGGTCCGCCTTTAACTGCAACAATCACTGTTAAACCCATATTTTTTAGTTGCTCAACCAAAAGCGTGTCGAAAACTATTTCTCCAGCATTATCCGTTAAATAAAGAACCGTATTCGCCTTTTTCGTTAACTCGTAAATTTTGTTTGTGTCGTCTATGGCTAAGTCTTTTGCGGCTTCCCTCAAACTTTTTCTGAGGCTGTTGAAGTTGAATTTGTGGTCTGGAATGTCGAATTCCATTGCGTTGGCAACTATAGTGCATAAACACGCTTTTTTGAATCTATCCTGCTGCGTATAGCCTTCTTCAACGAGTTTTTTTGTGTATGGCAAAAGTTTCAAGGCTTTTTCGTTGCTTATCCTTTTTTCCCTTGCATATGGGTCGCTGTTGCCCGTTACACGCTTTATTAGGCGGTCTCTTTTAGTGCCGAGGTCTGCTGGAACAGCCGAAGGCTTAAACTCCCTGTTTAAAAGGCGCAGAAGCTCCGTCATCGCCCTAAAACGCAAAGCTGGGTTTGTTGTGGCTTTAACGGCTTCAGCAACAGCCCTATTAACTATGCATGCGACGCATTCCGCCTCAACCTTCAACTGTTACCACGCATTCACAGTTTTGTTGACTCTGCAAATTCACGTAAAACCGCATACGGGTCTTTCGCTTTTACAATTCCGCTTGCAACCAAAACCCCTTGAGTGCCAAGCTTTAACGCAACTGCAACATCTTCTCCACGGCTTATTCCAGCTCCGCAAAGTATTGTAACTTCCTTGTTCACTTGCCTAACAAGTTTAACAGTGTCTGTAACCACTTCAGGTTTCGCCTTTGAAACTGGGATTCCCGTGCCTATAAGCTCCGGCGGTTCCACAGCGATCATGTCTGGTTTAAGTGTTGCCGCAGCCATGCTTATGTTTGGGTTGTTGGCGCACACAACCGAGCAAAGCCCCTTTTCACGGGTTATTTTGATTGTTTCGTCAATATCTGAAAGTTTAAGTTGTCTTTCGGAATGGTTGATTAATGTTCCTATGGCGCCAGCCTCTTTCACGGATTCGGCAAGCACATGCCCAGTGTAGTTGCCAGGTTTGATTGGGTCTACGTGTTGGGCGAAAACTGGAATTTCCACGGTTTGAGCTATGGTGGTTATGTCTGCGAATTGGGGAGCAACTCCTATGCAAACGTTTGTTTCATTGCTTACTTTTTCGGCTTTCTTTGCAATTTCAACAGCCTTTTTCCCAGTTGCTTCAGAGTATGTTTTAAAGTTAACAATTATGATGGGTGGTTTGAGTTTCATGGGCTTATTAAGTGTTGAGTTTGGATTTTTAAAGGTTTTGTTGATAGATTTTGAGAAAGTGATAGGCTAGTAGGTGGCTATTTTAACACCTTCAAAAAACTTGAGTTGTTATGATAACCTTTCCATTTTCTTCAACAAAGATTACGATGTCGCCAACCTTAACTTTTAGTTTTTCCCTTACAGCCTCAGGGACTGTTATCTGGAATTTGCTACTAATTTTTGATGCTCCTAGGGCTTTTGGCATTCCTGTTCAGCCTTGTTGGTAAGGTTGGTAAAGAAAACTTTATAAGCATTGCCAAAGGCAGTATTACATGTAAAGCAAGTAAAGGAAGCAAAGTCAGTATGATTCCACATAAAGTCCTCTGGGCTACATATCTAAGGGGTTTAGGCATAAAATACAACCTAACCGAGAAGGTAATTCAATTCCTAGTAGCGTGGTATCTAGATGAGTGAGGAAAAATATTGTGTTAAATGTGGCAGTATCCAACACACAATTAGGAGAAAGGAGAAGGCCATAAACACAGAGAAATTCACCACGCTATGCCTTCTGGTAAAGAAGTGCCTATTGGCAAAGGCTAAATCTTAAATGAGTGGTGTGCTATATTAATGATAACGGAAAGAGAGATGGTCAAGGAAGCTATAAAATCGGTTGTCTTTACAGTCTTAGCGATAGATGGCTATGAATTTTTATTGGTAGTGGCAGTGTTTATGTGCTTATCCTTTATTGCGTATTGGCGAACAAGACACAAGGGGTGGTTGCTGTCCGCTTTAGGCTTCTTCATATTATTTACTAGTGCCATAAGCACGTTGGTAGCAGTCGCTCTCAAGGTTCTATCGCCCGACGCCCTAATAAATCCAGATTTAGGCGCCATAGTGACTTTGTTGGAACGATGCATTTCAGCAACTATTATTGCAGTTGGTTGGGGGTTAGCGCTCAAGCGAAGACGGAAAAAGGCGGCGAATTCAAATGAAGTTTAAAAAATTAATGTTGCTAGCACTTCTGACGACACTTCTAGCGCAATTGATGTTATAACCCGCCCCACACAACTTCCTCAGAAAAAATAACACTCAAAACGGAATATCCTCCCTATCCTCGTAGTGGGGTTTACACAAAGAGGGAAGGCCCTTTACCAAGGGTTATACGTGGATTAAAAGGGCTGGAGTGGATAATGCGACAGGGTATTTCTATTGTTTTATGGGGGCTCAAAGTGTAATTTATATGAGACATGCCGTTTATGCATGGCTCAACATGGGTACTATGTACACCGACAGGTCTTTCTATCTTCCATGTGGGCATTTGAAAGTTACCGCTAGCTTTTATCTTCGTGGAGATATGGTTACTAATGTTTACACCTCTTTGGCTCAATTAACAATAGGACTGTCGGTAGTTGAGAGGTATCATGGTTTGGGTAGAGAGTTTCAACTTGTGCAATTCACTGCGGAGGGAGGTGTTCGAATACCATTTGATAATGAAATGTCTTTTAGCGTAGAAATGGATGTTACATTGGCTGGCTATTATGGTTTTCTCGTGTCAGTTGATGCATGCTGTGATTCGGGTGTTTCAAGTCCTATGGGTGCTTATATTGATTTTGGTTCAGAAGACCATTACATAAGGTTGCAATGGATAAGATTTGAAATGCACCAGCCAATGGGCGACCTTAACGAAGATGGAGTAGTTGACAATACCGATTTAAGCGTTATGTACCACAATTTAGGTTCTAACAATTCAACATGCGACCTAAACCTTGATGGCAAAGTCAACTATAAAGATTTGGCTTTAGAGTTTGGTTATTATCTTGGCTGGCAAACACGCTATTACACTTATGTGCCACCAGCAATAGAAATAACGGCAACAGCTTTCGGACAAGCCATAAACCAAATACGCCAAAAATACCATAAACACCCCATCTTTTATAATTGGAGTTTTCACCATTTTAGTGTTAACTGTTTATTTTTCAAAAATAAAAAGGTTGGTTTTTAAATACCACTTCTAACGTTTAGACTTGTTCCTAGCGGGCACGAAGACTGCTGCTGCTATTGTTGTTGTCCATAAACCGTTTTTGTCGCCAGTCGCCGACTGCGTTATATTTGTTGTTTTAATTATTAACCCACTGGTTTTGAAAAACTGTTTCCGCTCGTCCCAAGCTTTTTCAGGGTCAAATGGAATGCCCATGGTTGTGGCAAGCATAGTCGCCGCCAAATCCTCAGCGTAGTCTCCAGCAGACTCGTCTGTTTGTCCAAAAGAGGTATGCTCAGAAAGATAACCATAATTGTCATCGCCTGAAGGAATAGCCACACCAATTGATGAAGCAATCAGCCTATGCGGCTCGTTAGTTGAGTTTCTAGCCAAAACAACAAATGTTATTTCACCTGGTCTCATCATTTTTAAGCCTTTTTCTCTTGGAATTAGTTTGCATCCCGGCGGTATTATGCTTGAAACGTTCACTATGTTGCAGTGTTGTATCCCCGCATTTCTTAGGGCTAATTCGAAAGATTGCAATTGGTCTTTGTGTTTGCCAACGCCCTTGGTTAGGAAGAAGTATTTTGGAATCATCTTTCCGTTCGCAATAAAAACAGCAAATGCGTATTTATGTTTTTTGCTTTAGAGGGAAAAAGAATAACAAACCTTTGCACAATATTTATTTGGGGTTTAGAAATTGTTGTATCGTCGCAGTGTGTTTCGTGACGAGGCGAAACTTGACATTAATTATGTTCCCAAGTGGCTTCCTCACAGAGAACGGGAACTTCGCCTTTTAATGGAGTTTTTCGGTTTTGTTTGGCAGTTTCCAGATAAAATGGCTCAGAGAGTTATCCTAACTGGTGATGTTGGCACTGGCAAAACTGTGCTTTCCAGACGTTTCGGAGCGGAAGTGACAAGCGAAGCGAAAAAGCGCTGTGTCACCATCCATTACATTCATGTTAACTGTCGCGAATATCGGGGAAACCTCTTCCTCATTTTACAACATATAATATCGGCTTTTCACCCTGGATTTCCAAAGCGGGGCTACTCAGCAGAGGAACTCCTAAACGTTCTCATGCAAATTTTAGATGAAGAAAACGCCTACGTAATCCTAGCTTTAGACGAGTTTGAAAGCCTCATTGAACATGAAGGTTCAGAAGCCGTTTATAAGCTTACACGTTTACAGGAAACAAGACCAAACAAGCCTCAAAGGCTTTCATTAATATGTATTCTACGAGATTTAAGGGCAACTGAACGTTTAGACGCAGGCACGCGGAGCACGTTGCAGTACAACATAATTTCGCTTGAAAGGTACTCGAAGGAACAGCTCATTGACATTTTAAGCGACCGTGTGCGTTTGGCGTTTAACCCCTCAACGGTGTTTGAGGATGTTATAAGCCTAATAGCTGACCTTGCCTCTTCCGAGGGTGGAAACGCCCGTTTTGCCATTGAACTGCTTTGGCGGGCTGGAAAATACGCTGACGCTGAAGGGTTGGATGCTGTTACGCCAGAATGTGTCCGCAAGGCTGTTTCAGGCATAATTCCAACTTTGCCAAAAAGCGAACTAGCCCATTTTGGCTTGCATGAAAAACTTTTTCTGCTTGGCGTGGCAAGGCTTTTCAAGGAAAGCGGGAAAGCCCATGTTTCTCTTGTTGAAGCTGAAAAAGCCTATTGTGTTGTGTGTGAAGAGTTTGATGTGCAACCGCACAGCCATACACAATTATGGAAGTACTTGCGTTTTCTTTCGGGTTTAGATATTTTAAAAACTGAAGTTTTAAATGTTGGCGTTCGTGGGAGGTCAACAATTATTTATTTGCCTAGAATTTCGGCTTACGAATTGGAGAAGGAATTAACCGCCATACTGGAAAAGGCGGAGAGGTAAAAAGCCGTGGATATAACCGAGTTTTTCTCTTCAAAGTTGAGAATTAAAATTTTAAAAATTCTTGTGCAGTTCGGCGAGTTGAACGTTTCTGAAATCGCCCGTAAGCTCAACATAAATTATAACACGGCTATTAGGCACTTGAAAATTTTAGAGGATGAAGGCATAGTCCTCCATAAAAAATTTGGGAGAATTCGCCTTTACAGGCTTAATACGCATTCGCCTAAGGCTGGAGCTGTTCAAAAACTATTTGAGGTTTGGGAACACACAAATAAGTGAAATCCGCAATTATTGTGCTGGGCGTGAAGGTTTATGGCTATGGTTGACGTTTCTGGCAAGCCAGAAGTTTTTCGTGAGGCAACAGCCACTGGAACTATTAGGTTGAAGGCTGAAACCATACGCCTAATAAGGGAAGGCAAAATCGAGAAAGGCGACCCCTTTTACACCGCTAAAATTGCTGGTGTTCTAGCCGCTAAAAAGACGAGTTCGCTTATTCCGCTTTGCCATCCCCTGCCGTTAACAAACGTGAAAGTTGAAATAAACATTTTAGATGAATCTAAAGTGCAGGTTTCAGCCATTGTCAAAGCGAAGGCGCAAACTGGAGTTGAAATGGAAGCTTTAACGGCGACTGCGTTTGCTCTTTTAACAGTTTGGGATATGGTGAAACAATACGAAAAGGATGAGTTTGGGCAGTATCCGTTTACAGCCATTGAAAATATTCGTGTTGTAGAAAAAGTTAAGGCTGAGGATGTTGGCAGATGAGTGAAACCTCAAAAAGGCATAAGGCTGAAGCTCCTAAAAGCCTACGGTTCGGCGTTTTTGTTTGCAGTACCTCCCGCTTTCAGAGGCTGGAAAAGGGCGAAAAAGTGGACGACGCCTCTGGAGATTTAATCGAGTCCTTCTTGAAAGATGCGTGGCATTTGGTGGCTTTTCGAAGAATCATTCCAGACGATAAAAGCGTAATTGAGGATTGCATGCGAACGGCTTTGTCCGATGTTGGATTGGATGTTGTTGTTTTTTGCGGTGGCACTGGTATAGCGCCTTCAGACGTAACTATCGAGGCGGTTTCGCCCTTTTTTGAAAAGGTTCTGCCCGGCTTCGGCGAAATTTTTAGGTTTTTAAGCTACAGCAATATAGGTTCTGCGGCTGTTTTGTCTCGTGCAGTTGCTGGCGTGGTGAAGGGCAAAGCTGTTTTCTGTATTCCTGGTTCGCCTGAGGCTGTTAGGCTTTGTTTTGAAAAGCTTATATTGCCCGAAGTCGCTCACATCGTTAGGCACAGTCGGGAATAACGATGGCGTTAATTGACGGTTATGGGCGTCCGCTTTTTAACTTGCGAATAGCCGTTACAAGACGGTGTAACCTAAATTGCCAATTCTGCCACATGGAAGGCGAAAAGAAACTTGCTGATTCTGCGGAGGAGATGACCGTTGACGAAATTGTCCGCATTGTACGGGTTGCTGTTGGCTTAGGCATTTCCAAAGTGAAGCTGACAGGCGGAGAACCGCTCTTGCGTGAAGACATTTTGGAAATTGTCAAGCGTATAGCTTCGCTTGACGGTTTAACGGATTTTTCCATGACAACCAATGGAACGGCGCTTGCCAACTTAGCCGAGGAACTGCGTGCAAATGGTTTGAGGCGTGTTAACATAAGCCTTCCAACATTAGATGAAGAGGTTTATGGCAAGTTAACCGGCGGCGAATTAGCCGATGTTTTAGAGGGCGTTAAAGTTGCTGTGAAAGTTGGTTTTCATCCCGTGAAACTTAACATGCTTGTTTTGAAAGGCGTAAATGACATGGCTGTTTCGGAAATGATTGAATTCGCCAGAGAAACAAGCGCAATTTTGCAGTTGATAGAGCTTGAACCATTAAACATAAGCCACGCCTATTACGTGGCAAACCACAAGCCACTTGACGAATATGAAAGTATGCTCAAGCAGAAGGCGGTTAAAGTTGAAACGAGACGGTATATGCAAAACCGTCAAGTTTACCATTTGCCAGACGTAACAGTTGAGGTTGTGCATCCAATAGAAAACACGGAATTCTGCCTGCATTGCACACGCTTACGTGTGACAAGTGATGGAAAACTTAAACCTTGTTTAATGCGGAATGACAATTTGGTGGATGCTTTAACGCCTATGCGGAACGGAGCAAGCGATAAAGAATTGGCGACATTGTTTATGCTGGCAAACCAAGAAAGAAAACCATACAACAACAATTAGCCAACAGCAAAATTAGAAGCTTCTTACAAAAGATTATCACATCAACTAAGCAGTTAGCGCACACAAAAATTATAAAAGTTGCATTATTAAAGATTAGGTATATGAAATATGGAATTAGTACTATTTTGTTCGACTATGGCAATACTTTGGTGCTTGATCCCTTTAGCTCTATCCTTAAACTAAAAGCGAGGTCAGCTACTATGGCTCTTGCAAAAGTTAAGAGAATCACTGAGCATCAACTCATTCGAGCTTGGACTGAAGCGAACAACGAAACAAACTATGCTCACATTTCTCATTTCTACCAAGAGAATACGATTGTAGAGGCAACTATTCGAAAACTTGGAATAATTCCTAATAAAACTATCGTGAACAAGCTTTTACGTATATACCGAGATGGATTCATTGAAGTACTCAAGTCCTCCCAGCACTACGAACATGTGAAACAAGCTTTATTAAACTTGAAGCTAACGGGTTTACAGCTTGGTGTTTTGAGTAACGAAAGGAAAGACTACTTAAAGATAGGCTTGAAATCTGCAGGTCTGTATAATATTTTCGACTTTGTTTTAAGCTCAGAAGAAATTGGGTTCGAAAAACCTGATGTACGATTCTTTCAAGTAGCTCTTTCTAAATTAGACCTTGTACCTCAAAAAACGCTATATGTGGGTGATGAGCCAGTTAAAGATATTATCCCAGCGATGAAAGTTGGGATGAAGACAGCACTGTTTGTCTGTCCTATCAGTGAAAGTACGCCATGGAGGGATTATAGGGAACAAAAGTCGATCAAAATTTGTTTAGAGATTCATAATATTTCTGAACTGTTAAATCTTGTTTTGTAATATGTATTCGTTTTTAATGCAACTCATTGCAGCAATTTTTCTTTTTGGATAGCGTTTTACTGAGTTTCCCAAAAATAAGGCTTGTCCTCATATTTCAATTTAATTTCTTCAGGTGTTCTGATACACTTCAATTTCTCGGCGTAACTGTACGCTTCATTCATCTTGGTTAAGTTGTAGAAACTGATAGAAATCCCAAAGGTGGCTCCACCCAAAAATCCTATCGCATAAAATAGGTCACGATACTGAGGAATACACAAATGCAAGGATGTCGAAAAATATTCAAAAGAGCAAATCCACAAACAAATGAAGAACAAAAAAAGCATTGCTCCCAGTAGAAAGTGAAAAAGATAATCAAATACTCTGTGAACTCGGATAGGTAACGGCAAAGGCAGCCCAATATAACCTTGAAACATAGCGTCTTTCTTTAGTTTTATTTTCTCTTCTTCTGAATATTTCGATTCTTCTATTTGCTTTTTTCTTTCGTTTGACAAAGGCTGAATGAGAGCGAGTTTTTCTGCAATCCACTGAATAGCCCTAATGTGGTTTCCAAATTCAATATTCCACTTAGTAATGTTCCGGGACATGAGCAATAAAATTATTGCTAAAAACAAAAAAACTGGCCAAAAATTTGACAAAGTTAAAAGTGAGATGTCCTTCTGACTGTTTAAGATGGTCGTTACTGCTCCAAAAAGTACAATAAAGACGTAAAATTGCTGTTGCCTTTGGGTCTCCACGTGTCTTGCATGCTCCCAATTTTGTTTAAGCGCCTCCAACAGTGATTTTTCCGTTGGTCTTTTTGCGGCAGATGCGCTTGCGCCTCTTTTCATCTGTCTCACTAAAAATAGTTTTCCAATAGCTCTATAAAAAACTACACGTTTGTAACCTTACTCCCTAAATTACGCGTTGAAGTAGACTGAGATCACTTTGTTCAGTCTTATGATTTTATTGTCGTTTCTTTTGCCAGGATACACACCAAGTATACTGTAGTAGGCGTACTATTTTTGCCATAGTTCTCTATGGTGAGTGTTACTTCCAAAACGATTTGTGTCATAGTATTGTTGGTTTTGCTTGGTGTTTTGTTGTGTCGTATATGGCTATTGTTGATTTGCCGCTTAGGTATCCACATACTTCGCCTGGATTCACAACCAACGTTTTTCCATTACGGCTGATTTCTGCTTTGTGCGTGTGTCCATATACAACAACATCAAAAACTTCGCTTTTAATCAAACTTTTTAAAAGTTCCTCATCACTTCCATGCAGTAACGCAATTTTTCTGTTATCAACTGTTATTTCTGCAAAGTTTCCACGTATTTCCAAATTAGCGTTTTCGCTGAACCTTTTCTTCAAAAGTTCACGGTCTCCATCGTTGTTGCCGAAAACTCCAATCAACTTTGCCTTCAACTCCTTAAATCTTGGGATAACAAAAGGTGCAACGTAATCTCCAGCGTGAAGCACAAGCCCAACGGCTTCGACGTTCAGCCTTTTCACTGCTTTGTCTATCAGTGGCAAGTTGTCATGTGTATCCGCCATTAACCCAACAAGCACTTTACCCACCCTTTTCCTAACCATTTCCGTCCACGTAAAATAAAGTTTTTGTCTAGAAGTTTATTCTAGAGAATATTTCACTTTTTAGAATAAATGCATAAGCGAAACACTACTTAAAATATTCGCAGTTGCTTTTTCATCTAGAAAACTGTTCTAAAAGAGGAATATAGAAAATGAATAGTTGGAATCTAAACCCCTCACCTAAAAGGAGAGATAAACTTTACATAATTGCGGAAATTTTAGAAATAGCCGAAGAAGGAACATTAAAAACCCAAATCATGTATAGAGCAAACCTAAGCTTTACACAGCTTAACCATTACTTGCGGTTTATGGTAAAACTCAACTTGCTGGATAAAATCTGCGAAAATGGCAAGGAAATTTATAAGACAACTGAGAAGGGCTTGAATTTTCTTAGGCGTTATAGGGAGTTAACAGAACTTCTTAAAACAGAAAACACAAATGCCTACAAAAACAATGTTAAGTTGCCTCCTCCACACTTGCTCAAGGAAAATTAAATTTCGGCTATTGCTTTGGTTTCTGCTGTTCTTTCAAATAGTTTTTAACTTTCTCCCTTATTGTTGGAAACTCGTCTAATATGGCTTTTACAACTTGCCAACGCAGTTCTTCAGTTTCCAGTTTTTCAGTTGTTTTCATGCAGAAGCCCAAAATAGTGTATAGCAATATACTATATAAAACTTTTACTCAACAAAGAAAAAGGGGAAATTATTTGACAGCCAACACATTAATCGGCTTTTTCAGAACCTTCACAGCAATTATCACAACGGCAATAGCCACGGTGGCTCCTATCAAAATCAACGGCAATTTTATCGAAAGCCACGGAACAACCTTTTCAACGCCTATGGACGGGTCATGTTCTAAAACGCCATCACCAAAGTATGGATAGCCTATAAGCAACTTCATGTAATTTCCTCTCGGCATGTAAGCAGCTGTAACATTGACTATGGTTTTCTCTTGAGTGGTGGTGTTAATAACCACTGCAGTATTAACGAAATCAAAGAATCCAGTTAAAGTTTGACTTTCGTTAGCGAAGCGTAGCTTGAACCGTTCGTGCAAGCGAGTTCTAATGTTTAGAGCCGCTGTTTCATTGGTTATCATGTTTCGCACTTGGATTTTCTGTCCCTCAGCAATTATGTTGGATAAGCCCGAGTTTTCTCCAACAGGTTCTGCTGGATCGGTTGCAGCATCTTCGGGAATTGTTTGCAATGGTGTGTTGACGTCTTGTTCAGCTATTTGAAGGTTCTCGACATTTATGGATGCTAAGTCCACCAACAACGCCAAACCAGCGCGCAGTTTTGGAACAGTTAAGCCGAACTCGTTTTGAAGAACCTCAAATAAGTCGTTGAGTTTGTCTATGTTCCAATCCCAACATTGTATTACTAAGTCCATTTTCAGTTCTCCAGCCTTCACCGTGTAATTGTATATTCCATACACGTTTTCCGTGGCGTCCGTAGCGTAAAATCTGCAGCGGATTATCACTTTGCCATCGGCGAAATCAAATATTGGAGGAGCATCCACAAGTGTGAAGTTAAAGGAAATGTATGAAACACCATCTTCCCTCGTAACTTCTTCGGGACTACTCAAATTCCAACGGCAAGCACTGAACGGCAGAAAAGCAGGATGAAAGCCCAAAAGCCATTTTAGGTATCCTTCCATTATTTTTTCTCTAATTCGAGTTTGATGGGGACCAGCTGCGGCATATTTTGCCTCTAACCTTTCACGTACTGTTAAGGCATTTGCCACGTATTCGTTGCGGTAATAGTCAAAGTCAAGCGTCATGTACTCAATTAAGCCCTTATATTTAACCACATGAATATTGCTTGTGTCGTTTGCGTACCACCATAGGAACATGGGCTTCTTTCCACCAGCGGGAAACATTATTGTTATTAAATCTGTTTGAACCTTCCACCATTTGCCGTCATTAGAAAGCGCATAGTTCAATTTTTGCTTATTGCCAGCGGCGTTGACGATGCCAGCCAAAAACGCTGGTATGACTATAGATGCTAATAGAAAAGCCAACGACATTGTTTTCATCATTTTTTTAGCGTTTTTCAAGCTTTTTCACCGAAAAATACTGTGTTAAACGGTTTATTAAGAAAATCGTTTCGAAAAAACCAGAATAACGCATTTCTAAAGTTCTAGAAACCACGAACTTATGCTATTTTATGGTTCAATCCTGTTCTTTTGTAGAGACAAAGAAAAGAGGGGTTAAGGTTTAGACTCTTTGTTGCATCCTTAAACTAATAACCCTCTGCCGTGAATGTTCCTGTTTCCGAGCTGAACGTTGCAACCACCTTGTATAAACCTATCCATTCAGGCGTATACTTGCACGTCCAAGTTTGTCCTGTCTGGGTTATGGTCACATTAGTTTCTTCAAGGAGAGTATCAACGTACTGCCATTTGTCAATTGACCACTTGTACCAACCTCTCCAATCATTGTAAGTCCAATTGAACCAGTACAAGTCAATGGTAAGGTTGCCCGAGATGGAATTTACTTCATCTTTTACTTTAAGTGTTACGTTAATGTCGATAGGGCATCCGATAATTTTCGGTTCTCCAATTTCTATTTCGCATTCGATAGGCAATTGAGGTTGCCTAACCCAGAAGTATTTCGTCCACTGCATGGTGACGATGTTAGCGGCTACAGCCACAAGACAGCTTGAACTGACTACTATGGAGGCAAGAAGCGCATACAAAATTTTTCGGTTCATAATTTCTCCCCTTTTTAAAGTTGCTCAAATATGTAATGGATGGTACTTATTTATTTGTTATGGAAAAACTTCCAGATAGACTGATTATGAGAAAGTTGCCTAGAAACCACGAACTTATGTGAACTTTCCAAGCATGAATAGAACAGCCATGTTTAAGTATATGGCTGTTAGGCTTACGACAATCGCCTTATCAAGTCTTAAGCCTTTTCCAAAACAGAAAGCCGCTGACAGAAGCAGTAAACT
This sequence comes from Bathyarchaeia archaeon, assembly GCA_038848525.1. Lineage (GTDB taxonomy): Archaea > Thermoproteota > Bathyarchaeia > Bathyarchaeales > Bathycorpusculaceae > JAWCNN01. Next base: position 33,554 of record JAWCNN010000007.1, on the reverse strand, counting down.
CCAAATTTGCAAGATAATTAACAGGCTTTGTCTAATCACATTCGCATCCAAAGCGAATAGGCTTTGAGTCTCCAAAACTGTTGGAACTGCTAAGTGAAGGTATGGATAAACTGCTAATGGAAGTGTTGCCAACCCTACGCATACGAAAAGTTGTAAATCGTTGCCTACACGTCGATAAAGTAGATAAATAAGCGCTTCTGCGAAGAGAAACAAGCCAATCCAGTTGAAGATAAACAATGCCACAGTGCTTGCGAAGCTATATGCGGAATATTGGAAGTTATAAAAGAATAGGGCTGGTTCAAGCTCCGCATAGGCAGTGCCAACCGCACCGAAAAACAGTATGGCTATTGAAGCTGGCAAAAGCCTTAAGGGTTTGTTTGTTTTGGCGAATAGTGGCGATAGGAAAATCCACTTTGCCAAGCGGTGGCTGAAGGTTTCGCTTATTTCCAATGTCGGCGGAACGCTTCCCTCCTTCAAAACTCTGTATAGCATTTGTCCCTTATCGTTAAGCCTATACTTGCGTTGTTTGTCCTGTGTTATAAATTCTGAAAGCATGTCTAAGTGATAGTAAACTGTGCCCACGCCTAAACCCAAAGTTTCCCTCAACTCTTTAAACCCAATTTTTTCTTGAACACCCAAAATTTCAATTATTTTTCGACGTGTTGGGTCTCTGAGCAAGGTGTAATACCGCGATAAGTCTTCCATTAAAGCCACCATAATCCTAAACTTGATAATTGCGTGTATTGGTTTTATGATTTTCTATTTGGAATATTCTCCCTTTGGGAATACTTGCTTTATTCCGTAAACGGCTTTTGCTATTACTGGAGAAAGGAGGGGACCCTTCCATTTACAGCCTAAAATCTAGAATTGTTTACTTAACCTTCTGCACACCATTCATTCTAGCCTACCTTTCATGGCGGTTTTTCCCAGTTTTCGCTAATGCATTTATAGTCTACACTTTTGGATACGTGGCGGATAAGCCCATAAACTGGCTTTGGCTTGTCACCGCCCAAATTTTTTATGGTTGGTACACTTTTTTAGCTGTTGGCGTTGCTGGTTTTTGGGCTTTAGCATCCACCTTCGCAAGAATCAAGCGGGAAAAGGCTAGGCATCCAATTTTTTATCCAATGGTTTCCTTTGTTGTTCCAGCCTATAACGAAGAGAAAAACATTGCCCGTTGCATAACAAGCCTTTTCAAATGCGCACGGAAATATGCTGGTTTATGCGAAATAATCGTTGTTGACGACGGAAGCCGTGATTACACATACGAAATTGCTTGGGCGACAATGGAATTTAACCGCAAAAGGCATCCACAAATCCGCGGAAAAGTTGTTAGGCATTCGGCTAACATGGGCAAGGTTGAAGCCATCAAAACAGGCGTTGACAAAGCTTTAGGCAGCCTAATAGCCGTTGTAGATGCAGATTCATGGTGGACGCCCAACACGTTGAAGGCGCTTGTTGATTACATGCTTTCAAACGGGAAAAAAGCCGTTACGGGATATGTGCATCCCTCAGATGGAAACGGCGAATTCAACCCATACGTGATTTTGCAACAGCTTGAATACAGCCAAGGCTTAGGCATAGCCCGATGCGCCCAATCGCTTGGCAACAATGTTTTGGTTGTTTCTGGGGCCATCGGCTTATACGATGCCGACACTCTCAGAGAAATCCTAAACAACAAACATATTCGCTCAGTAACCGAAGATTTAGAAATAACCCTTGAAATGCATCGGAAAGGCGCTGCAGTCGCCTATGTTGATGTTGCCAAAAGCTCCACAAGCGCCCCCACATCATTCAACATTTTATGGAATCAACGCCTCAGATGGTTTACAGGCTGGCTTCACAACACTTCAGGCATACATAAAGACTTACTACTCAAAAAGTCTTGGTTAACACTGCTCTTATGGTACTGCTACATTTTTGAGTACGGCGGCGCCTTCATCGACTTAGCCGCCCTATTCGCCTTTCCCTTCCTCTTCTGGTTCGCCTCAGACCGCACATTCTTCATTCTTAACCTACTCGTTTTCGTATCATACAGCCTACTAATCGGCATCATAAATCAGGCAATAGCCCTAAAATACGCATACAATCACCATAACTATAAGGCACTGCTTTTCTATACGCCATTCTACCCAATCCTACGCTTAATCAACATACTCGCACGACTAACAAGCACAGTCAAATACATACTTGGAGACAATGGAAAATGGCGCTCAACCAAAAAGTAATTTTATTTTGCTTTCTCCATGTATTTTAGGTATCTCCAAAATATAAACCCGAAGAAAGACAAGGCAAAACTAACCATCATAAAAATATCCAATGTAAGCCAAGGTATGCCTCTGTCAACAAGCCAGTCTCCCAGACCATGTTTTGGTTACGTGAATGACCAGTATCCCATATCCAGTAGCGATAAGTTCATAAACCATCAAGGCTTCTGCAATGGATAAAAACAGTTTTTGCACATCCATTCCTATCTCTTCCTAATCTTTCATTTATTATGGACACATAACATGTAATTATTTTTGCCACATAAGCGTTTAAAATTCGTATTCTAACACACTTGATTTGTTAACAACCAACAATAACGTATATTAGTTTGGAAAGAAATATTTATATCAGCTGAAACGCCTTCAAATTCATTTAGGCGATTAACAGCCAAGCCCCGCAATTAGAATGGCGGCGGCTCAACCCCAACTAAAAAGGCGTACAAAACGCCCCAAAGGATGAGGATGGTTGGCCTCCAATTGCGGGGACAAACATGTAGACCTAACATGCCCATGGGCGTTAGGTCCGAAATGGGCTTTGACGTTTAATGGTTATTCCCCTCCAAATCCAGTTGGCTTTGCGGTTGTAACTCCCAAACTCCGGTTGATCCTGCCGGACCCCACTGCTATCGGGATGAGACTAAGACATGCTAGTCGTGCGCTTCCAAGCCACGGTGGGAGCGCGGCGCACAGCTCAGTAACACGTGGCTAACCTGCCCTTGGGATGGAAACAACCCCGGGAAACTGGGGCTAATTTCCGATAGGTGAAGACTCCTGGAATGGATCTTCGCCTAAAGGACGCTTAGACCATGCTTCTAAGCGTTGCCCAAGGATGGGGCCGCGGCCGATCAGGTTGTTGGTGAGGTAACGGCTCACCAAGCCTATAACCGGTACGGGCCGTGAGAGCGGAAGCCCGGAGATGGGCACTGAGACAAGGGCCCAGGCCCTACGGGGCGCAGCAGTCGCGAAACCTCCGCAATACACGAAAGTGTGACGGGGTCATCCCGAGTGCTGTCCGCTGAGGATGGCTTTTCCCCAGTGTAGATAGCTGGGGGAACAAGGAGAGGGCAAGTCTGGTGTCAGCCGCCGCGGTAATACCAGCTCTCCGAGTGGTGGGGATGTTTATTGGGCTTAAAGCATCCGTAGCCGGCTGGACAAGTCCCCCGTTAAATCTAACGATTTAATCGTTGGACTGCGGGGGATACTGTCTGGCTAGGGGGCGGGAAAGGCCGACGGTATTTCCGGGGTAGGGGTGAAATCCTATAATCCCGGAAGGACCACCAGTGGCGAAGGCTATCGGCTGGAACGCGCCCGACGGTGAGGGATGAAAGCTGGGGGAGCGAACCGGATTAGATACCCGGGTAGTCCCAGCCGTAAACGATGCAGGCTAGGTGTTAGAGCGGCTACGAGCCGCTCTAGTGCCGCAGGGAAACCGTTAAGCCTGCCGCCTGGGGAGTACGGCCGCAAGGCTGAAACTTAAAGGAATTGGCGGGGGAGCACCACAAGGGGTGAAGCTTGCGGTTTAATTGGAGTCAACGCCGGAAATCTCACCGGGGGCGACAGCAGGGTGAAGGCCAGATTAAAGGTCTTGCCAGACGAGCTGAGAGGAGGTGCATGGCCGTCGCCAGTTCGTGCCGTGAGGTGTCCTGTTAAGTCAGGCAACGATCGAGACCCGCATCCCCTGTTGCTATTGGCTTTGAGCTAAGCACACTGGGGAGACCGCCGCCGATAAGGCGGAGGAAGGAGCGGGCCACGGCAGGTCAGTATGCCCCGAATCCCCCGGGCCACACGCGAGCTGCAATGGCAGGTACAATGGGTTCCAACCCCGAAAGGGGGAGGCAATCCCTAAAGCCTGCCGTAGTTGGGATCGAGGGTTGAAACTCACCCTCGTGAACATGGAATCCCTAGTAATCGCGCGTCACTATCGCGCGGTGAATACGTCCCTGCTCCTTGCACACACCGCCCGTCGTTCCACCCGAGCGACTCTTAGGTGAGGCGTGGTCATTCTTGGCTGCGTCGAACCTAGGTTTCGTGAGGGGGGAAAAGTCGTAACAAGGTGGCCGTAGGGGAACCTGCGGCCGGATCACCTCCTAAGAAACAAGCCAACTGGAGGAGAAAGCCAGAACAACCATTAAACGTCAAGCCAAAACTTTCAATGTTGTTTTAGAGGGTTAAAGGGCATATTCTCAGCTAGTAAAAGCAAAAGCAGAAGTTCTGTTTTTTCCAGTTTTCCAGTTTTAGGTTCAACCTTAAGGCCTAAGGCTTCTAACGTGAGCACGCCAACCAAGACACGGTCGATTCTTGGACTTATTAAAACGGGGTTTACGGTTTCCTCTTCTTGGATTCGTATCAAAAGGATGGATTCTGCTAGCTCCTCTTCGCCGCTTGTTCGAACTTTTCTTTTCGTAAATGGTTTTAGCCTTAACTTTTCACCGAGAATTTGTGGTATCGTGGTGAAAGTGGCTCCCGTGTCAACTACCGCTTCTGGAACGGTTATGATGTCTTGTGTTAGAGGGTTTGTAAGTTTTACCTCAACGAAAACGTGGCCCAAGCGGTTTCTCTCCGCCTAATATAGGAAAAACAACTTAAATAAAGCTTATTCAAAACCTTGCCCCTGCTGTAAAGAGTAAATTCTCTAATTTCTTCAAGTGAAGTGTGCATCAAAAGTTGTACTTGTCGCAAAGTATATGTAGATAATTTATTATAAGCGCCCGTTGGCAATGGCTTAGCTCGCTATTAGATATGGGAGGACTATGAAAAATGCCAAGTCGTTTGGTTGAGATATTTAAGGATGAAAAACTTGTGGATAAAATTAAAAGGCGTTTGCCTTATCTATTTCAGCTTGCCGAGTTGGAAAGCTCAAGAGCTGGAAAAGTGGGAATGGAAGTTGGCTCGCTTCGAGAAAAAATTTTGATTGCCTTATTAATTTATAAGTTTGGAGAGGAAAATGTGGAAACTGAAATTCCCATAACTGAACCTGAAGTTGATGTACGCTTATTTGGATATCCAATCTCTATTAAAACTATTACTGGGATGGGTGGAGTTAAATTTTCATGGACCGTTGATGCCCAAAAAGCAAGAGAGTTCATGGATACTTATACTCCTAAAACTGATGTTTTGCTTGTACAAATTAGATGGAATAAAAAAGGCGTTTTTTCATGTATTCCCTTAGAAGTTCAACAAAGATTTTTCCAAATTATGGGACGAGAAAAATATTTTAAACTTCCAAAACCGGGAACAAACCCGCGTGGAGTAGAGATAAGTAAAGATGCGCTTTTAAAGTTGCTCCAAGATAGTGCCACTAGGAAAATTGAAATCTTCTGGCAGCGTTCAGCAATAGAATATAAATCATACCAAAGATGGGTGGATTATTGGAAAGAGAACTAACTTAAAAATTCAGCTAACTTTACTTGAGCCCGCTTGTTTAAAAATTCTTTAACTCTCTTTTCGGCTAATTTCACGTACTCTTGTTCTATGTCGTAACCGATATAGTATCTGTTGGTTTGAAGAGCTGCTATGGCTGTTGTTCCGCTGCCCATGAAAGGGTCTAAAACAATTTCTCCCTCAAAAGTGTAGAGTTTGATTAGTCGGAGGGGTAACTCAACTGGAAATGGAGCGGGATGACCAACTCGCGTAGCGGATTCCGCTGGGAAACACCAAACGCTTTTAGTCCACTCTAAAAATTCTTCTTGGGTAATTGTGCTTTTCCTTCCTTTCGGGTTGCCTCTACTAAACGTATCTTTCGAAAAAACTAATATGTACTCGTGGATGTCCCTTAAAGTAGGGTTACTTGGTGAACACCAGCTGCCCCATGCTGTGGATGCCGCAGCACTTGAACCTTTATCCCAGATTATTTCGCCCCGCATAAGGAATCCTATATCTAACATTATTTGAGCTACAAAAACATCTAAGGGTATGTATGGTTTTCTACCCAAATTAGCCACATTAATGCAGGCTCTGCCTCCCGGAACTAACACTCTATATGTTTCTTTGAAAACCCTTGTTAGTAAATCCTTATACTCCTCTAAAGTGAGACCCCTGTCATATTCTTTTCCAACGTTATAAGGTGGAGAAGTTACCATTAAATGGACACTGTTGTCGGGTAGCTCATCCATGTGTTCACTGCTCTTACAAAAAATCTTGTTCAGAACGTCTTTGCTGATTTCGTTTTCAAAGTATACCAGGTTCTCTTTTTCCTTAGGCAAGCCTTCATATAATCTACTATTGTAGAATTTTGATGAATCGTGACCAAATCTTCCTGGTGAACCGAACGAACTGGTTTGAGTCCCTTCTTTGCGGCGTTTCTTTCGTTCAGCTTTTCTATTTTCGCTTTTATCTTCAACAAGACTCACATGGAATCCATCCTCAGTTTTTGTTAATCGTATTTTGGTGCCTTGCTGAAATTTTCCTTTTAGAAGTGAAGACCAAAGTCTAAAGTACTTGTCAATTCTCGCTGGATTACCATCTAATGTGGTAAAATGTGGCAATTTAATGTTACCAACCAATTCGAGTCTGTTTTCTACAGGAATTTGGATAAATCCCCGCAAAGCCTCCATTTTTTTAAGAACTTTAATTACCATTTTCTCCTCTCTAATATTTGTTCCCCCTATCTATGAGTTTTTCTATTTTATCCTTTTAACCGTAAAACCTAACTTATTATTCTAAAACTCTTCCTCTAACATAAGGGATGAATTCTCTAATTTCTTCAATTGAAGCCTTTAACACTTTTTCTCGTTGTTCTTTTGGCATTTTCTCGGCTATAGCCTTCAGAATCTGTTTTAGAAGTTCTTTTCCGCTTTTTTCTCCAGGCGCTATTGTGACGTAGGCTTTTGTTTTCGTCTTTACAGTGTCTAATGGTCCACCTATAAACCTTATTTTGTCGTTTTCTTCGGCAACTACGCCAACAGCCACTTTAAGCGGAACACTACGCATCCAATTTCTTTTTCCGCTTACAACAAAGGCGCCACGCGGCACGTATTCGCCTGATGGTGCACTTTTGCTTAGTTGGTTTGGTTTAACCCAGTAAACATCTGTTGAGGCGAAACCTTCCCGCCATCCGCGTGAGAAGGCTGCGGCGAACTCTCCAGCTTCTTTTAGTGTTTGTTCGCTTGGTCTTTTACCTTGGGTTTTGATGACGACGAATGGAGCGCCTACGATGTCTGCGTGGAAAATGATGTCGTTTGGTTCTGTATGCTTTTTTATTAGGATTTCGTTGGTTACGGCGTCTTTGCCAGCAACCACCAAAAAACCTTCTGAAGAGGTGAACCACCTAAACTTTTCGAACCATTCCTTATGTTTGATTTTGCGTTTTTCAAGTTCTTTTATGGCTTCGGCTGGCTTAATATGTTTTAGGGTTTCTGCCTCCTCCATTTTAGCTGTGATTTCTGCCAATTTTTTCCTCGATTCTTCTAAAGCTGCTTTAACGCCTTCCAGTTTTTGTCTTGCACGTTTGCTCTGCTCATAAAACCGTCCAGCTTCGTCAAATAGTTTACGCCGTAAGCCTAAGCCAAATCTTAACCCGTCCACGTAAACATGCACCACCAAGCTTTTCGCGTCGAAAGATTCGAAGAAAACGCCTGGTTTAATGCCCACTTTCTTTTCAGCTAAAACTTCAGAAACGATTTGACTCCACCCTTTGCCGGACTTTTTCCCAGCTAAAAATTTTTTCAGTAGAATTTGGAGTTCTTCAGCATGTGTATAAATGGTGTCTCCGATTTTTCTGGCTTTTTCAGCTTCGGCTTTTGTTTCATCAAACGCCTTTTCTTGACTTTCAATGATGCGTTTAAGTCTTTCAGCCTCTTGCCTTAACCTTTCAGTTTCAATGCTGGCAACTGCCTTCTCGAAAGCCGAGACTCTTGCATAAAACTCGTCTAAGGCTTCATTAAAGCTTCCATAGAGTTTATGGTTGAATTCATCGTAATGTTTAAGTCTGAAAGGTGTAACATCAATGAATTCTCCGTTGAAATCTAAAACGATAGACGGCTCAAACTTGCCATCTGAAACGTGTGAAAGCATGGCTTGTAAACTTTTATAGATGGCTTCAATTTCTAAGCTGCTTAAGGTGTTGCAAGACCTTGTTTTATCAACATCTGCTCTTAATAGGGCTTCTTCTGTGTATAAACCGCCGATGGTTAGGGCGCGGGCTATTGCCCTAACAACAGCTAAATCGCCAAAATCCGCCAGTGTTGCGTTTAGCTCTTTCTTGCTGATTTTGGATGGGTTTTTTCCGCTTGAAGGAGCAAAGGCGAATTTCTCGCCGCGGAGTATGTTGCGGTCTCGCATTCGCTTGTAGGTTAGGGCTTGGAGAATCTCGCCTTTCTCGCTGATTAGGATTATGTTGCCTTCGCCGAAAAGCTCCAAAATAAGCTTTACATTTCCACTTTTAGTTTTAAAATTGAATGTGACGATTCTTTCAAACTCGTATTGGTCAACGCCGATTAACCATGCACCTTTTAAGTGCTTTCTTAAAGCCATGCAAAAAGCTGGTGGAACAACGGGCTTTTCAAAGGCGTAAGAGGTTAAATGTAACCGTTTTCCAGCTTCTAAAATCAGTTGGAAGGCGGGTTTATCCGTCTTATGCAATTTAAAAAGCAGGGTTTTATGGTTTAGTTGGTAAATGTTGCTTACACGTGACTCTAAAATGGTTTGTTTTAGTTCGTAGACAACGGCGGCTGTGTCGAAACTTGTGAATTCACGTTTCTGCAACCAAACCACTTTTACGCTTTTTACTGAATAAAATAATAAATAGGCAACTTTTAAATTCTAGTCCCAGTAGAGGTGGATAAAGGCGCTGAAAATGACGCTGTTAGAGAAAATTTACTGGTTAAGGCTGTTTTTGGGCATAGTTGCCGCTTTAGCATCTGCGGGAGTCATGCAAGTGATAGGCGCAGTTTCCAATCCTCCCCAAGCCAACATAAGCTTTTTCATTTACGGCTTTGACATTGCATTAATAATTTACCTTATCTCATATTACATGTTAAAGTTGAAATTTGCATATAAAGTGGATAAGCCGCAAAAAATTTTCACAGCTGGCATTGGCGTTTACTTTCTCGCTTGGCTGGTTTTTTGGGTGCTCCTCTACACGTTGATGGTTAGTGCCTAAGCCTTCTCATCGAGAAACTTTTCCATGGTCACCTGACCTTTACTGCCCTTTAAATTTTCAGAAGCCGTTGCCACTGTGTTTGCGTTCGGGTTGTTTGCAATGTTGACTCTGCTGAGTACGCTCATGCAGTCAGCCCAAGCTAAGAAGAATCCACGGTCAAATTCTCCGTGAAGCCTGTTTTTGACATGATTTGAAAATTCACGTTTATAAGCGCGCAAAGAGGCTTTGTCGTTTAAATCTAGTTTTGAAAGGAAGGCGTATGAATCGTTGTTTGTTGATCGGCGGACAATTAACATTCCATATAAGCCTCTAAAATAGCCTCTGTTCCATTCTGTTTTATGCATTTTCTGTTTTATTCTTTCCAGTTCCCGTTCGGCTTCGGTAAACTGCCTATTAACTAAAAGTTGGAAGTACCGTGTCACTAGGGCTTTTGGAACTGGCATTTTCAATGCACACGGGATTTTGGTTTCTCCTCTTCGGAAATGTCTTCTATGCCGTTTTCTGTTATTTTAAATATTTCTTCGCCTTCAGGCAAGTATGGGCTTGAAACTAAACGGGCAATCCTTACTGGTCCATGAGATGCTCTTCGTAGATAAACCCTTGTGTGGCTTGTGTGTCCAACAATGTGTCCGCCTACTGGGTGGACGGCATCGCTGAAAAACATGTCTGGCTTAGCCATAACCTGATTTGTCACGACGGTGACGAGATTGAAAGCCCTTGCCAGTCGAATAAGCTTATGCATGTGCTTGTTAAGTTTCTGTTGTCTAGAAGCCAGCATTTCACGTCCAATGTATTCGCTTCTGAAATGGGCTGTTAATGAATCAACAATTATAAGCTTCACGTTGTTCTGTTTAATAATGTCGTCAGCATTATCCAAAAGAAACATTTGATGGTCAGAAGTGTAAGCCTCAGCGTAAATAATGTTTTTAACTATCTGTTCTGGGTCAAGTCCCAAATGGCGAGCCATTTGCACGATGCGTTCGGTTCTGAAAGTGTTTTCCGTATCAATGTACAAGGCTGAACCGTTTAATCCGCCTTTTTCGGGTGGCAACTGCACATTCACGCATAATTGGTGGCATATTTGGCTTTTGCCGCTTCCATACTCGCCATAAAACTCCGTTATAGTCTGCGTTTCCAATCCTCCATCAAGAATCTTGTCCAAGGCTTTACTGCCAGTTGTCAAACGCAAAACATTCTGACGCATCTTTAAAAGCTCATCTGCCCTGACGAAGGAAACGCTAATGGAAGAACGTGCAGCCTTAATAATGGCAAAAGCCTTTTTCTCGCTTATGCCGGCTGGCTCCAATTCACGGGCTGTTGCCAAAGCCAAAGACTCAACAGTGTGAAAACCCAATTCCCGCAGTTTCTGAGCCGTAGCTGGACCAATACCTGGCAAATCCTCTAAAAACTCATACTTCTTTTTAACAGCGCCTTCCCCTTCGCCTTCTTCAGCCATTGAAACAGCTTCCCCCTTTAATATTTATCAAACAGTTGGTTCAAAGCAGTATTTAAAACACACGAAGCATAGTACCGCTGAAACCGTGGAGAGATAAGTTAAAGTGAAAGTAGTGGAATTTTATTTTCAGCTTAACAGAAGTTAATTTGACCGAAAAGCTTAAATAAGATTATATCAATATGGACTGTTGGACAAATAAACTTGTCTATTTGACCAACAGTTAAAAAGGAGGAAAAAAGCGGAAATGACAAGGAAAAAATTTTATGGGGTGAAGCTTGCACTATTATTGGTAGGTGTTTTGGCGTTTAGCATTCATCAGGTTAAGGCGAATCCTGTTACATATACGTCGTTGTCAGCAACTGTTGGTATCTTAAACGGTGAAGGTGAAATTCTTGCAGAAGACTTGACCAACCTTAATTACGTGAGCACCTCAATCTTTACATCACTCCGACCAGAGCATGACTTAGAAACATATCTGGAAGCTCCCACCTCTCTCAAGCCTGGTGAATTATCGCTACTCAACGCGACAGTTTACAACTTGGGGCTTAGCAACGAAACCAATGTGGAGCTATTTCTAATAATCAATGACACCATATCCAATTCTGCAACGATTCCGGAACTGCTGACTGGAGAATCTTATACAATTAACTACTTATGGACTCCAACACTCGTAGTAACATATAATGTTACAGCCTACGCGCGTCCAGTGCCAAACGAAAACATCACAACAAACAACCTTGCAATTAGATTAGTCCATGTATTTATGGCTCAAGTGCATAACGTTGACACAGGTTTGGATTATTCAACAATCCGAGAGGCAATATCTGACCCTAATACCTTAGATGGACATACAATTCTGGTTGATGCAGGAATATACCATGAGCACGTCAGTGTGTACAAGTCTTTGAACCTGCAAGGAGAAGATAGTAAGACAACTATTATTGATGGTGGTGGAAGCGGAAATGCTGTGTATATAACGGCGGATTATGTGAACATCACAGGCTTTACAGTTAGAAATGGGCATTATGGCATCCAACTCTATTACTCCTCAAACAACATCATTTTGGGTAACGATATAATAAACAACGATTATGGCATTTACCTTAGTTATTCCTCTTATAACAGCATTATCGGAAACAGCATAGAAAGCAACGATTATGGCATATACCTCGATCATGCAAGTTCTAACTTCATATATCAAAACAACTTCATCGGTAATGCTGAAAGCGCATACATTGATTATTTACCAGACGATTTGGAACGTTATGTTAACTCTTGGGACAACGGAGAAAACGGTGGCAACCACTGGAGCGGTCACTTATGTGTTGGTAATCCAAGCAGTGGCGACGAAAAGCAATGGTATGAAATCAATGACTGGAACATAGATCGTTATCCATTTCAGAACATAATTAACTTGGACCTTTTGAAGGGCGATTTATGTATTCGTGTTTTTAGTTTGGGTGGCAATCCAGTAGAGGGAGCTTATGTCACAGCCTCCTATTATCATCTAATCTCTTGTTTTGATTTGCATGGCGTTACAGACCAAGCGGGATACGTCTATTTTAAAGGTGTAACCTCAGGGAAGTATAGGATTTCTGTGAGAGCAGAGGGCTATTATCCCGCAGTTGTAACAAGTTTTGTTCCAGTTAGAGGTAATGTTTCAGAAAACATCTTACTTAAGGCTAATCCGCAACCATATCAATGTTGGGCTGTGCTGGTTGGGGTGGCTTACTACGAATTTTCTATAATTTCCTCTCCCACTCCTACATGCGACTTTGATGCAATGGCACTTTATAATATGTTATATCCCATCTGGGGAGATAACCACATAAAACTTTTAATAAACGACGAAGCAACCAAACAAAACATTGCAAACTCTATTAAAAATTGGCTTGACCCTCTCGAAAAATCAAATGACAGGGTGCTTTTCTTTTTCTCAGGACATGGATACCGCGAGGGTTACTTTTTCTACTATGATTATTGCCTAATTCCTTATGATGGCGGTCTTTATGTTGAGGATTATATAAGCGGTGTTAATCTGGATGATTGGCTCAATTTTCTTGAGTCTAATCACTTGACTATAATATTAGATTCATGTTACAGCGGAGGTTTCATAAACGAGCTTAAAAAGAACGGTCGCTTAATACTAACTTCATCTGATTATGATGAGGAATCAACAATACCTACTGAACTGCAACACTCCCTATTCACTAATTACATTATAGAAGGTCTTACTGCTAGCAGTACTGATGCTGATAGAAATAAAGAAGTTTCATGGCAGGAAGTATTTTCTTACGCTAAGCCCAAGGTCACGGCATACGAATGGACACAGCACCCTCAAATTTACTCTGGATATCCAGAAGAGCCAGTACTAACACGTTTTGTAGATGATACCTCTCCTACTGTTTATATTATTTCACCCGCTGTTAATGCTAAAATAAAAACCTCAAATGTAACGGTCAATTGGATAGGCTATGATTCTGAAACAAGAATAGCCTATTATGAAGTTAGGATAGACCAAGGAACATGGATTAATGTTGGAAGCGCTACATCCTATGCCTTTACAGATTTAAACGATGGGGTACATACCATTTATGTTAGGGCTACAGACTTGGTTGGCAACTCACGACAAGTACAGATTACCTTCATAATTGACACTGTACCTCCATCAGTTTCTATAACCTCGCCCATTGATGGTGCAACAATTGAAACATCTAATGTGAAAATTTCTTGGAGCGGTTTTGACAATGGAACAAAAATAGCCTATTATGAAGTTAAGTTAGATAATGGCATGTGGATTAGAGTCGTAGATGCTACAAACTATACCTTAACGGGAGTAGCCGATGGAAACCACATTGTTTATGTACGAGCTGTAGACTTTGCTGGAAACACATTCGAAACTTACGTAACCTTTAACGTAGACACCTTAATGGTTAGGCTACTCCCAGTTGCAGCAGTATGCGCATTCATCTTTTTAGTGGCACTCGTCTATCTTTTCCTCAAGAAAAGAAGGAAAATCCAAACAGTTTCTTTGCCCCCTCCAACTTCCCAAGAGAGCACAGTTCAATTGCCATAAATATCTATAAATCCATTAAACATTTATTTTAATATCCCTAAAATGCTTTAGGTTATCCCGTTGGAAATTGCAAAAATTGTGGAGTCTGTAGCCTTTAACCTGCTAAAACAAGCAGCCATTTTCTTGCCAGAAGACGTTAAACAAGCGCTTAAAACTGCGTATATAGCCGAAACGAGCGAGACTGGCAAAATGCAGTTGAAGGCAATTTTGGATAACATTGCGCTTGCTGAGAAAATGCAAGTGCCAGTTTGTCAAGACACTGGCACCATAACCTTTTATGTTAGGGCTGGAGCTGAAACTAAAAGTCTTGATAAAGTTCAAGTGGCGTTAACTAATGCGACACGTAAAGCCACTATGGAAATTCCCTTGCGCCCAAACGCTGTTGACCCTTTTACGGAAAAAAACAGCGGAGACAACACTGGACGCTACATGCCACATACAGAATGGGAAATCGTTTCTGGCGACAGCCTAGAATTGACGGTTATGCTGAAAGGCAGTGGCTCCGAAAATGTTTCTTTGGCTGGAATGCTTATGCCAAGCGAAGGAGTTGGTGAGCTTAAAAGGTTTATTGTTGGCGCTGTAGTGAAAGCTGGAGCGCAACCTTGTCCACCAACCATTTTGGGCGTTGGCGTCGGCGGAGGCGGAGTTGACATCACCGCGAAATTGGCTAAGAAGGCTTTGCTTAAACCTTTAAACGAGCCTAATCCCAACCCCGAATTGGCAAAGCTTGAAAACGAAATCCTTGAATCTGCAAATATGACTGGAATCGGTCCAATGGGGCTTGGCGGAAAAACCACGGTTTTAAGCGTAAAAATTGATTATGCCCACAGACATCCAGCCTCTTTTCCAGTGGCTGTTGCCTTCAACTGTTGGGCTGCCAGAAAAGCCTCAGCGTGTATAAACGCGGACGGCACAGTGGAATATTTAACACATAAACTGGAATGGTGAGGTGAAAAACGTGGCGATTTACAAACTTAGAACGCCAATTTCTGAGAGGGAAATTCGCATACTTAAGGTAAACGATGTGCTTTACATAACTGGAACTGTAGTGACTGCAAGGGACCAAGCCCACAAAAAAGCCATAGAACAATTTAAACATGGAAAATCCCTGCCCATAAACCTTCAAGGTTTAGCCGTCTATCATTGCGGTCCAATTGTGAGGTGGGAAGGCGATCGTTGGGTTGTTGTGGCTGCTGGTCCAACAACAAGCACTCGCATGGAAGTTTTCGAGACTGAGTTTATAAAAAATTTTGGGGTTCGTGTGGTTGTTGGCAAGGGTGGAATGGGCAGGAAAACAACGGATGTCATGGCGAAATATGGTGCTGTTTATGGCGCTTTTACTGGTGGAGCGGCGGTTTTGGCTGCAAAAACCATAAAAAGCGTTGAAAGGGTTGAGTGGCTTGATTTGGGAACAACCGAAGCTATATGGGTTTTTGAGGTTGAGAATTTTGGTCCGTTAACTGTTGCCATTGACTCGCATGGAAACAACATTTATTTAGATGTTCAGAGAAAGGCTGAAGAAAACAAGCGGAAAATTTATCGCATGTTTGGTTTGCCGCCGTGAATTTTAACTTTTTATTTTAGTGTTGGATTTTTGATAGGTAACTTGGATTCTATTTAGCATGTCAGAAGATTTAATATTGTTTCCACCCTCTCTATTAAAATGGGCGAAGAAAATGCGCATAAACTTTAGGGATAAAATAGCCCTTTCCGGAATTACAGTGTTAGGTATAGGCGTAGCTCTCCTCATATTCACTTTTGTAAGTGCCTATGGATTTTTAACTCAGAGTCTCCAAATACTTGCTTCCGAGGATTTGGTGCGGACGTTCGGTGAGGCGTTGTCTCCATTAATTGTGACTTGTATACGCTTGATGTATTTGGGCGTTATGGGTTGGGTGGGTTCACTCTTGACGATAAGGGGTGTAACAATAATAGCCCATGTACCTCAAACTATGCCAACAGTTCCGCAAAAAGAGGCTGTTGTGCAGAAACCGCAACCTCAAAAGCCGAAAACTGAGAAGCCTAAAGAAGAAGTTAAACCGTCAGAGCCAGAAATTGTGGTTATACCTCCAGAACAAGTTTCACAGTCACCTTCTGAACAGAAAGCGCCCGAAAAATCTTCCAGTTGAAATCGTGTGCAGACCGGAAAGTGGCGGAAATGAAAGTGCCTATTCGAGTTATGGGTATGGCAACAACGTTTTTCTGGATGTTCCTAATAGCCTTTTTTGTTTCCGCAGTTTATTCGGTTAAAGATTTGCACTTTAACCTTGGTGAACCTCAAATGGGCTTAACTGCAGATAACAATATTGTTGTTTCCTTGCCAATAACGATAACAAACGATGCATTTTACAATATAGGTTCTTTTAGTATGGCGACTGAAATATCCGAGAAAGATGGCTTTGTTATTGCGAATGCAACAACCTTTATACCCATTATTGAAAAGAGTGAAACGGTAACAGCGGCTCGTAACATGACGGTAAATTTCACCAGTTTGTTGGAAAACAACAGCAACTTCTTGTTTAATGATACTGAACTGCAAATATATGTGGTTGTGGGCATGAAGGTTGCTGAAATAATTCCCGTGCAAGCTTCAACAAACCTTTCAGTGCCTTGGGGTGCACCCCTATACAATTTCATGATTGGAGAGCCAGAATATTCACATTTTAACTTAACCCATTTCTTGGTTATTTTGCCCATAAGCTTTGAAAACCATGCATTTTTTGATGTTGTTGGAAATATACAAGTGCAAATGTATAACAACGCTGATGTGCTTGTTGGTTTTGGTCAAACAGCGATTGACGCTCCGCAACACACGCTTTATAACGGATTTGTCGAGTTTTACATTCGAGTGGATGGCGTAACTCCAACTGGATTTTTTGAGGTGAATGTTTACACACCCACGTTCAGCTGTGAAAGTTTGAGGTTTCCTTATGGCTGAGAGAAAAAATGATTTTAAAACTGAACTTAAGCGTTTGGCATTCAAAACTTTAAGGGCGACCGTAAAAGGCGTTCTTTTTTATGCTTTATATTTCGTGCTGTGGATATTTATTTCTCCTATTTCGGAGTTTGTTCCCAACTTTCGCCAAACAGTTGAAACTTTCGCTATAACATACACAATCTTAATAGTTCTTGGAGAGTTCGCTTCTGGAACGATTTTTAAGTATTTCCTCGATGCAGCCAAATTCTTGTTTACCATTTCTTATTTGATTTTGTATTTGAAAGGTGGATTATTTTCTATTTCATACCGAAATGTTTGTTTGGTTGTTGACCTCCGCTTGGTTCTTACAATTGCTACGCTTCTAAGTTTGTTGGGTTTTGCAAAATCTGTGCTTCAAGCAATAAACTTCCTAAACGAAAAAACAGAACCTAAATATTCATAGTTTTTTTGTCATTAGGTAGGCGTTTTCTCCGTCTGAGTAGTATCCATGTATTGTGCGTGTTATTTGGAATCCCAATTTTTTGTATAATTCTATTGCTGAAGTGTTTGAAACTCTAACTTCTAAAAAGCATTGTTTTGCGTTGTATAGACGCATGCCTTCAATAGCCTTATTGATTAGGGCTTGTCCTATCCCTTTGCGTCTATAAGGCTCGAGAACAGCTATGGAAACGATGTGTCCCTTTTTGATTAAGCCGCCGAAGCCGAAGTTTGACAAGCCCATTTCTATTCGGCACATTATGTAGCCGACGACTTCCCCGTTTTCTTCAGCGACAATGAATGTTTCTGGAAATCTGTGGTGTAACTCGGTGAAGAATGAGTCCGTGTAGTTTTCTGGTAGGCAAACGCGGTTTATATGCATTACTTTTTGCAGGTCGCTCAACGCGAATTTTCGCAGTTTAAAGGTTTCTTGCAAGTTTCCATTTCACTCCAATGCGTAAATCAAAAGGAAAAGCTAATCGCCTTTTAACGTTTACTCCTCGCTTGTTTTAACTTCTGGCAGTGTAAAGTTTCCGTAGGGCATCGCCCAAACTTTGGCGTTTTTTCCAACAATGTTGAAGGCTTCGTTTAATGCGTCGTTCACCGCCCTCGCAGTTTTCAATTTGAAAACGTTTGTGGCGTAATAATCTGGCATTGTTGAAACCAAAATTATCTTAACTTTCTGCAAAGTTTTCAGGAGGTAGTAGGCTTTGTGTCCGCCTAAAACAAAATTGTTCTTTATTTCCCTTTCAACAGCTTTTAAATCCTTAAATTTAACCATCCAATCATAAAAAACTTGGTTTCCATGTCCTTCTATGCATTCAGCCACTAGGACGATTACGCCTCCGCGTTTAACAACGTCAAGGGCGCTGTCCACAGCTTTATGCGCTTGGAAAAGGTTTATGTCCGCGGGGTATCCGCCTGGGCTGACGACGACTATGTCTGCTTTGCGGTCTGCTGGTATGCGGTACATTTCATCAACAAGCTTAACTCCTTCATGGAAGGCTTGTTCTAAATCGCCGGCAAAAGCCTTCACAATTTCTTTTTTGCTGTTCATTACAACGTTCAAAATAAAGTCCACTTTCGCCATCTTTGCAGCTTCAACCATGTCCTCGTGAACTGGGTTTCCATCTAAAACTCCAGTTTTTGCGTTCGGATGCAAAAGCATGGCATGGTTATGCTTTATTGTTTCTTCGCCTGAAACTCCTGGCAAAACGCTTTTTCTCCCCCCGCCATAACCAGCATAATAGTGAAAGCCAACATCACCCGTTAAAATTTTCACGTCAGCCTCGGCGAAAATGCGGTTCAAATAAACTTTTGTTCCATGCTTTTGTGTAGTACCCACATAAACCAAGTCTTGCGCTTTGCAGTTATGGCTTACGGTTTTTACACGGTTAACAACTGTTTCACCTAACAATGCAACGGCTTCTTCAGTCGTAACCGCCCTATGAGTTCCACAACCAAAAATAACTGTTATGTTCTCATCTTTAACGCCAGCCGCATTCAACTCATCCAACAAAGGCGGAACCATCAAACGGCTTGGCGCTGGTCTTGTGAAGTCATCAACAACTATTGCCACCTTACTTTCTGGTTTAACAATTTCACCAAGCCTTTTGGAGGCGATTGGCTCTTTTAAGGCTCTTTCAATCTCTATTCTAGCGTCTAGCACGCCAGCCTTTTCTTTAGGCTCTATGACGCCTAGAAAGTTTCGTGTTGGAATTCGCACGCAAACCTCAGTTTTCCCATAAGGAAGCCAAACATCCACCATGGCGTGTCACTTTTAAAGTGAAAAACACAAACATAACTATTAACCTTTACCAAAGCAAGCACAAGTGCTTTAAAACCTAAACGCTAATAGTGTTTAACTGTGAGGTGTACAGTATGGCGATTGAAAAGACCCCAGCAAAAAATGAAATCTTATTTGTTTGGTTTAACCGTTACGCTGGAGTATCCATAAAAACTCCGTCGAAAACTTTGGTAATAGACCCTGTGGAAGTTAAGCCTCGAAACTTCAAGAATGTGGATGCAATTTTAATTACACATGAGCATTACGACCATTTAGACCAGTCGCTTGTTGCGGAAATACACAAGCAAACCCTATGCGTAGTTGTAGCTGACCAAACATCTGCCAGAAGGTTGCGAAACATTATCCCACCTGAAAAACTGCAGGAGATTAAACCCGGCTCAGAGGTGAAGCTCGGCGAAGTTTTGGTGAAAGCTGAAAAGTGTAATCATCCACCAGCATCCACGCCAGTAACATTCATAATCACAAGCGAGGACGGCGTGAAAATTTTCCATACAGCAGACAGCTTGCCATTTCCAGAAATGGCGGAAATAGGCGAAAAGGAAAAGTTTGATGTTGTTTTCTGCACCGTGGGGATTGCCCCTGGAACTTCGCCTGAAACAGGCATTGAAATTGCAAGGTTAACAAAGCCTATGGTGGCTGTTCCCTACCATACTGGTTCAACAGCAGACCAGAAAAGGTTCAGTGAAATTTTGAAGAGGGAAATGCCTAAGGTTACATGCCTCATACCAGAAGTTGGCAAAATATATCAAATTTCAAAGAGGACGTGAAACCTTGGCAGTTGAGAACGTGAAATTTGAAATTTGCAGAATACTAAACAAGATAGGCGCATTACAGTTCGGCGCCTTCAAACTTACAAGCGGAAAAATAAGCCCTTACTACATAGACCTAAGGATAATTCCAAGCTTTCCAGACGCTTTCCAAAAAGTCTGCGACTTCTATGTAAACTTTATAAAGGCAGAGATAGGCGCGGAAAATTTTGAGCGCATAGCTGGAATAGCAGTTGCAGGCATTCCCTTCGCGTCTTTAATTGCTTACCACCTAAAAAAGCCGTTTCTTTACGCACGCAAAGGCGTTCGCCTTCATGGAAGGCAAAGAAGGATAGAGGGCATCATAAACCCCGGCGACCATGTTTTGTTGGTTGACGACTTAATAACAACTGGCTTATCGCTTAAAAAAGCGGCTAAAGCCATAACCGCCGAGAGCGGCGTGGTAACAGACGCTGTTGTGCTTTTAGACAGAGAAGAAGGCGGAAAAGAAAAACTTGGAAGAATTGGGATAAGGCTTCATGCTTTGCTTAGCGTAAGAGAAGTTGCTGACAAACTATACGAGGTTGGAGTGATAGATGAGGAGCAGTTGAAAACAATTTTGAGGCAAATTAAAAAGGGATAGGATTGGCTTACTCGTAAAATATGAGTTCTTGCTCCTCTAGTATCTTGTGAAGTTTTTGGACGGCATCGTAAACGTCCTGCTCCTTTTTGGCTCCTGTGCAAACGAGTTTTCCGCTTGCGAATAACAGTATTACCACTTTCGGCTCGTCCATCCTGTAAATTAAGCCTGGAAACTGTTCTGGTTCATACATTGTTTTCCCAAGAGTATAAGCCGATTTTTCCAAATCTATCATTCCGCCTAGGCTTGCAGAAGCCACAATGTTTTGTATTCGCAGTTCTGGCTTGCTGATAATGATTATTCCGCTTTTCTTCAACTCTTTAATCACTTTCATGACGGCTCTGCGCGCTTCCTTCTCCGATTTTGCGCCTGTGCAAACCATTTTTCCAGAGTTAAAAATCAAAGTGGCTGTTTTCGGTCTTTTAAGCCTAAAAACAAGCCCTGGAAACTGTTCTGGACGGTATTCCACGCCTGGGTAACCCTTAACAACAGCGTTTAAATCAACCTTCTGGTTCAGCGTTGCAGAAGCAACAACGTTTTCGATGTTTACTATGGCTTTAACTTTAGGCATAAGCACCACTTCTTATATGAATGTTTAAATATCCCTTATAAAGCCTATGGTAAGCTTTCTCGTGTTTTTTGGCTTAGGGTTGATAGGGAAACCGCTTTCTTTTCAATAGGACCATAATAAGCGAGGATGCAACCACAAATATTAGCAAAATTGTTGGCATGTAAATGTTCTCTGGGATTATTTGATATTGAAAGTAAATTCCATTTGTTGGTGTTTTTGCCGTGTTGTTTGCGTTGTCTGTGGCTATTATGTAATAGGTTATTATTGTGTTAACTGGCAAACCGCCTGAAACTATCGTCGCTGTATATTCGTTGCCCACTGTTTTCTGCATTGTTATGTTTGTCCATTCCGTGACAGAAACATTGTGGGATAGGGTTACTTGTTTGATGCCGTTAATGGCGTCTGTAACGTTCACCCGCACAGTAACATTTTGTTCAGCATCCACTTGAACGGTTGTGCCCGGTTGCATCACCTGTCCAGGCGGGTTCTGGTATGGATTGCTTATTATTGGTGGCGTTGTATCAGCATTAAATATTGGACATTCATTGGATGTTTGCTTTAATCCATTTACGCCATTAATTGTTCGGTTTCCCCATGTTGTTAGGCTGTTTGGGTCCCAATTGTTAACCATATCCAAATATTCGACTCCTCCGCTGTTCCCACACCAAGACCAAGCAATCCAACCAATCCCATAACTCTGCGCCAACTCCATAATAGAATCCTCATCCGGATCACCATCCGTATGCATATGCCCAAACTCGCCAATCACAAGCGGCAACCCATTGTTAACAAATGTTGAAAGGTAACTGTTAATCTCATCACGTGTATCATAAACACCATACATGTGAACACTGAAAACAGTGTTCTTTTGTGAGTCGCTGTTGAAGATGCTGGCTGCGTTATCCCGCATAATAAACTGCCAATCTTGACCCCAGTTTGGAGCGTCAACCATAATCATATGCTTAAATCCAGCTTTGCGCATTTCCCGAATGGCGTTTTTCGTATCATTAATCCAGCCTTCGGCATTCGTGTTTCCGTAAGGTTCGTTTCCTATGTTAATGATTACGCATGCTTCTTGTCCATCCAAGACACTTTTAATTCCTTTCCAGTAGTTCACGGCTTGCAAAAGAGAAATGGCTCCGCTTTGTTCGCCATAACCTGTTGTGTCATGAACTTCAAGTATGCAGATAAGCCGATTATGTTTACATAATTCAATTACGTTTGCAACGTCGCTTGCGCTGTTTTTTGTCCAGCGATGTCCACTACTTAAGACGATGCGGACAGTGTTTGCACCCATGCTTTTAATGTCAGCAATAGCCTTCGTAATCCGACCGCCATACCATGTGTGGGCGTGGTTTATCCCGCGTATGATAAACATGTTTCCATTAACATCATAAATATGCCGTCCGCTTACGTAAAATCCTAGTGTCTGCGACTTCACAATTGGTTGCATAACCTCAATCAACGACAGCACTAGCAAGACTCCAGTAACCGAACCGCATATCTTGTACAATTTTTTCATGCATTTTTCTTTCAACTTCATTTTATCAATATTCGTTTTCTACAATCTAAAACTTATGCCTTGGCTTTTTCTTCAAGCTTTAGCTTTCGTTTCCTTAAAATTTTAATTAGCTCCCAAACATCAAACGCTAAGAGAAGGATTATTGCGGCTTGAGCCCACGAAAAGGTTGGAACACCGGTTCGCAATTCGCCGTTTATCTCACAGTTAACAGCGTATACCAAAAAACCTTGAGTGAGCTCTACTCTGCTGATTTGTTGTGTGTTTTTGAATTCTTCATGGAACTGCACATCAGAGTACATGCCATAAAGGCTTACGTCATCACCTCGACCGTTTTGACCAGCACCTGGATTCCAAAACGTGAAGGCTCCCCATAAACTGAAAATTATGCAGCCAATTAAAAGGGCGTTTACAATTGCGAAATAAATTGTTTTAGTGGGAATGCGCTTCCAAAAGCTCGCTTTTTCTGTTGTGTTGTCTGCTTCTTCAAATGGAAAAATGATGATTATCGCCATTAATATTATGAGTATGATGACAAATAAGTACATGTTTTCCGTTGTGTGCATGATTAATGCCAAATTCCCCACGTAAGGTATTTTTCCTATAACCCTCCCGACAACTGCGTTTTTATCAACTTTTTCGGTGTCTGGGCTTGGGTTATTGTCTCCCTTTGTTGTAAACGAATAACCATCCCAGCTGATTGCTCTGTGAACTACAAGGTCGTTATTTGACTTTTTGAAGACTATGATATCGCCTGTTATTGGCTTTGCGTTTATTTGTTCTGGGTCTACTCCTTGAACTATTATGAGGTCGCCTACATTTAATGTTGGCAACATACTTTCGGAAGCTACTGCCAACGCTGGATATTCCGCTCCTAATGCGAATTGGATTATGCGCCAAAAGCCAAAAACAAAAGCGATTAGTATAATAATTGTTATTATTGTTTGGAGATACTCGTTTTTCCAAATTTTTTTAAGAGTTTCCAACGTCAATAGTTAAACCTTCTTTTGCTTATGGGTTCTTGTTGATTTAGGCGTTTATGTTTTAAAACTTAACGGTTAAATGATAATTGGAAAAATAGGGGATGGAAGGGGCGAGCCTAAAGTTCTATGCCCTCTGCGCCCAGTTTGGCTTTACTTACAATATCTTTGAATTTTTTGCCGCATTTTGGGCATTCGTACATGCCGAAGATTGTTAGGGTTATCCTCATATTTTTGTCTGGAAATGGGGCTATAAGCTCCCATGTTTTGTATGGCTCCTTTGCCTCTGTTCCACATTCAGGGCAGAGATGCGCTTTTGGCTGATTTTTTGGCATGGAGAGTCGCCGTATTTTTCAGTTTAAATTTTCTTTTTGCTTAAGACTTCTCGGAATGGTTTCTTGCATCTTGGGCAGTCAAAAAGTCCAATTTCCAACTGCATTCTTTTACCTGACTTGTCCGGGCGTCCCGCCATTGTCCACTTCTTTTTGGGCGTGCCAACAACTGTTCCACATTTTGGACATTTAGCCATTTAATTTCCTCCAACATTCTCGATTATCATGGTTTCATATGATTATACATAAAAAACTTTCCATTGTTTTAAATAGAAAGCCTTCGCTTAAACATTGAATTTAGGCGTGTTTCATGTAATAAAAGAAGATTTTGCAGAAACTTGCATAGCTTAAAGCTTGAAAATACAGCATTCCCTTTTATTCTTCTTCAAATTTTCCTGGCGAGATGTAATCGCCAAATTTTTCCCTTGCTTTAAGCAAACGCTTACGCTGTTGGTCTAATATTTTGAATAGCTCTGTTGGTGTATCCGCAACTTTTTCTCGGTAAAACCGTTCCGCCCGCTCAATTTTTGCCAAGTTTTCAGGAACACGAATGGTGAATTGTTTAATGTAATCCTCCTTTCTGTATTCTTTGTCCAATACCTGATGGAAAAGCAAACGCAAATCCTCGTATTTTGGAAGTAAACCCGTAGGCGACCTCAATGCTCCAACATCCCCATGCACGCGCAGTTCCATCCATTTCACCCAGACATGCTTGTCTCGTGGAGCGTTCAAAAATTTACCAGTTTCCCTATCCCTTAAGAAATAGTTAACCCCAAAAATGATTGGGGACTTCCTGAGTTTCCTTCCAAACGCCAAATTGTTGCGAATGTTCTGTCCCAGAGGGATTGAAACAAAATCTTGGATGCTCATCATGTTTATTTCTGGTATGCCCTCTTCGCCAACTATGGCATAGGTTGTTTCAGTCTCCAATGAAGCTCCATAACAGATAATACCATGCTCCCAGTTGAAGCTTTGCTGGACGGGCACATAGGCTTTAGCGTCGCGTCCGCCGTACATTATGCCGCCTAACTCCACACCTAAAGGATTATCCAATTCGGGATCGCAGTTTTCCAGCGCTTTGAGCGCCACCGTGTAACGGGCGTTTTTGTGGGCTGGCGGAATAGGATTACCATACTCATCCGTCTTGCCTTCCCACCAATAACCAGTATAGTTTACGCCGTCCTTTGGAAGTTCACAGCCCATACCCAGCCAGTACGGCTTACCATCTTTGACCAGCACGTTCGAGAAGATAACTTCGCCGGGGCTTGTAAGCACTTTAAAGATTACTGGGTCATTTTTGGGGTTGATGTTTTGGATAATACCGAATATTCCGCATTCGACGTTTACTGCGCGGGCAACCGAACCAATATTGCGAATGTAAGCAATGTCATCGCCAAGTATGGTTTCTCCCGGAAGCATAGCTGTGGAGGTTTTACCGCAAGCGCTTGGAAAAGCACCCGCAAAATAGGTTTTGCGTCCGCCTGGACCATGAACTCCCATAATCATCATGTGCTCAGCCAGCCACCCTTCTTGGTTGGCTTTGCGGATAGCTAGGCGAAAAGCAAGTTTCTTAAAGCCGACGGAGTTGCCAGCATACTGCGTATTAACGCTGTAGATTGTGTCCTCACTATAATCGATGTAAACACGTTTCTTTTCATGTTCCACGCTAACCATGTTCTTGTCCAACTTCCCAGCCGAATGCAGAACACGCAAAAAGTTTCTGTTGGGTTCTGCTTGGCGGAAAACTTCATAACCAGCCCTAAAGAGGAGATGTTCAGAATGTGCCACATACCACGAGTCAGTGCATTGCAAACCGAGAATGGTGAATACGGAGTTGGGCGGTCCTAAAGAAACGAAGCGGACAATCATTGTGCGACCTTTCATCGCATCTTTAAGCAAAGCCCTTACCTCTGCTAAACCTTCATCCCTATCAATTTGGTTGAGAGCTTTACTAAGGCGGTCTCCTTTCGGCACTAGATATTTAGTGGCTTCACGGTCTCTTCCCTGATCGTAGGGTCCATCAAAATGGATTGTGTGTCCGGGAATAGCCAATGGTTTTTCTTCGCCTGTTGCGATTGCTTGATGCCGAATATAGGCAATGTCTTCTGGAGAATCGTTGCAGACAAAGATTCTATCTGGATTGCAGAGTTCAGCGGCTTCTGTGATGAATTGGTGAACTTTTGGGTTGGCTGTTGCACATAGTTTCTCGTAGTTATTTTGGCTCAGTTTTGGTCGCAACACGTCAAGGTAGGTGCTTAATTTCTGCATTTCATTAACACCTTACAAATCATAGACCATTCCTGGAATTTTGGGAAACGGTTGAGTTTCACCGATATGCTTAGCTCCCACAATCCAACTGACAAGCCTTTCCACACCTATTCCTGCACCCGCTGAAGGACGAATTTTTCCCTCGCTTGCTAAAGACAAGAGTGTTTTAAAGTTTTCCTTTTTAACACCGTCTCTTTCCATTTTTCTGACGATTTTTTGATAATTCCATTCTCTTCTGGAGCCGGACATCACTTCGCCGTATTTTGGAAGGATTAAGTCATAGTTGTCCCATTTTCCGCTTTCAAAATCTTCAAAATCGTAAAATTCTCTTGGAATATTTGTAACCCAAACTGGGTTCTGGGCCTCAAATGTCAGCTTGGTTTCCCAATCTTTTCCATACTTGAACTCAAGTTCCTCTCTGTCATAAACCTTGAATGGTGTGTTCGGAACACCTAAACCATTATAGCATTCCAGATAAGTTAATTCTTCACGTAAATTTCTCCTTAAACTTTCTATTAACCCGCAAAGCGCTTTTTCAGTGAGACTTCTAATGTCGTCTGAAGCGGCTTCTCTAACTTCAAAATCAAACTGTGTGAACTCGTAGGCGTGAATTCCACTGTTTGCCCTATCACCCCTCTCAATTCTCACGTTTGGAGATAAAATGAAAAGTTTTGGATAAGCCAAAGAACAAGCAACCATCTTATGAACAATCATGCTCAAGGTTGTCCTAACGGTTTCACCGTAAATTTCCACCTCAACACGCTTTTCAAGAGACGCTCCCGGGTCTGGCCACAAAGGGTCTGTTGATTTTGAAAATATTACGGGCAACAACCATTCAAACCCGTTTTGGATAAACTCACATGTTAAATAGTTAAGCGTATGCGTCATAACCCTGCCTATACACCTTTTTCTTATGAGTTCTTCCTCTGAAAGCTGTTCCAGCGGCTTCGGTATTTCGTTTACTCTGCTTTTGATTAGTGGCAGACTTTTTTGGATGGTTTATCTCCTCCTCATTTCACCTTTAACCTAAAATAGCAATCTACGTTATAAATTTTTTATGAAAAGTATTAGAATTTTTTCAAATAACGCCAATATACTATGCAAATAAAAGTAATAATTACAATCCGTCAAATTTGTGATAAACTCTCACGGAAACTTTAGAAATACATCATAATACAAGTGATATGCTGGAACATTATATTTTTGACAGAAATTTCTAAATTTTAAGTCGGTTGTTAGAACTGGTAACTTGAGGTTGCAAGATGCTAGAAATAATGATGTGTCGGTGAAGCACATCTTCCATCCTTTTTTGTATCCGAGTATATCATCTTTAGGTACATGTTTTTCTTCGATTTTCTGTATCACCTCGGCGTATACATCTATAAATTCCGTTATACTTATTCCAACAGATTTAGTTCTTCTTTCAGCGAGAGTGTGAAGTTCAGTTATCACAGATGATGTGGTGAAAACCTTTCTAACAAAACTAAAAATTCTATCAACTGCTTGAGAAACCTTGGCTACGTCAGGTTCTGGTATATCAGCTGGTCGCACTTTGTTCAAATATCTGCCATTTCTTAATCTATGAAAAGCATGTAACAAAAGTGGACCTGTATCAATAATCACTCCTTTTATGAGCTCCTCCATCTATTTCTTCAACTCTAATTGTTTGACGTCGAGTATTCTACCATCTTTGGCGTCTACCTTCACTTTATAGCGAATTTTATAAGCAGCAAGTAAACCATCGAAAAAGTTGCACACAATCGTCCATGCTTGCTCATTTTCATCATATGAAACATCCTCAACATCAAATGCTACAACTCTGAAAACTCCGTGAACTTCCTCAAAGTATTTTTTGACTCTAAGGCTTGCCTCACGTCCATCTAAAATATCCTGTTCCATTTTTGATCCCTAAAACTTTAATGAGGGTATTCGCTTATAAATTTGTTGAACTTCATTTTCCAAAATGCTTTTACTTGTGAGTTTCATGCTTATTCTTTTGGCATTCGAGGTTTAACTGCGCTTGAAAGACACGTCCAAAAATGTTTTTGACATGCTTGTTAAGCCCGTTCGAAGGCTTGTTGAGCAGAGGGGATTTTCTAAACCAACAGAACCTCAAGAGAAAACCATACCCAAAATTCTTGAAGGCAAAAACGTTTTGCTTATTTCGCCAACGGCTACGGGCAAGACTGAAGCCGCTTTTCTTCCAGTTTTAAACATGTTACTGCAGGGGCAGCAGGGGACTCCAGGCATAAAAGCCTTGTATATTACTCCTTTGCGGGCTTTGAACCGTGACATGTTGGAGAGGCTTGAGTGGTGGTGTAACAATTTAGACATTAAATTGGCTGTTAGGCATGGCGACACCGAAACAAGGGAACGAACAAGGCAAGCCAGAAGCCCGCCTGACATTTTAATTACCACGCCCGAAACCTTGCAGGCTATATTGTCTGGTTGGATTATGCGTCAACACTTGCAACAGGTGCGTTGGGTAATAGTTGACGAGGTTCATGAAATGGCTGACAGCAAACGTGGAAGCCAGCTTGCTCTGGCTTTGGAAAGGCTTAGGGCGATGATTGGCAGAGACTTTCAAATAATTGGTTTGTCAGCCACAATCGGCAGTCCAGAAAAAGTAGCACAGTTTCTCGTCGGCAACAGCAAAAACGTTGAAATTGTCCGTGTTCCAGTTGCCAGAATGATGCGGCTAAAAATTGTTTTTCCAAAACCCACAGATGAAGATTTTAGACTTGCTGAAAAACTTTATACGCATTCGGAAGTTGCTGCTAGACTGAGGATAATCCGCGACTATATTAGTGGGCATAAGTCCGTGCTTTTGTTCACGAACACACGTGCCATATCTGAGGTTTTGGCGAGTAGATTCAAGGTTTGGGACATAGACTTTCCAGTTTCAATTCATCATGGTTCGCTTGCGAAACCTTCTCGCATAGCTGCTGAAAGAGGCTTGAAAAACGGCGAGTTGAAAGGGCTTGTCTGCACAAGTAGCCTTGAGCTTGGAATAGATGTTGGCAGAATAGACCTAGTAATACAGTATATGAGCCCACGGCAGGTTACACGCCTTATACAGCGTGTCGGCAGAAGCGGACATAGAGTTGGACATATAGCTGAAGGTCTTATTGTTGCGATGGATTCCGACGACACTTTAGAGGCTTTAGCCATAGCCAGAAAAGCCCTAAAAGAAGATTTGGAGCCGGTTGACATTCCGCCTAAACCATACGACGCCTTAGCCCATCAAATCGCAGGTTTACTGCTAAAGAATAAGAGACTTGAATTTGGCGAAATTTTGGAAATGTTCCGAAATGCTTATCCCTACAAAGATTTAACTTCAGAAGATATTGAGAAAATCCTTAGGTATATGCATCAGCGTTTTCCACGTTTGGCATGGGTTTCATTTGAGGACAAAATCGTTTTAAAGCCTAGAAGAACAAAAGCCCTTTTCGAATATTATTTTGACAATTTGTCTATGATACCTGAAGAAAAACAGTTTTTGGTTGTTGACGATTCGTCTGATTCTGCCATAGGGGTTTTGGATGAGGCTTTTATGGCTGAGTATGGCAAGCCTGGAATAAAATTCATTATTAGGGGAAGTCCATGGCGGATTCTCCATGTTTCAGAGGAGAAAGTGTATGTTAAACCAGTTGATGACCCAACTGGGGCTATACCAAGCTGGATAGGTGAGGAAATTCCAGTGCCTTTCGAAGTGGCGCAGGAAGTCGGCGCAATCCGAGGCTTTGTTGAAGAGCAAATGCGTAATGGCTATTCTTCAGAGGAAATAGCAACCAAATTAAGCGAACAGTATCCCGCTAATAAGGACACTATTTTACGTGCTTTAGCGGAAACAATAGAGCATGTAAACTCTGGACTCCCAGCACCAACGGATAAACGAATAATAGTCGAAGATTGGGAGGAGTTTGTAATAATCCACGCTAACTTCGGTTCGCTTACGAACAGAGCCCTAGCCCAACTGATTGGGCAACTCCTATCCGA
The DNA here is from genome assembly GCA_038848525.1 of Bathyarchaeia archaeon. Lineage (GTDB taxonomy): Archaea > Thermoproteota > Bathyarchaeia > Bathyarchaeales > Bathycorpusculaceae > JAWCNN01. The sequence goes on along the minus strand of JAWCNN010000007.1, from coordinate 3,379 downwards.
AAAAATCGGGTACAGCGTTGTGGTTCAACACGACCCGTATCGCATTTTTGTGCAGACGATGGGCGCCGCAAACGCAGACCAAATACTCGCTTTGTTTGATGAAATGCGAGCTATGCCAGACCAGACAATAAGGGATGCCTTGACAAGGGCAACAGTGAAAACTGGACTTTTTAAGAGGAGGATGATTCATGTGGCGAGGCGTTTTGGGGCTTTGCAGAAGTGGGCTGATTTTAGCAATGTAAGCCTTCAAAAACTGATTAAAAGCTTTGAAGATACGCCAATTTTCGAGGAAGCCCTCAAAGAAGTTTTCACTAAGGATTTGGATGTGGAAAGGCTTGTTTATGTTTTGGGCAAAATCCGAAACGGCGAAATTCAACTGCAAAAGGTTGAAACTGGCGGAACCGCAACGCCTGTTGCCCGTGTGGGCATTGAACGTGTCAGCATGAAAACAGATTTGATTCCTCCAGAAAGAATGCGCGCCGTGCTCATAGAATCGGTGAAGGCTAGACTGCTTAACGAAACATGCAATTTTGTATGCACAAACTGTTGGAGTTATATGGAGATGATACGTGTAAAAGATTTGCCGGATAAACCAAAATGTCCAAGATGTGGCTCACATGCGGTGGGGCTTCTGAAGGTGGAAGAGGAGAAGGTGCTTCCTCTTATAGAGAAGAAATGGGAAAAACTTACAAAAAGCGAGGAAAAACTCCATAGGCAAGCATTACAAACAGCGCAATTAATAGCGAAGCATGGGAAAGTTGCTGTTGTTGCATTGTGCGCCAAAAAAGTTCAACCGTCAGATGTTAAGGAAATTCTTGAAGAAGAGGAAGGGCTTAATGAAAGGTTTTATGAGCTTGTCCTCGAAGCTGAACGTAAGGCTCTCAGCAAAAGATTCTGGTGACATTGTGACTTACAACAACTTTTAAATGAAAGCTTGCTTATTTGTGCGTGGGCAACGTTTGCCGTTACTAGGAGAATGACAGTTTGGAAGTAAGCCGTAAAAGACTGCGGGAAGAGGTTCTTGAAAGGTTCAAGTACATTCAAACATGCGTTTTAGCTAGGGAACTATGCCTACTCATCCGTACAAATAGGGCTGTGTTAGAGCCTAAAGATGTGCATGAAGCGTGCCTTTTCATATCAAAACTTTGTCAAGAGCGTGGATGCCAAGATGCAAGCGAACTATGCCGTAAGGCTGCTGAAAGCATAGGCTCCGGCGACGAAGTAAAATATCTAGAATTGTGCACTCAAAGCTGCATGAAATGCGGAGAATCGAGAAGGCCAACACCTAAAAAGGCGACTTATGTTGCTTAAAATGCGGAAAATCTTTAAATGAGTCAGCCATATTGGATTTAAACCAGAACCAGCCAAAACTGTGTGAGGCGTTTGGAAATGTATGTGGCGCCGTATGTTCCGAGTCCACCGCAAGTTATTCGCCAAATGCTTATTTTGGCTGAATTAAAACCCAGAGAAGTTTTCTTTGATTTAGGCGCTGGAGACGGCAGAACCGTCATAATGGCTGCAAAAGATTTCGGCGCAAGAGCCATAGGCGTTGAACTGCGGGAAGACCTTGTGAAAAAAGCTTTAAGCGCAGTTTATGAGCAGGGCTTGCAGGACAGAGTAACCATAGTTAATGATGACATGTTTAATGTGGACTTGAATTCTGCTGATGTTGTTTTCTTGTACTTGACCACGAGTGCAAATGAAAAGATTAAGCCTAAACTTGAGGCTGAGCTTAAGTCTGGAGTGCGTGTTGTTTCGCATGATTATGAAATTGTGGGGTGGAAACCAGCTAAAGTCGTGAATTTCTGTGAAAACCCAAGTTTAGGGTATCCTTCCCACACGATTTATTTATACAAGAAATAAATTTTTAAGAAAAGATAATTCCTAAAAATTTTGATGGCAAATGCTGTTTGTTCCATGGCGATTCATTGCAGACTGGAAATGTACTGCATGTGGCTTGTGTTGTAAAGCCTACGCTGTTGTTTTGGCTTTTCCAGAATGGCTGAAAATCGTCAAAAATTATGGTGTGGAAAAAACTGTTTCTGGTTTGAATAAGCTTTACCTTAAAAAGAACAGCGACGGCTCATGCGTGTTTTTATACTGCCTTTCAAACATGTGCTTGTGCGGACTGCAACACATGAAGCCAAAAGCTTGTAAGCTTTGGCCTTTTAAGGTTCTCGGCAAGCCGAAGTTTGGTTATGCACGTGAAGCTGAATACTGTTATGGCGAAAGCAAATTTTATGTTTATGCTGATTCTGCGTGTAATGGTTTGCGGTTTGGAACGCCAACTTGGGAGTTCGCCAACCAAAAACTAAAAGAGTTCGTGGAAATTGCTTTGGGAAGGCGCAGTCAACAGTTTAAAACCACAGCTGACATGGGTTTTCTTCAGCCGTACGCTTTATCTTTTGGCGTAAGAAGGTTTTAGGCGTTTTTGGCTAAATTGTTTGTGTTGGGTAGCGTTCATACTGCAATTCATAAAGCCTCTTCAGTTTTTCTGTGTTGTCTATTTCGTTTATCGTTTTGTCCGTTCTGAACCTCACTATTTTCGGCACTCTTAAAGCGTAACCGCTTGTGTACTCGTCTGTTTCCTGAATTTCCTGATAGGTGACTTCCACAACCACTGTTGGCTTTACAAATACGCCTTCAGTGTCTTCGCCTTTTCTGTTATTCTCTATTATTGTGGTGAGCGCATCCATTGTTTCTTCCGGCAGGTTTGAGACTTTTCCGATTGTGTAAAGCCTTTTTTCCACAGGATCTCTGATCGCCAATAGGAAAGAGGAGTATAAGCCGGCTCTTTTGCCTTTTCCGTATAGGGCTTTCACTATTGTGCAGTCTATTGTGTCCCTTTCTGGTTTAAGCTTAAGCCACGTGTGTGTGCGCTGTCCAATTTCGTATGGCGAGTTTAGGTTTTTGACGACTATTCCCTCGAACTTTTTATTTAGGGCTTCCTCGTAAAAGCGCATAAGCTCAACCTCGTTTTGGCAGTCCACGCCTTCAACGATGTTTTCGGCTGGAACCACGTTTAAGAGGTAATTTCGCCTAACCGAAAGCGGTAAACCCACAAGTTCTTGACCGTTTAGGAAAAGTATGTCAAAAGCCTTAAACGTAACGCCAACCTTCCTTTTACGTTCTTCCAACTCTTGAGGTGTAAGTTCCCTTGGAATGGTTCTTTCAAGCAAAACCTGAAACGGCAAGGGTTTTTCAAACTCGTCTATGGCTAACACTTCACCGTCAACAATGCAACTATGAGCGTTGAACTTTTCGGCGATTTGCACGATTTCTGGCAATGTCTGAGATTTTTCCACGCCTCTTCTGGAGTAAAGCCAAACTTGAGTGCCCCACTTGTGAATTTGGAGGCGGCTTCCATCAAGTTTGTACT
>JAWCNN010000006.1:0-116752 GCA_038848525.1 Bathyarchaeia archaeon | reverse complement strand
ACAGCAGTTTTAGATGAGATAAAAGCAAAGATTAACGCCACAAACTCCGAATTTGCAGTTTTGGAGCTTAACGAAATTTTAGAAAGAAGCACTGCTTTTCTGGGGTATATATGGTCTACAATAATGTTTTTGCCCATATTTTCCTTAGCCTCAGCGTCTCTTTGTTTTGTGGGATATGTTATGTTGGCTATAACCGAACAACACCAAGAATTCGGCGTTTTACGGGCTTTAGGCGCAAAACCTAGAACCATTTTGAAAATTGTTGCTGTACAAAACTTTGTGGTTTTGCTTTCAAGTTATGCTTGTGGAGTAGCCTTCGGAACAATCATCACATTGCTAATTTTAATTCCAAAACCATTGGTTACAAGCGTCACAATCATTCAAATAGCCATGTTGCTATTAACAGCTTTAACAGCAACTTTTATCCCAAGCTTATACCCAGCAATAAAATTCGCAAAGAAACCAATCACAGAAATTCTAGCGCAATAGCGAAACAAATAAAATTTTCCTCTTTAAATTCTAAATTTTCATGGTGAATGTTGATGGCTCAGCAAACGCAGGGAATGATCGTTAATTATAGGGTTGGACCGAAAACCCAAAAACCCAAAGAATGTATAATCCAGTTTGTAAATGTAAATTATATTGCTGACGCCAGCGGTCTTATCGGAAGGAAAGTTGCTTGGAAAACTGGGAAAAACAAATTAATTGGAAAAATTGTGGCTTTACATGGCAATAAAGGTTTAGTTCGGGCGAGATTCAGGAAAGGCTTGCCAGGTCAAGCCCTAGGCACAACAGTTGAATTAATAGGCTAAGGCAACCAAACTTCGTTTTCATTTTCACTTCAGAGGGCATTAAAAGCCTTTATTTTAAAAACCTTTTAAGCTAAAAATTGTTTGAAGTTTTTGATTTTTGACTTTTTAATGTAAAAATTTATCTATTCACATTTTTTCGTGTAAAACAAAAGGACCATTTGCGATTTTGCTGTGGACTCTGCTTATTTTTATACATAAGTCCTTTTCCACGTTGATATTTCCCCATAATATTTTCAAGGAGTTCGTCCATGTGAAAACTGTATTTATAAAGTTCGTTTATTTTCGCCTATTCGCTTTTTCGCTTGAGTCGCTCAGCCTTCTTTAAGTCAAGAGGCATGTTTACATTAAAGAATGTTTTAAGGTTTGGGTCTAATTGTTGTAAAACAAGCGTGGAAATGTAGCGTACACCCCTAAGCTCACTCACCATTGAACGCATATCAAATTTTCCACTTGCTAAAGCCTTTTCAGCCGATTCCAAAGCTGGTTTTGCACGGTAAACGGCTTGTAAAGGTTCTATATAACCGTTTGGCCATCGTGGAATAACCGCATTTTTGTTTGGACTTAAATCAAACAGAAGTGCAAGAATGCCTTTGGAGATGAACGGTGTGTCGCATGAAAGAAGAAGTGCATATTCGCCCATTGCCTCTTTAAAACCCGTTAATGCGCCCACCAATGGACTGCGCATGTTTAAGGCGTCGACGACTACCTTCACGTTTGCACTCACAATTCTTGCGTAGCTTTCAGCTTGAAGTTTCGAGCTGACAACAATTATTTCCTCATCAACAAGGCTGTCAACAGCGTCTAAAACATGTTTTATAAGTGGCTTTTTAGCCAAGGGCAGTAATCCCTTATCTTTTCCAAATCTGCTGGAAAATCCACCAGCAAGTATAATTGCCGTTTTATTCAATAATTGGTTTTCTCCAGTTTTATTAGCGATAATGGAATTTTTCGTTCTATAAGAGTTTTATTGTTTGAAATATTGTGGAAAAGGAAATACCGCCTATTTACTTCTCTGACGCTTTTAATTATTGAAGGAGAGGATGACGGGATGACGGCAAACTCCGAAATTAAAGAGTTAAACCGCCTAATATGCAAGCAATGTAATGAGAAAGAATATGAAAAATGTAAAAATTGCAAAGTTTATCAGCTTATAAACAAAATAGCAACACAATAACTACATACTGTCTATTTCATTTGCTATCTCATCTAAAATGTTCGCAAGAGGATGCATAGGTTTATCTTGGACAAAGATGGTGTTACCCTCAGCCCTTAAAACATCGCAGAAACATGGCACTACTTTCAAAAGCGGAACACTGTATATATCCTTTATTTTGGCTTGAAACTCCTCTTTTCTTGATATTGAAGAGCCATCTAAAAGAACCTTGTTAAGGATTATCTGAGTCTTCTTTTCAAACAAATCGTAAAGTTCCCTTAACATGCGCTTTGTTCCGTCAACATCTGACCTGTCAAGGGTTGTTGCCACAAGCACCAAATCAGCGCTTACAATGGCGTTTATTGACGAATATTGCAGTCCAGGGCTTGTGTCAAAAATTAGGTAATCAAAACTCTTACTGTTTAAAAGGGAATTTCTTAAAGCCAAGAGTCTCCCTAAAGCACGCATCTCCCACTTCCTATCTTTTGCGCATATATCCCTTATGGCTTCTGTTGACGGATTAGCCAACCCCACAAAAAATTCGCCCTTCTGTTGGAATTGACCGCTTAAGTTTATCAAAACCTTATCTATTTCGCATGTACCATTTAAATAATCGTTCAACCAAAACTCTGCCTTCTCAACTTTTAAAATTGTTGAAAGACTTGGAGCCCTAAAATCCAAATCCAACAAACAAACCTTTTTGCAGCGTTTGCAGAGGGTTGCAGCTAAGTTCACGGAAAGGAGGGTTTTCCCAGTTCCACCCTTATATGAATGTACAGCTATTATTTTACCCAAAGCAATCACCCTTGACCTTCCTTATCCACATAGAAATAAGCTTTTCTTCCCTTCCTCTCCTTCTTTAAATACCCCATAACAACAAGCTGGTTTAAATAGGCGCTTTCCACGGCTCTAGCCCTATGCGTTTGCTGAGCAATTTCATCGGCTGTGGCACGACCAAGCCTACACACGGTCATAGCTGTTTTTCTAAGATGGTCTGGCATAGAAAGCAAAGCCATAACATCCAAGGGGGCTTCCACTGCAAAAAGTTGGTTGTCCTTCCGCCCATGCCTCTGCAACTCAATCATAACTTCCATTTTTTCATTCAATTTCTCAAGATTCTCTCTGATTTTCTCAAGTATTTGTAAGGGCTTGCGTCCTATGCTTTCTTGTTTAGCCACATTTGTTCCCCTTGGTGTTTTACGTGTGTACAATATTGTAAAAGACTGTTGCATTTATTAAGTCTTACGAAACATATATAATTATTAACAAAACAAACACAAACTACTTACGAAAAACAAATGTCAACAATCAATAGAACAAGAATATAACCCACGTTATCAAGTAGAAAAGTTGAGGATTTTAGAATGGCACCGGCGTTCTGTTTCTGGCTTCCTCCACTATGGGCAAAACCTGTTTAAGCTCTCTAAAGTATTTAAGCACAGTTATGCCACGCTGTGTTATGGCGTAAACAACCCTTCTCTTGCCTATGGTTCGCTCTTCAACCAAATTCTGTTTTATTAGGAAATCTAAATATTCCTTTAGAACGCTACAGTTTACATTAGCCTTATACATTATATGCGTAAGCTTTAATGGACCTCGGTGGGCTAACACTTTAAGGATATCTATATACATTTCAAGTTTGGAACGTCTCATCATCCAAACCTCTAGTGATACTTTCGCCATTTTCATATAAAGCTTTTATGGATTCAAACTCCTTCTTTTTCCTATTTACTCCATGTTAGTAGCTTCTTTTCTCTTGTGCACGCATTAACACGTTTATTCTATTCTGAAAGGCTGTAACCAAATCATCTAGCAATATTTTTTGCAATTCTGTCGAAAGCCCTCTAACGTTTTCCTTGAAAACCCTAGCCATCTTCGCCTCCAAATCTTTCCTTTGTTTAAGCGTTAACTTCTGTTTCAAAGGATGTTCCTCCACGCACGCAGAGAAAATAACACTCCTGCATTTAACTAACTTATGAATCAGAAATATGAATTTTGAATTCATATTTTCAGCTATTTTCCGATTGGAAACGCCAGTACAAGTAGAACATTTTTATTTTTGGTTTACTTCATTATTTTTGCCGAATGATGAAAAGGCATTAGGTTGACGTTTAACTGGATGAAATCTCAGAGTTACTCGGACGGCAAGGTTGAATAAATATTGGAGGTTTCTGAAGGGTTGGTGGCGCAAATGGTTGGTGAAAAATTGGTGATGCTTCCAGGTCCAACCAACGTCCCAAGTCGTGTTATGCATGCTATGATAAAGCCAATTATAAACCATAGGGGAGCAGAGTTTAAGGCTCTTTATGCGGAAATCATGGAAAACTTGAAATGTGTTTTTCAAACTGAAAATGACGTTTTTGTTTTGTCAGCTTCTGGAACTGGCGGAGTTGAATGTGCAGTTAGCAATCTGGTTAGTTTCGGCGAGAAAGTTATAGTTCCAGTTTTCGGGGTTTTCGGCGAGAGGCTTGCTGAAAAAATAAGGCGTAGGGGTGGCGTTCCAGTAGAGTTAGCTGTTACATGGGGAGAAGCCCCAAAGACTTCGGAAATAAGGAAAGCTATTGAAAACAATTCTGATGTTACAGCAATATTTATTGTTTATAATGAAACTTCAACTGGCGTTACGGTTCGCGAGTTGTCTCAAATTGGGGAAGTAGCCAAAGAAGACAATTTGTTGTTTGTGGTTGATGCCGTTTCCATTCTCGGCGGAGATAAACTTCTAGTGGATAAATGGAATATTGATGTTTGTGTGACTGGAAGCCAAAAGTGTTTGGCTTGCCCCCCAGGTTTGGCAATGGTTTCCGTAAGCCAGAAAGCGTGGGAAAAAATAGAGAAAACACAGGGTAAACCGTTATATTTTGATTTGTTGCAGATGAGAGAAAGTGCAGTTAAAAGCGAAACTCCATTTACTCCGGCAATTCCACTTTTTTATGCTTTAGACGAAGCTTTGAAAATGGTTTTAGAAGAGGGGTTAGAAAAAAGGTTTGAAAGGCATAGGCAGTGTGCAGAAGCCTTTTACAATGCAACTGAAGCTTTTGAGATGACCGCTTTTTCAAAAGAGAAAGAGACACGTTCAAACACTGTGATTGCAGTTAACGTTCCAAAAAATGTTGACGAGGGCGCTGTGCGCGAAGCGATGCGGAACAGATATAACGTTTTGATTGCTGGCGGGATGGGGAGGTTTAAAGGAAAAATTTTCAGGATTGGATGCATGGGTGTGGTTTCGCAGAAGGAGGTTTTGGCGACGGTGAAAGCTTTAGGAAACGCTTTAAAAGACACGGGTTTTCCAGTGAATGCCGAGAATGGAGTGGAGGCGGCAAAGAAAGTTTTTCAGTAGTCGCTTTGGTATTCCATGCATTCTCGGCATTTATAATCACATGGTTTTTTCAGCGGATGCTCAAAAACTTCAATTATTTTTTTTGCAACAGCCAGTGAAGTGTATTTTTGCGCTTCCACTGTTTGTGCGCCTATGTGTGGAGTGCAAACTACGTTTGGCAACTTTATAAGCGAATGTTCTTCTGGAGGTTCTTTTTTGTAAACGTCTAGAGCTGCGCCTGCTATTTTGCCCTCTTTTAAAGCTTTAAACAAGGCTTTTTCGTTTATAACTTGCCCTCTTGAAGTGTTGATTATGTAGGCGCTGTTTTTCATCTGGTTTATTTGGTTTTCATCTATCATGTGGTATGTTTGTTTTGTTAATGGAACATGTAATGTTACAATGTCGCTTTTCCTTAGCAGTTCTTCTAGTGGCATTAGTTGGGCGTCTAACTCTTTTAGGATGCTTTCAGGCGGATTGTTTAACTCGCAAACTAAAATTTTCATTTCAAAAGCTTTTGCAAGTTTTGCAACTTTGCGTCCTATGCGTCCAAAACCGATTATGCCGATTGTTTTTCCGTAGAGTTCCCATCCTTTAATTTCATTTTTTATCCATTTTCCCTCTTTCATGGCGTTGTCAGCTTTTGGTATTTGCCTAGCCAACGATATTATAAGCCCAATTGTAAGCTCAGCCACTGCCCTTGCAACAGCATCCGACGTGCAAACAACTTTCACACCTTTTTTCTCTGCGTACTCAACGTCAATGTTGTCTACGCCCGCTCCTGCCCTAGCAATTACTTTTAGGTTTTCGCCAGCGTCAATTATTTCCTTTGTAACTTTTGTTCTGCTCCTAATAATCAAAACGTGGTAGTCGGCTAATTTCCCTTTTAGTTCTTCAACTGTGATTTCTGGTTTTACAATTACTTCGAACCCGTAATTCCTTAGCAGTTCAATTCCTTCGTTGTCTATTGGGTCGCACACTAGCACCTTCAGTTTTTCTCCCTCAAAATGATATGGCATTTCCTCACGTTTTTGTCTTTCCTTGATAAAAGCTGCTATGAACGGCAACGCTTCATTCAGCTTGTTCGTGTGTAAATTTACCTTTGCATGTTTTTCAAGAGATTGTGTTGGATTAAAACCTATTCCAAATCCAGCATTGCAAATTATGCTTATATCGTTGGCTCCATCACCTATGGCTATTGTGTTTTCCATTTTAACTCCAAATTGCTCGGCTATATGCATCAAATGCAAAGCCTTGTTTTCATCCACAAATATTTCCACATCAGCCAGTTCATCACCATTAAAAACAAGCTTATTGAAAACTGCAAAGTCTAGTCCCAATATTTCTTTTATTGGATTAACCACTATGTCAAAGCATCCAGTTATGATGCCCACTTTCACGTTTCCAATTTTTCGCAGAAAATCCACAAACTCTTTTGCTCCGTCTTGTAGCTCAAGCGTTTTAGCTGCTTCAATGCATTGTTGATATTTAACGCCTTTTAGAAGTTTTATCCGCTGTTTTAGCCCTTCTTTCCAGCTTATGCATCCCTCAATTCCGTCTTTGGTTATTCTTTCAATTTCACCGCTTTTTCCAGCCATTTTAGCAAGTACAGGAAATATATTCACCTTTTACTAATACACCCTCAAAATCTAAAACCACCAAGAACATAATTTACACCTCCTTGAGTTTATAGTAAACCCTAACAAAACTCGAAGTTGGAAGTTTTTTAGTTGGATTGGTGTGGCATCACATCCATCCGCCATATTTACAGACCAAAAAGGGAAAATAAAAGTGTTTCTGTTGTTTGGCTACGTGTTTGTTGTTTGAAGCATCAATTTTCATTAACTATTTTATTGTTTTGCGTGCGAATGTTATGTAGCCCGTGTGCGCCGTCATAAGCGTCTGCGGTCTTGTTTTTCCCCTTTCAGTTTGCATTCCACGTAATAGGCATTCCACGGTTTCTATGTCTACAAAGGCATTTTCTTTTAGGGCTTCAACTGTTTTTACCACCTGGTCTATTGTTGGACTGAAGGAAACAAGCGTTCCACATGGTTTTAGGGCGGTATAGGCATGTGGCACAACAAGCCATGGCATAGCCAAATCCAGTATAACTGCGTCGACATCTCGTTCGTCTATGCTTGCTGTTATATCCTTATTTTTTAGTTCTACAAAATCTGTTAAGCCAGTTCGCCTAAGGTTTTTTTCTGCTGTTTCGAGGAATTCCGCTCGGACTTCGTAGCTGTAAACTTTACCATTTGGCTTGACATAATAAGCTAGGGCTGTTGTTAATGCGCCAGTGCCTGTTCCAGCCTCGACAACATGGCTTCCAGCGCTTATGCCGCTAAACATTACTATTAGGGCTATGTCTTTTGGATAGGTTATCTGGGTTTTCCGCAAAGCCTTCATAACATAATCGCGCAGTAACGGCTTTAACAGTTTAAATTCGATGTTTAAGCTACTTAGGACTGTTGAGCCATATTCTTTTCCTATTAAATCGTCAAATCTTATGAAGCCCTTATGCGTGTGAAAGGTTTTGCCAGTTTCAACTCGAACCAAAAATGTTTTGCGCTGGTTTAGGTAAAGAAGCACGTAATCGCCTTCCCTTATTTCTTGGTTTGACAATAGCCCTCACTAGCTTGTATTTTAGTGGAAGGAGCTATTATCATTTAGGCTAATTGAAAAAGGGAGGTGCTACCAAGCTTGTTTTGGTTTTCGTAGGAAGAGGTAAGCTGTTGTAGCCACAAAGAAAACTGTTGTTATGGCTAAAACTCCCACAGCCATTCGTGTACTGCCCAACTCATTTTGGCTTCCCTTCAAGTCTCGGCATGCGCTATTAAAGTTTTCTGGAGTTAAATCCTTGCCAAAATGTTCACGAAAAGTTTGATTAAGCTGACTCAAAATGTTGTTTAAATCTTCAAACCGTTCCTCAATGGCTTCTAAATAAACATTTTCAACATGAGTCATTGGAAAACTGGTTGTAAAACTATATTGTTGTGTTATTTCACCACTTGGATATGGATATGTTATTTTGTACTTTAATGTGATGTTTCCAAGTGTCATGCCCCAAACTTGTTCTGGAACGTGACATGTAAAATTGCATTCGTATGGAAGTGTATACTCACTTGTCAAATTGGAATATAAGGGCATTGTGGTCTTGTAGGTTCCATTTATAAAACCGAAAACGCTGAAGTTGAAATATTCTATGACGACTTTTTCCACGAGCGGTTCTATGTTTATGTTGATGGTAATGTTCTCGTTTGGTTTGGCTTCCGCCGTGGTGTTTACGGTTATTTTTAATCCTTCAAGTTCGGGAACTGGGAATTTTTGCATGTTCTCTGTTTGTGTTTGAGCTTTTACATTGCAAATTATTGTGAATAGAATTATTGAGATTATTGTTACTAAACCTGTTTTTTTCATTTTTTCACCTTATCCATAAATTGTTTGCTGATTTGGTTTCATGAAATTTTATTTAATTGTTTTCTATCCTTCTCTTGTTATTTAGTGGTTTCCAATAATTGATTTTTTAAGGTTTATGCATAAAATCGGCTATTTTATTGAGCGAATAAAACGTTGGTACATGTATATGAAATATATAATCGCGAACATTGTTAGGAGCATTTCAAACGCTAAGATGGCGGGGTTGTTTTCTATTGCCATAAAATATCCGTGTTGGAGTATGTCTGTGAAAACTAGGGTTTGGAGGAATATGGCTCCGCCTAGGCAGCTTAAACCTAAAATGTGGAAGAGCACTTGTATTTTGTGGTTGAGTTTTTGGTTGGCTTTCATTCTCTATCGAGAATATCAAGATATAATACGGTAACTTATAGGTTGCGAATCCAAACACACAACAAAACCTAAAGATTAAACCTTTGAACTCACAATTAACATCTCACTTATACTTTTCATCTTCGCTAATAAGAAATAGAGGTCAATATGCATCAATAAAAACCGATATGCTTATATAATATTTAACATTTGATGATATTTGAGAACTATGAGAGTTACCCTCACAATCAAAGCCGATGAACTGAAACTTGCACAATTACTGGACAAATTCTCGGAACAGCATCGAACAACCTACACATTAAAACGCAAAAACGGCGATTTCATTCTACAATTGAACACTGACAACTTCGGCGAGTTAATAAGGCGCCTAAACCATTTGAAAGACTGCACCTTCAAAGTTGAAGAAATACACGGCGGAGGTTTGCTTGAAAAATTGAACGTGAAACCAATAAAAACCAATGTTGACGCTTTAGTAGGCATGGAAACAGTGGCAAAAACCGACATTGACCCACTCAACGGCGGCATCGTTAAACTCATGGGTGAACTGTGGTTTTGCCGACCAGAACAAGACAAAATAATAAAAGAAGGAAAAAAAGTGAGGGTTGTGAGGGTGGAAGGCGTTAGCCTTATAGTTGAGGAGGTGGAAGAAGAAAATGTCTGAATTAATGTTAGCCGCAATAGCTTTAATAGCCCTAATAATCGTGGCAATTATAGCTTCTGGGATAAAGAAAGTAAACCAGTACGAAAAAGGCATTGTTGAAAGATGGCATGCCTACGAAAAAACCGTCGAGCCTGGACTACGCTTTATAATTCCCTTCGTTCAAAGAATGTTCCGCATAAACATGCGAGAACAAGTCATAGACGTGCCACCCCAAGAGATAATCACAGAGGACAACGTTGTCGTAACCATTGACGCAATAATTTACTATCAAGTAGTCGACCCAAGAAGGGCGCTTTATGAAGTTGAAGACTTTGAATTGGCAATAGTGAAACTAGCGCAAACCACATTGCGAAACATCGTGGGCGAAATGACATTGGACGTATGTTTAACTTCAAGGGAAAAAATAAACACTGAACTTAGAAAGGTTTTAGACGAAGCCACAGACAAATGGGGCGTAAAAGTAAACCGAATAGAACTCCAGAGAATTGACCCTCCAGCCGACATCCAAGCAGCCATGCACAAACAAAAAACAGCGGAACAAGAAAGAAGGCAAATGCGCCTTTTGGCGACTGGAAGAAAAGAAGCCGCAGCGCAAGATAAGGAAGCCGCCATACTTAAAGCTCAAGGCGAAAAGGCGGCGGCGATACTGCGAGCTGAAGGAGAAGCCAAATCCATAGAAACCGTGGCTGCAGCGCAAGCTCAAGCGATAAAGATGGTTTCTGAAGCTGCAAACCAATACTTCAAAGAGAACGCCCAATTAAACAAGAAATTGGATGTTATAAGGGACACGTTTGCGCAACAAACAAAAATAATTGTTCCATCATCTGCAGACGTTCTCAGCATTCTTGGACTTGAAGGCACACCATTAATTCCCATAAAGTCAGAAAAGAAAACAACAGAAAACGCAACACCCAAAAGGTGAAACTGATGTCATCTAACGAAACAACTTCCAATCTGGAAACAGTTTTCTGGGCTTTTACCATCATAACCTTTATTGTAGTTGGAATTGTAATATTGATAGCCTGGAGCGCCAAAAAATCTGAGCAAAGGCAAAGGGTTTACGCCAGAAAGCTTATGGGGGAACCTGACGAAATAGATTTGAGGATTCCATACAAAAAATTTAAAGAGCTTTATCCCTATTCGAAATTGACATATAACGAATACAAAAGGCTGCAAATGCAAAAAGCCTTCAAAAAAGCTGTAAGCTCAGAGAAAAACAAAAGAATGGTGAGATAAACTAAATTTCATATTCTTTACCTTTCTCAGCAATTACTGTTCTGCTTTTTAGGTCTCGTGTGAATTTCGCGAATAATTCTGCGTTTTCCGTGTGAATTGGAAAGATTTTTGTTGCACCGATTTCTTTTAATATACCTTTTAGCTGTAGTGGCATTACGTGTCCAGAAACATGAATGTGGTATTGTGGCATGCCATAACGTCTAAGCCAGTTAACAAGCCTTTCAAAGTCTGTTTCCATTTCTTCATTGAACGGCTCAGAAGCCGATAGAATATAGCAGCTTCCAGCTGTTGGTTGGATTTCCACAAGCTCTTCTAAATCGTAGAAGGATAAAGCCAAAATTATTTTGCATTGTTGCTTCGAAACTTCGGAGACATCCACAACCTTGCCGCTGTATTGATGCGCTATTTGGTCTTCCCACTTTTCATAGCGTCTCTTCGATTTCCGAAAAATTAGGATGTTGGCGTCGTCCAACTGTGGAATTTTTAAACGCTTATCTTTGCGGAGTGCCTCCATCAAGTAGGCTTGGCGAAATGAAACAGCCAAGTATCGCCCAGTTTTTTTTGCAACATGATAGAAAGAGTTTAGGCGGTCTATGTCCGTGTAAGCGAAATCAGCCAAAACAATGCCGTTTGCCTCGTCCACAACGCTGTTCAGCTTGTTCTCAACTTCATTTTCAGAGGAAACCGATGCGCCAATCATATTTGTGGCTTCGGTAATAATGGCTAAGGGCTTGCTTTCACTGGCTTTCTCAACAAATTCGCTTGTCATTTCATGTTTTGCTCCATGTATCCGAAAATCTCCAGTGTAGGCAATACTGCCATTTGAAGTGTGAATGATAAAGCCGTAAGCGCCCGGCACGGAGTGGTCAACGTGAACTGGCAAAACCTCCAAGTAGCCAATTCGTATTTTGTCGCCTGTTCTGAAAGTGTTAAAGCTTATGCCTTCAACATTAAATTCCAAATACGCCCTACGCATTTCGCTTAACGCCTGCAAAATAATCTTTGTTGTTTCGCCACAGTAAACTGGGATTTTACGGTTTATGAAGGAAATGTAAGCGGAATGGTCCATGTGCGCATGCGAAATAAAAACGGCGTTGATTTCTGGCTGTTCTTCGCTGTATATTCCCCTAATTTTTGGGAGAATATCCAACTCTTTCAAGGCTTTTTCGCTTTTAGGCGAAAGGTAAGGCGGAGCGTAAAACTGCCTTTTCACGGCGAAGGGCATTCCAAAATCAAAGAAAACCTTTACATCACGGTCTTTCAATAGAATTTTGTTTCCGCCAATTTCGTTTACTCCGCCGTAAAAGGTTAGGGTTGTTTCGTTTTTAACCATGAAGCTTTTCCACCTTTCTACAAACATTAGAAATGACAAAAATTATGTGGGGAAATGCGAACACGCTGAAAACTTTTGTGTACTTCGGCTTTCCAGCCATCCCAACGATTTTAATGTCTCCACCAGCGCCCACATAACCCTCAATAAAAGCCTCTGCAATAAGCTGGGCTGGACGGGTGCCAACAAAAGGCGAAATGTAATGTCCAGCATAATAAAGGAATTCGGCGACATCCCAAACTTTGTCTCCGCTTCGTGAAGCTTGCTCAAAATCCAACATGTAGATTTCGCCGTCCTTTCCAATCATGATGTTCTCTGGTTTTGTATCGCCTAAGGCTATGTTTAAGGCGTGAATTTTTGCGAATTTTTCCCCAACCCTCTTTATGACGTTTAGGCCTTGCGAAATTTCGTCAACTGTTTTTGAGGGGGCTATTGCCTTCACTATTTTGCTTAGGTTTTCGCCTTCTATGTATTCCATGAAAATTAGGCGTTCGTTGTGGCTTACATGGAGAAGTTTTGGAACCCTAAACCCCTTTGAATGTAAAAGCTGGTTTATGGCGCATTCCCTTTCAAGTCTTGAACGCCCAGAAACAGCGAAGGTTCTTGTTCCAAAACTCCACAACGTAAGCGGAAACCACTTAAAACTTGACCAATCCCTAAAACTTTTAACAACAACACGCTTTTCTACACCGTTTGCAGAAGCCTTAACCAAATAAACATCATTTAAAACACCGCCCAAACTCTCAACCCTGACGCTCACATTTCCACCAGCAGAAAGCACTTTTTTAGCGAAAGCTTCAACATCAACTTTACTTGACAATGGAACAAGCCCATGAGCTGTCGGAACATACAAATAGCTTTGAGGGTCTTCCATTTGGCGGATAACCCGCAGGTTCTCCTCTGAAAACCTTTGCAGTTTAAAAAGTGATTCGCTGTTTTTTGAAAGGAGATTTAAGGTTTTTGGAAAAAGGCTTAGCAGAGAAGTGAAAAGTGTTCTTTGCGCTGTTCGGAAAAGGTTTGTAAATCGGATTTTTTGATTTTTAACAACATTTACGAATTCCTCGGAAACTCTCACATAACCGTTTGAAAAATAAACTTTATTTTCAGTTTCCAACTCCTTCAACGCCATCAAATACCTATTAAGCGAACAGTCCACATTCTTCTCTTTAACATCTGCCCGCAGAAAATTCAGCAAGTTATAAAGCGTAGGCGGGAAAACCCTAGCTCGACTCAACATAGTCTCATAAAGGAAATATTCGGGTTTTATGTGAAGACCATAAGAAAGTTCTGGAAAACTTAAAACAAGGTTTTCCAAAAGTTCAAGAATTAAACGCTTTTTCAATTTAACCTCTTGAGCGTATAGATAATCCCCATTTGTTAAGGGCATATAGGGAAAAAGCAATCCACCAGCCAGGGCTTCACCCAAAAACCCTCTGTCCACGTCCCTCTCAAAAACCCAACTGTCAACAGCCACAACAACGGCGTTTCTCCCACCAAAAACCTTTACATAATTCATAAGCCTAGGCTGAAAACCGCACAGAACAAGCAAAACCTCCAAAAAAGCTTTTTCATCGCATAACCCCAAAGCATAATCACCACAAACACACACAGCTTTTATCTGGCAAGAACCAGCCACACGCCTACAAAAACCAAGAATTTCCCTGCATAGGCTTTTTGAATTTTGAACCACTCTACCACCTTATATACAAGTATAGTTGGCGCTTCTTAACAGCTTTTCCATTAAATGATAGGTTCATCTAGTTAATTATAGTTAACTATATATTTGAGTATGCACAGACGTATAATTGGGGTATATACTCAAACAGACGTGGAAGTTAAATGAACCTTAATGAATTAGTAATGGAAAGAAGTAAAAAATGCGAGCTATTCAGCAATCCACTAAGATGTTTCATTGTGGCATTTATAACCGCCAAAAAAGAGGCCACATGGTCTCAACTGAAAAGAACGCTGGAAGAATGGGCGGGTTATGTTAACCCAAACACGTTAAGCTTCCATCTAGGCGAGCTCATAAAAGAGGGTTTCATAGACAAAGTGGACGTTGAAGGACAGCCAATTTACAAAATTGTAGAGGATAAGCTTTCAGAAATACAGAGGCTAATCGGGGAAGACCTTATCAAAAAAATGGAGGAAACCCTGTGAAAGCCAAATACTCCATGTACGACATTAGAGAGGCTTTGCGAAAGGAAATCGCTGGAGCACTTGATGAGTCTTGGTTAATATTGGATGTCGAAATTCCTGAATTAAAGGTAAAAGAAGGGACATACTTTGTTAAGGGTGTTTTTAAGGTAACTCCACTATTTTCTGCCACGCCCAGAAGAAAGGGCAAATTTGAGGCGAAGTTGAATGAGGATTTAAAGATTATAAGCTGGAAAATATTAAAGGAAACGCAGTAGTGAAGTTACATTGCATGAACCAATAGCCATAATTTTGCTGCTGGGGAGTTATGATTCTGAAACAAAACTTCAGTTGGAGAACCTCAAAGAAGAAATAGCCAAAAGTTTTTCTGGAGAAAATGTTTATGCTTTTCTGCTTGACAACATAGAAATATATTATTCGGATATTGTTCAAGTGCTGACAGAACTGTTAAACGAAACAAAAGCTACATTTTCATTTTTGAAAATGATAAATTAGTTGATGTATATGATGTTGACGTAAAAAATGGATTAGATGAAACTGTTTACGCCTTTCTCAAGGAAAAATATGGAGTTAAGAAAATAAATAAACCGCCCATTTTCGAAAAATTCACAATTCTAATGCGCTTGGCAAAAGCCATTTTTCTAATAAGGCATAAAGAAGAAACACGTGGCGGCGAATATCTGGAGCTTATGCATGCAATTTTCAGCGGATATTCCGAAAAAGTTTGGTTTTTCAAGCGAAACGGTTTACAACTATCGGCTATGCTTATGGAGTATATGGACAAATTCAAAGTTAATATGAGAACATATAACAATGGAAAAAGCCTTATAACCGCAGTAACAAGAATTTTGAAATATTCCTTGTCCCAATTATGAAAGCAAGTTAAAGGCTTGTTTTTCAGCTTTTTCCATTACGGCTTGTTCGCCCAAAGTTTTAATTTGCCTATTCTCCATCAGTATTTTTCCGTCAACAATAACAGTGTCCACGTCGCTTCCACGCGCCGAATAAACAATGCTTGCATAAATGTTATGTAGCGGTTTTAGATGAGGTTTTGAAAGGTCTATTAGGATTATGTCCGCTTTTTTGCCAATTTCTAAAGAGCCAACTTCACCATCAAGTCCCAGGGCTTTTGCGCCGTTTAATGTTGCCATCTTCAAAACTTCGTAGGCTGACAAAACCGTGGGGTTCATATAAACAAGCTTTTGAAGTAAAGCCGCAACCTTTACAGTTTCAAACATGTCAAGCGTGTTGTTGCTGGCTGGTCCATCCGTTCCCAAACATACATTAACGCCCAAACTCGTTAAGTCCCTTATTTTCGCAGTTCCCAAGCCCAGTTTCATGTTAGCCACTGGAACATAAGCCACGTTAACGCCACGCTTAGAAAGAATCGCCATATCCCTTCGTGAAAGGTTTATGCAGTGGGCAGCCAAGACATGCCCTTTAAAAAAGCCTATTCCATCCAAAAATTCAGTTTCGCTGACGCTTTCCCTCAACATTTCTTTTGATTCGGCTAGGTGTATGTGCAAGCCAACGCCTAACTCAGAGGCTTTTTCGCTTGTTTTCGCCAACAGATGTGGGCTGCAACTGTAAACTGCGTGTGGTCCAAGCATGGCAATTATTCTGCCATTGGCATATCCATGAAACTTCTCGGCGAAACTCACGCTTTCATTAAGCATTTTTTCGGTTTTGAATATGCCTTGAGCTAAAACTCCTCTTATTCCGCTTTGCTCAACAGCCCTTGCAACCATATCCTCACAAAAATACATATCGGCGAAACATGTTGTTCCGCTTTTAATCATTTCCAAACAGCCCAAAAGTGCCCCAAAATAAACGGTTTCAGGTTTAAGCTTAGCCTCTAAAGGCCAGATTGTCTCTTTTAACCACTTGTTTAGGGGTTGGTCTTCAGCTATCCCTCTGAACAGCGTCATAGCCACATGAGTATGGCAGTTAATTAAGCCTGGCATAGCGATTTTTCCCTTTGCGTTTATCCTTTTCTCTGCTTTTAGGTTGGTTACAGATTCGGCTTTGCCAACGAAGGCTATTTTTCCATTTTTTATGGTTATGGCGCCGTTTTCTATGAAGCCTTCAACGTTCATTGGTAAAATTGTGCAATTGTGGATTAGTATGTCGGCTTTTTCCAAAAGCGCACCCTTTTAAATTTTAGAGTGGAAATTGCAATAAAAAGTATGCTGCTTAAGTGGAGAAAATTGTTGGAAAGTTACTATTAAAAGATTGGTTTTTCTTCGATTTTCTTTAGTAGTGGACGTAATGTCGGCTGTGGAATGCCTTCCCCCTCTTCCAATCCGCTTCTTGGAACTCCTGGAGCACCTATTTTTCTGCATATGAAATTTAGTGAGTCTTCTGTGTAGTTTAGTAGGTTTTGTCCTTCTGTTGTTAGTTTATATATTTTTCTGGGGCGTTCGCTTTCCATGTTCCATTCACTTTTCACATAGCCCTTCTTTTCCAATGTGTTTAGAAGCGGATAGATTGTGCTTGGTCCGAAGTATATGCCGAAGGTTTTGCGGATTTTTGTTATGATTTGGTAGCCGTGCATGGGCTGTGAGTTTAGGAACTGCAAAATTATTAGGTCTAATAATCCTTTCATCAATTTTGTTTGAACTTCTTTTGAGTTGTTTAACATTGTTCTCCTTCCCGTATTTTTGTTGTACGAGTATACGGTATGTCCTTTATTGGACATACATATCTCAAGTCTTTATAGAGCCTAAACAATCATATAAAGGTTCACACTTAACAAAAACATAAAAAAACATATTGAGGCATAATGCAACTATTCCATTTCCTACATAATCTAAATAAGCAGAATCATAAAAATAAGTCAAAAACAGCACACATAGAACGTGAAACACATGAATGAACAAATCAAAAAAGAAATTGTTCAACGCATAACCAGAAACTTGTTAGACATCCAAATTTTAAGGCTTATAAACGCTGAGCCAATGTGGGGATACAAGATAAAAAAGACAATAGAAGCCACAGTAGACATAAAACTACGCCACGGCGCACTATACCCGCTGCTAAACAGCCTAGAAAAAAAAGGCTTCCTAACAAGTCAAAAACAAAAGCAAGGCGGAAGAATTAGGAAAGTGTATAGCATAACAACAGAAGGAAAAAACTACCTAACAGCATACCATTCCATACTAAAAGAACAAATACCACAAGAATAAAATATAAGGGGTATGAAGCCGGAAAAGGAGCTTTCAGGCGAGGAACTTTCACGGTATGTGGCGAAACTTTTTGAGGAAAAGGGCAGAAAAGCGTTGGAAATCGCCAGAAACGCCATGGCAGAGGAAATAGAAAAATTGGAATGTGAGGAAGCGCGAGAAGCACTAAAATATTTTATGGATAAGTATTGGCGTGACACTACAAGACCAGCCTTGCTTTCCATAGCATGTGAAGCCCTAGGCGGAAATCCCGATTTAACAACACCCATAGCTGTTCCATTAATCCTCATCAGCGGAGCGATTGATATACATGACGACATAATTGACCAATCAAAAACTAAGCTGAACCGCCCAACAGTTTATGGAAAATTTGGAAAAGACATAGCCCTGCTCATAGGAGACGCCCTATTATTCAAGGGTTTTACGCTCCTTCACGAAGCAAGCAAAAAACTCCCGCTTGAAAAAGTGCATGCCATCCTCGAAATTTTGAAGAAATCGTTTTTTGAACTGGGAGATGCAGAGGCTCTTGAATTGTCGCTTAGAAAGAGGAAAAGAATAAGGGTGGAGGAATATGTGGAGTTTGTTAGGAGGAAGGGAGCGGATTTTGAGGCTTACATGCGTATAAGCGCCATTTTAGCCGGCGCATCCGAAGAGGAAACTGAAGCTTTGGGACGGTATGGACAGATCCTCGGCATGTTAGTGATATTAGGCGATGACAACGCTGACATGCTTGATTCATCCGAATTGATAAACAGAATTAAAAATGAGGTTTTACCATTTCCAATAATTTGCGCTTTGCATAAACCGACTTTAAAAAAGAAAATAACCCCCTTTCTACAAAAGAAAAAGCTAACAAGAAAAGATGCTGAAAATATTTTCAACATAATTTACGAAGCAGAAATATTCAAGGAAATTGAAAACTGCTTCACAAAACTTATAAATGAAGCACGAAATAATTTGAAAAATATAAAAAATAGCGAGGTACTTATGAAAGCGCTGAAATCAGCGCACCCCAAGGAGAATGACAGGCAATGTTAACCCCAAGCCCACCACTGCCGGGTCGGGATTTTTCTCCCCTTCATACAGCATCGAGAATGTATATATGTTGTACAAGTATAAATAATTTGCGTTCAACACTTAAACACTCAAGCGATAACCTATAATAATACTAGCGTACATATAAGAAACGTTATGGATAGATTAAACTTTTTAATATTAAAATTAAATCTACAAAAAGTTAAAATTCTCATATCGTTTATGTTAATTAACGCGTTTGTATGGTATCATTTGACTCTTAACATAATAGCCATCATTTCAAACAATTTCAATTTAGAACAAACAGAGTTTCTTCCTTTCCACTCATTAGGGGTGATTGTCGGGGGTTTTATTGGACTGTTTTTTTCGAAAAAACGTTATAACCTTTTACTTTTGTGGACATTTCTCGGAGCCGTGACATCGTTACTGCCAGTGTTAACATCCATTTTTATTTTGGAACATTTTCAATTTATTTGTTTTGTATGGGGGTTTTCGCTTGGATTGGGCTTGCCCTCGTGCCTGGGATTTTTCGCTGAAAGTACAGCAATCGAACATAGAGGACGCTTTGGTGGTGCAATATTATTAATTTCTTTCCTATGCGCAATTCCCATAATAAGCCTAACTTATCCATTTGGGCTACTTGTATTGTATCCATTTTTTAGCTTTTGGAGATTTCTCGGATTTATTCCAACCTTAATTTTGCAAAATGAATTTAAAAAATCTGAACTTAAAAATAGCAAGGATTATGCCTTTTCAATGCTGCAGAATAAACTTTATCTCTACCTTATTCCATGGTTTATCTTTAACATTGTAGATAATCTCGAAGGATTACTCTTAAGAAACTTTATGAAAGCTAATTTCCCTGAATATTATTCTTTGTTGCAACTTTTGGGTTTAGTTTTTCTTGGTATTTTTGCGTTTTTAGGCGGATTCTTATGTGATTGGATGGGGCGTAAGCCAGTAACGATTTTAGGTTTTACTGTAATGGGCATTGCCTATGCCATCGTAAGCGCAGCTTCCATGTCTTTGCCCGCATGGTTTTTGTTTTACGTTTGTGATGGTTTTTCGTGGGGTTTGTTAGACACAACATTTATATTGGTAGTTTGGGGTGATTTGGCTTCGAAAGGCGCAGTAGAAAAGTACTATTTTGTTGGGAGTATGCCTCTTTTCTTGGCTATTATTGTTCAGAAGTTTTTTGCTGGTTATGTGCGACTTCTTAATGAGGTTAATGCTTTTTCTTTGGCTGCTCTTCTTCTGTTTTTGGCTGTTGTTCCTTTGTTGTATGCTCTTGAGACTTTGCCTGAAAAGGTTATTCGTGAGCGTGAGCTTAGAAGTTATATTGAGAAGGCTAAGAAGATTAGGGAAAAGTTTACTTAACAAATGGTGAAGAGCGTGTTCTTTCACGTTATATTAACAACTGCATGTAATTTAGAGTGCCGTTACTGTTTCGGCGAAGCCATAGAAGACTTCAACTCCGACTTCAATGATTTTGATGTTGACTATTCCCTGCCTAAAAAAATAGGTTACAACATTGACATGCTAAACAATTTCTGCAAGAAAGATTCTAACTGCACTTTAATCTTTTATGGTGGAGAACCACTTCTTTGCATCAACGAAATTAAGCAAATCATAGACTGCGTAAAGGCTAAGTATTTCATTATCCAAACGAACGGGTTGCTTCTGCACAAGCTTGAACCAGCCTACGTTAACCGTTTCCACACAATAATCGCCTCAATAGACGGTGACGAAAACCTAACAGACTATTATAGGGGAAGGGGCGTTTACCGCAAAGTCATCGACAATTTAAAGCTGGTTAAAAGCCGTGGTTTCAAAGGCGAAATTATTGCGAGAATGACTGTTATGGAGCAAACAGACATTTACCGTCAAGTCTTATGGCTTCTGAACAATGAGGAGTTTCCTTTTTCTTCTGTGCATTGGCAGTTGAATGCTGGTTTCTGGAGTAACGATTACCCCAAAAGAAACTTTAAAGAATGGGTGGAGAAAAGCTATAATCCCGGAATCCGCAAACTCGCCAAGTACTGGATTAATCAAATGAAGGAAAAAGGCGTTGTGAGGCTTTACCCGTTTATGGGCATAGCTCAATCAATGTTGAAAGGCGAAGAAAACAGCCTCTTACGTTGCGGTGCTGGATGGATAAACTATGCCATACAAACAGATGGCACAATCATTCCATGCCCAAGCATGTGGGGGATACGCCAATACTATTTGGGGCATATAAGCACGGCGAATCCGCTTAAACTCAGAAAAGTCTTGGTGGGCGAGCCGTGCACCAAATGCAATGTTTACCCTATCTGCGGAGGCAGATGCCTATACGCAAACATCACAAAACGGTGGAGCAAGCAAGCGTATAGTCATGTCTGCAACACTGTGAAAAACCTAATAGAAGCTATAAACGAACAACTGCCAAAAATTGAGATGCTTATCGAAAAAGGCAAGATAAACCTAAACGATTTTGAGTTTTTGATGTATAACGGCTGCGAAATAATTCCATAGCTTTTTAAGTATCCGTTATATGCGGAATCATTTGCGCTTGCGAAAGAACGCTAATCCATTTTTGGCATATATATTCAAAGCCAGCTGCTAGTTTTCTATGGCAAATGTTGTTGTTTTA
The DNA here is from genome assembly GCA_038848525.1 of Bathyarchaeia archaeon. Lineage (GTDB taxonomy): Archaea > Thermoproteota > Bathyarchaeia > Bathyarchaeales > Bathycorpusculaceae > JAWCNN01. Next base: position 95,455 of record JAWCNN010000006.1, on the reverse strand, counting down.
AGCCGAAAAATAACAACAACGAAAATGGAAGTTCTACGGGAGACATCACCACCATTAACTGCTGTGAAAATAATTCCCTAAAAAGGCTAAATTTTGCTTATTCTCGTAAATATTTCTTTAACTATTTCTTGCACGTATTGTTCGCTGATTTTGCCAAGCGGGGTAGGTGTTTCCAAAAGCCTATTTGGAACTTTAACGGTGCAGGGGCTGAAGCCCTCTTCAATTTTTGTTTTCTGCTTTGTGGCGTAAATCGTCCAGCCGATGCGTGTTAAATCATTTTCGTTTAGGCTGTATCCTAAAGCGTCAAGAGCCTTCACAATTCGCTCTTTAGTGTATAAGCCTCTGGCAAAAAGACACACAACCAAAGAGTTGAGAATTTGCCGCCAAGCTTCCTCCTCACATATCATAACCGCAGCTTTTGACGGTTCGGGAAGTTTCCCTCCGAGCGCCAATATTTTCTGGTCCATGGAATATGCGCCAGCGTCCAAATGCGAATGTCTCGCTCCAGCTATAAGTGATGAAATGAAAAGTGGACCTGTATGGTAGCCTGCTGGTTCTACACGGTTGAAGGATACAGCGAATTCTTGACCTCCATATTTAAGGGCAAGGGCTTCTACGCCTTGAGCCGCGGTTTTATAGAAATCGTTGGGCTGTTCAGTTATGTAATGAATAGCTTCAACATAATTTTTCCAATTTCCCCATTTAAGTGGAACTATTGTTTCTTTTTGGCTTATTATGCCCTTTTCTAGAGCTTCTGTAGCCCACGCTAGGACTACTCCAGTTGAAATTGCGTCAACCCCGTCGATTTCGAGAGCGTGGAAAACTTTGAGGAAGCCAAGTCTGTCGCTTATGCCGAGGTTGCTTCCCAAGGCATATATGGGCTCATAATCATAAGAAACGAATTCTGTTTTGTAAAAGTATTTTTCATCTTCATATTCCTCTCTTATGGCTGCCAAATGGATGCATGCAACGGGACATGTGCTACATGCAACCCTTCTTGCAAGGACATTCTTTGCGAATTCTTCACCGCTTATCTCATTTGAACATTCAAATTTTCCCGAAGAAAAGTTTCTGGTTGGAAGCGCTCCGATTTCGTTCAGCGGCAAAACGTTTTCAGCTGTTCCTAAATCGTGATATTTCTTTGCAACTGGAGATTTCACGGCTAATTCCCAGAGGCTTCTGTAGATTTCTCTGTAAGCTTTTATGTTTGGAATTTTGAAGCTTCCTCTTCCTATCACGATTAAAGCTTTAAGTTTTTTAGAGCCGAAAACCGCGCCGAGCCCTAAACGTCCAAAATGCCTATAAGTTTCCGTTGTAACTGAAGCGTATTTGACAAGTTTTTCGCCAGCTCGGCCTATACGCATTATGGCTCTGAAACCTGCGCCTTCAGTGGCTTCCCTTAAAACCCTGCCAGCAGCCATGCTGCCCATTCCCCACACGGCGCCAGCATCTCTAAACCTTACCTTTTCGCAGTCCACAATTAAGTAAAGGGGTCTGTCGCTGGCACCTTTTATCACTATGGCGCCGTATCCAGCATATCTAATTGCTGCTGCGGCTCTGCCTCCAGCATGGGATTCGGCAAAATAGCCATTTAGAGGTGACTTAAAAACGGCAACAGTTTTTGAAGCCATAGGGTAAACGCCAGTTAAAGGTCCAACAGCAAATATGATTGAGTTTTCTGAACTTAACGGATCAACGTTTTTCTTCATTTCTTCCATGTAAAGTTTTGCGGCAACGCCTACTCCGCCGATCCAATTGTTGAAAAGGTCTGTTCGCTCATCTATCCAATAGATTTTCTTTGCAAGGTCTATGTAGAGAACTCGTGAAAGGTTTTCAACCCAATTTTTCATTTGGTTTAGCCTCCCTTAAAGCTAAAACTCCATGTGGACAAAAGTTTACGCAGTAACCGCAAGCCACGCATATTATGGGTTTCATGCGTTCAGTGTCCCACATAACAGCGCCTATGTCACAAACCTCAAAACACCGTCCACATCCTATACAAGCGTTTGGATTTAGCGTTACTCCGCCACTTTCCTTCACGGTTAAGGCATCAACGGGACAAACCCTAGCGCAAGGCGGATCTTTGCATTGCCTGCATACGATTACAGCGAAGCCCCTTTCGAAACCGCCTGAAGATTTAACTCTTATTGCGCTTTTGTTCAGCCCAGCGTAGCCAAACCTGCTTGTGCATGCAAGCATACACAGTTGACAACCAACACATTTGTTTGCGTCGACAATTGCAAGATACCTAACCATAAAGCTCGCCTGCTCCATTTCAGCCTAAAACTGCAACAATTGACTAAATTAACTTTGTCGTTTCGAACTTTCACATTCAAAACATAAGTTGGCGTTTCGGTTCGTCCAAAATGGTTTACCACATTTTATACAAGCAGCTTTGCGCAACAGTCCGTGGGATGCCAAGACATGGCTATAGCGACCCGCTTAAAAAGCCGTAAAGCAAACCGAAAGATACGCTTCCAGCCCATGCAATTAGCATGTAGGTTAAGACGACTTTCCATCGGGCTATTCTTGAAACAGCCAAGGCATTAGCAACATCATACGGTTGCCCCATAAGCCAGCTGAGCAAAGCGCCTTTTGACATACCCTTGTTCCACATTTCTTGACCTAAAGCAATTTCGACGAGGGTGGGCGTGTAAAGTGGTCCGCCAATAACGGAGGCGATTAACACTCCGCCTACGCCTGTCAAGTATGTTCCAACAATATCTTCTGGAAGGAACGCTGATACATAGCTTACCGCCACTAACCCTAAAATGAAGAATGGAAGAATCTGTTTTGCCAAATATCCGGCAAACTTCAGCGAAGCCCAAAGCCTCTCATCTAAAGGAGGCTTAACAACTTCTATTTTCGAAGTTGACGCCGTGTTGCTTATTTGATATTCTTTTTCGATGTTTTTGCCCCATGGAGTTTTTGATAAGATTATGCCAGCTGTTAAAGCCACAACAGCAGACGCGATAATGCGTACTCCAGCTAGTTCCCAAGAAATCATTTCGCCAGTAAGCGTAATCGTTAAGATGTTTGATGCTGGCGCCATTAAAAGAAAGGTTATCGCCGGCCCGATTCCTGCGCCTGCGTAGAGTACCCCGCCGAACAATGGCACCATTGTGCATGAGCAAACCGTTAAGAACGGCGCCATTGCAATGGCTATTCCATATCCAGTTATTTTTCCTCTGCCCATATACTTTGTTACGGCTTCTTTTGGCACAAACTCGTAGATTAAGCCTGCAACGGTGAAAGCGAAAAGAAGACAGATTATTCCATGGCTAAAATAGTCGGCTAGGTACAACAATGGAATAGCCAAATACACTATTGGGTTTTCCCATAATTGAAGCTTGTCTATTTTTTCTTTGAAGGTTTCTTTTGTGGGCGAAGTCGTTACGCGACTGTAAATTAAAAGGGCGACAACGACGATTATAAATGTTAGGATTACGCTTGCTTTGATGGCTCTTTTTGTTTTTTCTTCCATGTGTTTTTCGCCTTTATTTGGCTGCTTCAGTTAACAGTTTTTCCACTTCGCTTTCGCTTGGAATCCTCCCCATAATTTTGACTGTGCCGTTTATTGCTATGGCTGGACTAACCAAAACGCCATATTTGCCAACAACCTCTTTTGACATTATGTTAGCCTTTTCAATCTTGACGGATATGCCAGCGCCTTTCAGTTTTTCAGCAGCTTTTTCCACGGCTTTTTTGGCTGTTTGACATCGCATGCATGGCGGTTCCGGCCCAATAACTTCCACTTTTACTTCTTTCATTGTTTTCACCATGTTGGAGTAGTGAAGGACATAGCAATATTTAAATATTGTTATAGACTTTTGTTTGAACATGCATTCCAAAACCAAGAAAATAAATAAGTTTAAGGCTAAAATTTCCAATGCGTTGGCTGATTCGGTTAGGCTTGAAATCCTTGAATGTTTACGCAACGGCGAAAAATGCGTATGCGAAATTATTTCCTATGTAGGCGTTGCCCAACCAATAGTTTCTAGGCATTTAGCCATACTGAAAAGTTGTGGACTTGTTAGGGATAGGAAAAGCGGAAACAGAAGGTTTTACTCAGTTGCAGACCCAGCGGTTTTCCATGTGGTTGACGCTGTTACCGCTGATTTGGTGGAGACGCTTTCAAGGCATGTTATTGAACAGATAGTTTAGAAAAGAGGCGAAAAATATGGCGGAAAGTGGAGAATGGCGGGAAGGCATGCCGATCCATGAGGTTTTACTGTTTTCCTGTTTTGGCGGTTTGTCAAACACTGGAATAACAAGTGCTTTGGCATGTTTAGAAGCCGTTAAACAGCTTGGCTTGGAAAAAGTTGCTGTCGGCTGTTTACCATCAGTGCCTTTAGGCGTTAAACCAGTTTTGGGAAAGGCTAAAGCTGCAAAGAAAATCATAACTGTGGACGGCTGCCCATTCGAATGCGCAAGAAAAACAGTTGAGGGTGCTGGTTTCAAAATTGCCAAAAGCATAGTGTTAGCCCGAGATATAGGCATGAAAAAAGTAGCCTTACACACAGACATCGGCAAAGGCTTAGGCGTTGAAAAATACATTTCAGAAGCCGACATAAAGAAGGCTAGGGAATTAATTGTAAAGTCAATTCTTGAGAAATAAAAGCCGTAAAGGAAATTTGAATGCTTCATTCAATAAGGCTGTAATGTGCTAGATTGTCCAGTAAGAGCAGATAATTAGGTCTTCTCTTTTAAGTTGCGCTTTTAGAAAGTTTATTACGTCTTCCTCTTTTATGTAGCGGTTTCCTTGGGCGTCTCGGCTTAGTGGAATGCCAGTTTCCCGTAAGGCTTCGCCCTTTGGAAAGTCTATTAGGACATGGTAGGCTTTTCCAGCTGGCAGTATAAGCCTCAAATTTGTTAGTTCCCTTTTTGGTGACAAGCCATTCTGTTCAATGTTATAGACAATAGCGTTCGGCTTAAGTTTCTCTGCTAAACGCTTGAACTCCGCCCAACTTTTAATTTTGACTATTCCTTCGACCATTTTTCTCAGCAATATTGCTGTCTTGTTAAATTTAAGGCTGCTGCTTTGCATAACAACTTTATATAACCAACATGTGTGACCCCAACAGACATGACAAAAGGTCTGTTTGGCGTTTGACTCGTCAATAAAATATACTTAAGCGTTTGGCGTGAAGTGAATTTTCTATCTCATAGATTGTAAGCAACGAAAGGTGAGACTCTATCGCAGTTAATATTGCAAGAACTTATCGAGGAAACTGCTACATAAAAAAGGAGACTTCATTAAATAAAGAAATAAAAGGAGTTTGAGAACTAAATTTTCTTGTATACTATGTCTTTTTCTCTTACGCGTTGGGTGACTTTTAAGCCTATGCTTTGTCCAGGTTCGGCTCTTTGAACGTTTTTGTGTTCTATTTGCATTGATTCGACAACTTGTTCTAGGTCTGTTGTTGGTCCTTTGATGAGTATGGTGTCGCCGACAGCCAAAGGCGCTTTAAGTTCGATGACGGCTACGCTTATTTTTGTGAAGAAATGTGTTACACGTCCAACCTCAACAATGTTTTCTTCACTCAAACGGTTTCATCTCCAAAGATAAGTAATGCGCTGATGACATAAATAATTTATTCAACGATTTCGCCTTCCAAATGCGTGGAAAACGCCTTAACAATCTTCGCTTTCACGGTTTTGCCAAGCATGTCCTCGGCAGTTTTCACCACGATTGGTTTGTAGGCGAAGTTGCGTCCAACCCAAGAACCATCCTTACCAACCTCGTCTATTAGGATTTCGCCTGTCCAGCCAACCCAACGCTGATTACTTTCATAAGCGATTTGCCTAGCCAAACTTGAGGCTTTTGCACTTCTGCGCTTAATTTCTGAAAATGATAGGCTGTTTGGCATCTTGGCGGCTGCCGTTCTGGGTCTTGCAAAAAATTTTGAAATGTTAACTATGTCTGGTTTTATTTCCGCTATTAACTGCATAGTTTTTTCGAATGCATCAGCGCTTTCGCCTGGAAAACCGCAGATGACGTCCGTGGCTAAAGTTAACATTGGAAAGGCGGTTTTGAATGCATCAACTATTCGCTTAAAATCCTCGGTTGTGTAGAATCTTTGCATGAGCCTTAATATTTCGTTGTCGCCGCTTTGCAGTGGCAAATGGAGAAACTTGAAGACCCTTTCGTTTTTGAATGCCTGAATTAAATCGTTGAGTATGGCGATGGCCATGTTTGGAGTCATCATTCCAACACGTATTTTAAAGTCTCCATTGACCTCACATATGGTGTGGAGCAACTCCGCCAAGTTCGTGTTTAAGTCCCGTCCATAACAAGCGGTGTCTTGGGATGTAAGCCAAAACTCCCTCACACCAGAATCTACATCTTGTCTAACCCTTTCAATAATTTCTTTAACGCCGTAACTTCTTAGGCGTCCTCTGGCGAAAACAACACAGCAGTAGGCGCATGAACCTAAACAGCCATAGTTTATGGGAACGATGCTTACTACGGGATTTAACCGCAGTTTTGGCAATTTCAAGCTTGGTTTAGCCTTTAATGCGCCTTTTAAGGCGGTTACCTTTTCGCCCATCAAAACACGCCTAACAACATCAACAATTCCATCGCCCGCTGCTGGACCGACAACACCGTCAAAACGCACTTCTTTGCACAACCTTTCGAAGTTGATTAGGGGTAAACATCCAGCAACAACCAATTTTTTAGTAGCTGGCACACTTTTCAAAATTTCAATCATACGGTTTTCGGTCGGTCCCTTAACCGCACATGTATTATAAATGATTAAGTCAGCATTTAACGGAGAACTCGCTATTTTGTAACCAGCTTCCGCTAAGCATCCAGCTAAAACTTCTCCGTCAGCCAAATTTGTGGAGCAACCGAAACTCTTAACAAAAACACGCATAGTGTTCATTGCAATACAATAAATGCTTTAACAATAAATAAAAACGTAAGGGTTGCCAACTGCGGGAATTTACAGAAAACTGAAACGGGATTCAAACAATCTTTATAAACAATTGCTTGAACATATTTGAAACATATTTAAATCATAATATATAGCACTATAACTTTCTAAAACACAGTTGGCTATCCCTTACGGAGGGAGAAAGCAAAATGAAACTGGTTACGATATATTTGCCTGAACCATACATTAAGGCGTTGGACCAGCTTGTAACTGAAAAATTTTATCCGAATAGGGCTGAAGCGATTCGTGTGGCCATCCGTGACTTGATAAATGACGAGATTGTTCGGAGGAAAAGGGTTGGCTAAAATAAGCCCTTCAGAGCCTATGCTTAAGTACACTTGGCATGACAATTTAAGCAATGAAGCCTTACAGTTTGGTCAATGCCGAATTGTTGTTGTTGGTGTTGGCGGAGCGGGCAACAACACTTTAACTCGGCTGATGGAGATGGGCGTGGCAGGCGCAGAATGCATAGCAATAAATACAGATGCGCTTCACTTAAATGCTTCGAAAGCTCATAAAAGGGTTTTGATAGGCGAAAAACTTACAAAGGGGTTTGGGGTGGGAGGCGACCCGAAACTTGGCAGGACAGCCATTGAAGAATCCAGAAAACGCTTGGAAGAATTGCTTTCAAACGCAGACATAGTTTTCATAACTGCTGGTTTAGGCGGCGGAACAGGAAGCGGCGCAGCGCCTGTTGTTGCTGAAATTGCCAAGAGGAAGGGAGCAATAACCGTTGGTGTGGTTACAACTCCTTTTCGCATAGAGAAGGGCAGAATGGAGTATGCGGCTTTAGCCTTGACTGAAATGCGGAGGCACTGCGACACCGTGGTTGTTATAGATAATAATAAGCTTATGCATCTTGTGCCGCAGTTGCCAGTAAATGAAGCCTTCAAGGTTGCAGACCAAGTTTTGGCGAATATGATTAAGGGTATAGTTGAAACGATTTCGACGCCGAGTCTCATAAACCTTGATTTGGCAGACTTCAAAACAATCATTAAGCGGGGCGGGGTTGCTGTTGTCGGCGTCGGCGAGTCAGATATGCCGAACAGGGCGGAAGAAGCCGTGAAAAGCGCTTTGAGAAGCCCGCTTTTGGATGTGGATTACGCTGGGGCGTCAGGAGCCATAATTCACGTGACAGGCGACTGTCAAATGACGATTGAAGAAGCCAACCGTGTCGGCGAAATCGTCACGGAAATGATGGATAACAACGCCTTAGTCATATGGGGTGCAAGAGTAAATCCCGAACAAAATGGCAAGTTAAAGGTAACATTGGTCATGACGGGTGTAAATTCACCGCATATTTTAAGCGGTTTTGGGGCTATAGCACCGCAACTTTTCAACATGGAACCCTACGCTGAACTGGAAAAACCATTGGGCATAGAATTGAACCTTTACCAAATGGAAAACTTTTAACATAACTACCATTTTCTTTTGAGGGTTAGGGCTTCCCTTTTCAGTCTTAACGTTAATGGTATTGCCCTTCCAAAGGGTTGGCATAAACCCCTACGCACCGCTTCGATTATTTCTTCAACTTTTAATCCAGCTTCCACAAGCGTGTATGCACAGCCTATTTCTGGACTGTAATGGGCGTCGCTTCCAGCAACTTGGGCTATTCCAAGTTTTGAAGCAATTTTTCGATTTTTCTTTACCAAACAGCCAAATGGAATCGCCGACGAGTTTACAACCTCAAAAGCATCAAATTTCGACCCCGCATTTTTGCCTAAACTTCCCTTGAAAAGAGCTGTGGGGTGGCAAGCCACTGCTATGCCGCCAGCGCCGTGAATTCTGTCAACGGTTTCATCAGCGCTCAGTCCCCTTGGGATAGGCTCTTGAATGTTAAGTCCAAGCACATGTCCATCCTTGCTTGAAATTTCCATGCCAACAATAATTGGGAAACTTGTTTCTTTGGCTATTTTTAATGCACCTTCGATTGTGTCGTGGTCTGTTATGGCAACGCTGTCCAACCCGTGTTTTTTGGCGTAAAAGACCAATTCTTTCGGCGTTATAACAGAGTCATGCGAATAGCATGTGTGAACGTGAAAGTCAATTTTTAACTGCAAACTTTTCCACAGCCAATTTTTCCCGTATTTTCGTCAACATTTCAACAAGCTCTTTCTCACCAGTCTCTATTTTTCTGAAAAGAGGTTTAGCCTCAGCTATTTTGTGTCCAGCTGGCAGAGGTTTTAAGGCTTCACTCCATCTTTGTTCGTGAACGCTTCCAGGCATGTTTAGGGTTTTCCAAAGTTCTTCCGCCGTGAATGGGATAAATGGCGCTGAAACTATGGCTAGAGCCTTAACTATTTGCACTGCCACATAAATGACGTTTGAGGCTTTGTCGCTGTCTGTTTTTATGAGTTTCCAAGGTTCCTTCTCGTTTAGGTACTGGTTTCCCATGCGGCTTATGCCAATCACATCGTTTGCGGCTGACTGCAATCTGCACTCTTCAATTTCTTTGGCTATGGCTTCAACCTTTTCTTTAAGCATTTCCAGAATTCGCTTGTCATCCTCCGCTGAAGCTTTTGGTTGCGGAACTTTTCCCTCAAATTTAGTGTTTATGAATTTTAGGGTTCTATGTATGAAGTTGCCAAACGTGTCGTTTAGGTCTGCGTTAACCCTTTCTATGAAGGATTCCCACGTGAAATTTGAATCTTTAGTTTCTGGTCTCGTCGCCATCAAATAATAGCGCCAATAATCCGCTGGAAAAAGCTCTAGGGCTTCGTCTATCCAAATGCCAATGCGTTGGCTTTTTGAAGCTTTTTCTCCGCCGAACTGGAGAAATTCTGTTGATGATACGTTCCAAGGCAAGTTATAATCTTCGCCAGAAGCGAGCAGAAGCGCTGGAAAAATTATTGTATGGAATGGAATGTTATCCTTCCCAATAAAAAATAGGGTTTTGGCGTCTTTGTCGAACCAGTATTCCCGCCACTTTTCTGGTTCGCCACGGTTTCTAAAATATTCGATTGTAGCTGAAACATATCCCAAAACAGCTTCAACCCAAACATAAATGGTTTTGCCATCCGCTTCTGGAAAAGGCGCTGGAATCCCCCAGCTAACATCTCTTGTAACTGCTCGCGGCTTTAATCCTTCCTTTATCAAGTTGAGACTGAAGTTTTTTGTGCTGGCTGACAACTGCGCATTACTGCTTAAATAATCGCTTAACTGTTTAGAAAACCGTGACAAGTCAAAATACCAATGCTTAGTCTTCTTCAGCGTGGGCTTTCCCCTACAAATCACACAGTAAGGCTCTATTAGGACTGTTGGCTCCAAAAGCCTTCCACAAGCATCGCATTGGTCGCCTCGGGCTGGCAAATGCCCACAATATGGACATTTCCCCTCAACAAACCTGTCAGGCAAAAACCGCCGACAATTTTCACAGTAAAGCAACGTTGCTTCTTGAGTGAAAATATAGCCGTTCCCGAAAATTTTCATGAGGTGGTTTTGAACAAACTCCTTATGCACTGAACTTTCCGTACGTGTGTAATTGTCGAAGGATATCCCCCACTTTTTGAAGAGGGCGGAAACTTTTGCATGGTTTTTGTCTGTTAAATCTTTGGGCGAAACGCCCATGCGGATGGCTTCAACTTCAATGGGAGTCCCATGCTCATCCGAACCGCTAACCATAACAACCTCGTCACCCCTAAGCCTATAATACCGAGCAACAACATCCGCAGACAAAACAGAACCCACTAAATTGCCAATATGTGGAGTAACGTTTATATATGGCCAAGCAGACGTGACCAAAACTTTTCCGAGTTTCAAGGCGCATCCAGCCTAAATTCAATAGCCATTTAGCAAGATACAAATTCTATTACTTAATCATTTTTATGCCCCAAACACATAGACGATGAAAATTTTAAGAAAAAATAATGAAAAATGGGGGTTTTAGGCTTACTCCTCTTTTTCCTCAGCCTTCCATGTCACTTGCGGTCTACGCATTGAAAGGAATATAGTCGCAGCAATTATTATGGTGCAGACAATTATCAGCACCACTTGAACTGTGAATAACGTTGTGATTTGTTCCATGTATCTTGGAGTTGGTTCTTGAACGTTGATTGTGGCACTGCCATACTCAAATCCTTTATCCGTGCCAATTTGAATACGAACGTAAGTTGTCACTGCCCTTCCGTCTGTAGGTACAGTAAAGGTGATGTCGCCCTCCACCACGTCATTGATGAGCTTAGTTGATTTTCCAGACACGGGAACATCCATGGTGCGAGTTTCGTTACCCACCCATTCTCCATCAATATAAGCCAGCCAATTATAATATGTAATTGTAACATTTTTGATAGCCACAGCTTCGTCTCGGTTATTGTAGAAGGCTATGTATAAAGCTCCTTTTTCTCCAGGAGCATATTCTGCCTTATTTGTCCAAACTGTTACTTCATCGTATTGTGCATTCGATATGGAAGCGTACAAACTCATTGAGAGAATTAGTAGGCTTAAGGCAAACATTTTCTTCTTCATTTCCGTCACCTTAATTGTTCATTTTAAGACTTAACTTATTTAAAACTTGCCATAGTTTGATGTTGCCGTTTTCTGCAAAATTTCTTTCAAGTCCATAGCTGACGCATTTGTTTTTACACCATCAAAGTTGAAGTGCGTTGGACAAGCTTGGAAACCTTCCGCCTTCAAAATGTTTAAAACTTTTTTTGCCGAGGGAACTGGCAAATCAAGTTTATCACATATTTTGTCAATGACGTAGTAAGTGATTGGTGCGTCAACTTCGCCTTTTATCAAATTAAAAATTTTCTCAAGCTGTTCTTTAAGCCTAAACGTTCTTTTCCTCAACTCATCCATCATTAAATTGCAAAAGTTTCCGTCAACAATTTTTCCAAGCCACAATGGACCAGCAACGCTAATTTTTGAGCCGCATTCACTGCATCTCCCAGAATGTTGGAATGGCTCCTTTATGGTTTCTCTGTGGAAACATTCAAAACAGTGAAGGATATACCCCATATTTCCTATGCTTTCGTCAGCCTTTTTTGCGCCATATTCCATTTTTGCGTATAAGCGAATGTAATGGTCTGTGCTGTGGCTAAAAAACACTTGCACGCCCATGTTATATTTTGCGGCTGTTGTGGCTAGGCATCCAGCTAAAAGTCTAACAGCCAACTCATGGCAATATTCCGTTCGCAATGGCTTTCCGCCGTATTTGCGTATGCAAGCTTTTGGATAAACGCCACATAATGGCGCCATGTCCGTAGCTGTCAAAGCCAAAAACCCACCGTTTTTTAAGGCTCTAATAGCTGAATCCAAATAAGGCACGGGTGAACCGAAAGGGTCGATGTCTATGGCGTCAAACCTTTTACGAGGCGCGCTGTAATTGCCCAAAAGAAAGTTTGCATCCTCGTTTTTCACGGTTATGCAGTTGCCTAAACCGTTCATTTTCACATTATTTTTTGCAAGTTTAAAAGCGTTCTCGCTAATATCATTAATTAAAACCCTTTTTACGCCTTTAACTTCTCCTGCGAAACGTATGCCCCTAACACCACAACCTGCCAAAGGTTCACAAGCAGCGATTTCATGATTAACCATTCGCTGGTATGCTTGAAGCGCCAAAACCGCCATGTCACGGTTTAACTCCATAACTGGATTGTAAAAAACTGGAGCCTTCGAAGGTGCATACTCAGAAGGCATCTTCACAAAAGCCTCAAGCTTCGGCACTAAAACTTTCACTTCGCCTTCGCATATAATTTCAGTTGGAAAATCCATGTTTCAGCTTTTCTCCACACCATAAATCATTAATTAAGGAATATTAGAATTCTGTTTTGGAGAAGAGGCAATTGAAAAAGCGACTGCTGTTTATAACGGGAGTTCCAGGCATAGGGAAAACAACGGTTTTGCTAAAAACTGTTGAAGCCTTAAAGTCTTTGGGTTACAGCGTGGGCGGAATGATTAGCCGTGAAGTGCGCGAAGGCGAAGTAAGAGTTGGCTTTGAAATTGTGGATTTAGCCACCAACAAAACTGGCTGGCTTGCCCATGTAAACCAGAAAATTGGTCCAAAAGTTGGGAAATACGGCGTAAACCTTGAAGACCTTAACCGTGTCGGCGTTTCCGCCATACTTTACACTGTTGAGAATTTTGACGTGGTAGCAATTGATGAGATTGGACCAATGGAACTTCATTCCGAAAAGTTTAGGGAAGCCGTTTGGAAGGCTGTTGAAAGCGGTAAACTCGTTATCGGAACAATCCATTGGAAAGCGAAGGATAGACTAATAGACATGGTAAAAGCCAGAGAGGATGTGGAAATATTTACTGCTACATATGAAAACAGGGATAAACTGCATCAAGCAATCATAGAAAGAATTAAGAATCCTTGAGAAATGATTAAAAGAACATCGTGTAAAAACGGATTCGACAAAACTCATTAGGGAGGACAGAGAACGCAGATAAGTAACAATTTAAAATTGTTAGGTTGAAGGTTTTTATATGTTGGTTGCTGGTGTTGACGATGCTGGACGTGGATGCGTGATTGGTCCTTTGGTTATTGCTGGTGTTCTCATGAATGATGCGGATTTGCCGAGGCTTGTTGAGTTAGGCGTTAAGGATTCAAAGCTTTTGTCTCCGCGTAGGCGTGAAGTTTTGGCTGTGGAAATAAAGCGGTTGGTTCGGCAATACAGCGTAGTAAAGTTGTTGCCTAAGGAAATTGATAGGGTTGTTGAGTCTGGAAAGAGGCTTCACAAGCTTAATAGGTTGGAGGCGCAAGCCATGGCGAAGGCTATTGAAATGCTTAAGCCTGACGTGGCTTATGTTGATGCTTCAGACGTTTTGGAAGAGCGGTTTAAACAGCACATTTTGGAGGTCTTGCCCTTTAAGGTTGAAGTTATTTCTGAGCATAAAGCGGATAGGAAATATCCCATAGTTTCAGCTGCCTCAATAATTGCCAAGGTTGAAAGGGACAGGGAAATCGCAGATTTAAAAAGTGTGTATGGAGATTTTGGCAGCGGTTATCCCACAGACCCAAGAACCATCAGTTTTCTTCAGCAATGTCTAAAAAAGTTTGGGGAGTACCCAAATTTTGTTAGGAAATCTTGGAAGCCCGCTAAAAAGGCGAAAGAAGAGGGAAGTACACGCCAGAAAAGCTTATCTGAAACTTATTAAGTCTTCTGGGCGTTTAATTTTGGATATTTCTTCTTCGCTGATGAATGAAATGTTTTTGTTGAATGGTTTTTGTCCTTTTGTTATGATGATTGGATAAGCCCTCACAACCTTGCTGACGCTTAAAATTTCGTTTACTCTTCTTTCCAATTTCTCTTCTTTTTCGCTTGTGACTCCACCTATGATTTTTGTTTCATCTTCTGAAACGTTAACGACAAAGTCGAAGGGCGCCTTTTTCACAGCCACAATGTTGTAACGGGAAAATTTCTTGAAAATCTTTTGAAGAAGCTTGTTTCTGATTGTGCGTCCAGCCCTTGTTAACGGGTCTTTACGTTGCTCTTGTGATTTTTCAAATATGTTAACGGATTTTGCGACTGGAATCCCAAGAGCGCATATTAGCTTGTATGCAACAGTTACTGAGGCTTTTGCCATTCCCCTTTCATAACCGTAAATTGTTCTGCGGGATATGCCCACAATCTCAGCCATTTCGCCGACAGACAAGCCCAACTCTTGCCTTCGCCGTTTAACGGCTTCCCAGTCAATTTCAACATAATAGCCTCCTGGACCAGCTTGAACCAGCGGGTGAATGTTGCGGAGTACAAAATTTTCAAAAGTTTTTGAGTTGACAGCCAAAACGTCATATCTTGAGTAAACTGTGTCGTCTTCTAAAGGTTTTTCACGTGTTTTCTCGCTTATTAGAACTGAAGCAGCGGAAACGCTTTTGGCTATAATCCTAAGCTCCTGAGAATCGCTTTGGGAAAAATTGTCAATGTCATCTTGAACTTTTACGAGGATAACATTTTCGCCTTTTCTGGCGGCATAATCAAAACAGCTTGGTCTACAAAGGCATCTTTCAGAAACTTTAAAACCAGCTTCCTTCAACATATCCTCTGGAGTTTTAGGAGTTTCACTACAACTCATAGAAGCGTCACAAAAAATAACATTACAATGCCAAATATAAAAGTATAACTTAACATGCAAAACTGGAAAATGGTTCTATAAGAAAAATTCAGATTAATGATCCATAAAAATTTTTAAATATTCAACGTGCATATAATTTATGTATAGGGTGTCTCCAATTGGAGAGGAAAGTTCTAGTATTAATAGCGTTAGCAGTTGTGTTTTTAAGTGTTTCTGTTGTGTCGGCTTATGCCAGCATCCTTTCCAACCGTCCACTCTACGAGGGTTTACTTCTAGAAGACTGTCGAGATTACGTTGTTGTTGGCGAGAGCCGCACTGTCGAAGGCGACGTTAGCCATACCAGCATTCTGCTTTATTCTAAGAAGTATGGCTATATTTCTGTTGAAATGGAGTTTAATGAGGTAACTGGACGTGGCTACATTAATGTTTTCAGTGACAATGTGGGAATTATTCATGCTGACATGCTGGATCCAAACAGGCGAAAAATAGTTGAGCCGTTAACAGTTGTTTCTGCTGTTAGCGGCGTGGCCGGCGTCGGCTGTCTTGGAACAGTGGTCATAAAGAAAAAGCATGGCTTGTGGTGAAAGCTTATGAAGGCTAAACTTTTAGTTTCGTTGTTATTGGCGGTTCTGCTTGTTCAGGCATATACGTGTGCATTGGCGGTGGCGGACGATTCACCGGTTGAAGTGGCAGTTTACATTGAAAATCGAATTAAAAATGACGGTAGCAAACTTCTTACACTTCAAGATGCTTTAGAAGTTGTTGAAGCACGATTTAAAGACCAACTTGGCTATGCGGTTGACTTTAAATTTTGTAGATGGTGGGAATCACGGAAAGACATAGACGACCCGCTTGTCTTGCTTCAAGATGCGCTAAGCAAGGCAGGCGGCATAAGAACAAGAGAATATGACAATTACGGAACAGTTCAGTGGAGATTCAACAATGTTTATTTCGCATGTGCCATTTACGTTGTGGACCAAGATTTAGACGGCGACCTCACGGGCGGAGTTGCGGTTTTGAACTGGCACGCCGCCATTTTAGACTTGGTGGAAACCGTTTGACTGGTTATGCTCGGGCATCCAACACATCTTTTCGGCTTGAGACACTGCAACGAAGAATGGTGCGTTATGAATTACGACTACATGCCCTACGAGGAATATTTTGAATGGTGGATAGTCCGATGGAAAACAAAAGAGGAATGAGCTAACAACTGGGGTTCAGAATGTAAACAAACGCTAATTCAAACTACAACGGCGTCACATTTAAATACACCGAAAAAAGCACAAATTACTGCGATAATTGCATTATCATTGACATCAGAACTTGGACAGAAACCTACTGCAGCTGGAACCTAACACAGCTGAGATTAAAATCAATTTATACCTTCGCCATGCCAATAATAGGGTATAATCCTGGCATGGCAGCGGCACATCCAAGCTTCAGTTATCCAATGCAAGGCAGCTTCATTGTAATAGAACCATGAAACTACAAATGAAAAACTCTGATTGCCCTCTTTTAGTTTCAATAATTTAAACCCATTTATTGAGCATGTTTTAAGTATCATCTGGACTAGTAATATAGAATTATTAAGCCTCTTATTACAACATCTCTTTTCATACAAAGACTGTTAAATTTGGGCTACTATCATGGCGTGGGCTTTATCGTATGGTTCCAAATGCACAATTTCCTCCACACGGAAGCCACGTTCTTTTAAAACCTTAATTTCGCGTTTGTAAATTTCTGTTGGTTCTTGGGTTATGTCTATGCTTTGAGCTTTAACAGCCAACATCACCCACCCAGAAGGTTTAAGGAAAAGGTCGGCGTTGTCTGCTAAAATTTTTGCTTGTTCTGGCTGGGCTATGTCACAGTAAATGTCATCGACTTTTCCGCTTATGAAAACCGCATATTTTTCTGGAAAGCGTGCATCATCAAGTATTGGCGACATATTAAGCCTATAAACACACACATTGTTGATGAGTTCACGTATGGCTCTCGGCGCAAACTCCACACAGTAAACGTGTCCTTCCATGCCGACGATATCGGAAACGTGGCTGGCGGTTGTTCCGGAAGCCGCGCCGAGATAAAGCACTTTATGCCCAGGCTTTATCGGAACAGTTTTCAAGTTTTTTAGTATTGAAGCCGCTAGTTTGCTTCTGTAGGCGTCCCAAACTCGGTATTCAACGCCTTCATAATGTATGAGCCTTTCGCCGTAAACGTTTCTTCCATGCGTTAAATTTTTTGTTGCTAGTCTTTGGGCGCCATCTTCAAGGGTTGCTTGGTAAACTGCTGGAAAATTTGGGTGTGGCTTAACTTTTACTTGCACGTTTCTTTTTTCCCCTTCTCTTTTTGTGTTTGGGTTTTTCTGGAATTGGCGTTGGCTCTGCATATTTTTCACGGATTTCCGCTAAGCGCTTTTCTATTTCAGCCTTTAATTCTTCGCCTATTTGGCGTCCGCCGAAAGCGTCTATTCTTGCGGCTATTGCAAGTTTTCCAGCTAAGGCTCTTGCAATTTTTCCTCTATGCCATTTTTTGGCTTCATGCAAGTAGGCGTGTTGAAAAATTATTCCGTGTTTCGGCGGTTTCGCCCCAGTTTTCAAAGAGCGGAAAAGGGCTTTTTCTGCTCCTAAAACTTGAATTGTGCTTGCGGGCATTTTAGCCAAATTCGTTAAACCTCCAGAAAGCGCAATTAAACGGGCTCCAAGCAGTGAGCCTACAATGGCTTTTACGTTGGGTGCAACCTCCTCCATTGTTTTGTCCAAGTATTCCTCCAATGTTTGTCTTAGCTGGTATAGGCTGATTACGTTTTTGCATAAAAATTGAATTTGTGTGAGGTCTGTTTCTGTTATATCTGCGCCCATGGATTTTTTGGCTGTTTGGGCTATTTGCTCAGCCTTAGCCTTTGGAACATCATGCGCCTCCAATTTTTCAGTTGTGAAGTTTTCTCTGCTTCCAAGCTTCAACACCAAACGCGCATAAGTTTCATGCTTATCTAACAAGCGGTCAAGTTCTGGAAAATGGATGCCGTACCACTCTCTCACACGGCCCATGAATAGGTTTATGGTTTTATCCAAATCATCAACTGCTTGTATAGCTTGAGCTACAAGCAAATCTCTCTTTTCAACAGCCACCTTAACCCTTAACTTAGCCATTTCCATCGTTACCCTATGAACCCAAAGGCTGAAATCATTTGAGTCTCTTGCAAAACCAGTTTCAACAGCAAAGCGCTCCATTTTTGAGCGGAGAACTTCGCCAGCCTGCGAAGGCTTGGAAACTTCAACTTTAATGTTTAACGCCTTCTGCGCCTCTTTGGCGAGATTTGCATTTTCAAAAACAAAAGTTTCGTAACCTTTTCCCTTAAGCCTGTTAACCAACTCCACAAGCTCATCAACAACCTTCCCAACTTCCACCTTACTTAAAACTTCCGCTGTCCTTTGAGGATTTTTTGAAAACAAAACATTATCCAATAGCCTATTTCCTTCATCAAAAGCCAAAATGCCAAACAAACTTTCAATTATCGTCGCCCTCATTTTACGCTCCTCCACCAATCACTACAATCATTTAGTTCCAACAAGATAAATAGTTGTTGCATAAGTTGTAACGGTTCAAATGTCGTTGTCAATTAAAATTTTGCAACAACAACATTCAATTGGCATTCCTTTGCAAATGCAATGAAATATGGCTTGCATAAGTTTTAAGTGTTAAGAATGGGATACATAACAATTGGGGGCGGAGCATGAGTAGTATTAAAAGTTTAGCGGAAAGACTTAGGGCATTAGAAACTGAACGAAAAAATCTTCTGCTTGAAGTTGAAGAACTGAGAAAAATGGCTGATGCAAGAGCCAAAGCCCTAGAAAGCGAAATAAGCATGTTAAGGGAAGAAGTAAAATCATTAAGGATACTTCTCGGAGCTGAGGAAACAGCAGAAGAAGAAGCAGAATTAAGCAAGAAAAAGAAAAAAATAAATTGAAAAATAACGTGAATGCAAATTCAGAACCGCACACAAAAGAATATAGACTTGCAATACTCTAAACATAAGCTTATCTTATTAAAGCTACAACTTCTATTGAAAACTATTCACGGTGAAAAAGCTTTGAAGAACACTAGTCTAGAAGTTAATTTGGCTGGCTTAAAACTTTTTAATCCCACAATGCTTGCTTCTGGAATTTTAGGCTATTCTGCACAAACACTTGAAAGCATAGCCAACAGCGGAGTTGGCGCCGTCGTCACAAAATCTGTTGGATTAAAGCCTCGAATGGGCTATGCAAACCCAACCATAGTACAAACAAGTTGTGGATTAATAAACGCCATGGGACTTCCAAACCCTGGAATAGAAGAATACACCAAAGAAATCCAAACAGCCAAAAAAGTTTTGAAAGTGCCTTTAATTGTTAGCGTGTATGGCTATTCAAAAGAGGAGTATGCAACCGTAGCCTTAAAGGCTGTGGACGCAAGCGCCGACGCCGTGGAACTCAATGTTTCTTGCCCACACGTTAAGGAAACAGGCATGGAAATCGGACAAAACCCAGAAACTGTAAAAGAAATTGTTAAAGGCGTTAAATCCGCTGTTTACAAGCCAGTTTTTGTCAAGTTGTCTCCAAACGTGACCGATATAGCCGAAATTGCTGAAGCCGCCGTGAAAGCTGGTGCTGACGCATTAACAGCCATAAACACAGTTAAGGCGATGGCAATAGACCCAGAAACAGCCAAGCCAATCCTAAGCAACAAAACTGGCGGGTTGTCAGGTCCAGCTATAAAATCCATAGCCATAAGATATGTCTACGAAATTTATGAGAGGGTTAAAGCGCCAATAATCGGGTGTGGGGGCATAACCAACTGGCAAGACACCATAGAATTCATGTTGGCTGGGGCTTCAGCCGTTCAAATTGGAACAGCCATAGCCACGAAAGGCTTAGGCGTATTCAAAAACGTTACTAGGGGAATAAACGCATATTTGAAGAGGAAGGGTTTCAAGAGCGTGATGGAAATTGTCGGCTTATCTCACCGCAACTAACAAGCTTAGAACCGTGCGCATTTTAAACGTGAAAGCTGAAAGCCCAACAGTTAAAACATTCACATTCAAAGACAAACTATGCGCAAAAGCCATGCCTGGACAGTTCCTCATGATTTGGATTCCAGGCGTAGACGAAATTCCATTAAGCATTTCTGACGTGAATGAAGCTGAAGCTACAGTTTCTGTGGCTGTTAAGCGTGTTGGCGAGGCAACCCAAGCCCTACACAATAGGCAAATCGGCGAGTTAATAGGCGTGCGTGGACCATTCGGAAAGGGCTTCACATTAACGAATGGAAAAGTTTTGGTTGTCGGCGGTGGAATAGGCGTTGCTCCGCTTTTGTTTTTGGCTAAAAAATTAGCGCTTAAAGGGGCGAAAATTGTTTTGGTTGTTGGTGCAAAAACAAAGGCGGAGTTGCTGTTTCTAAACCAATTTGAAGGGATATGTGAAACAAAAAGCCTTTTCACAACAACTGAAGACGGCACATGCGGCTTTAATAGTTTAGCTTCAACACTTGCGGAAAAACTTTTAGCCAAAGAAAGGTTCGACATGGTTTACGCTTGTGGACCAGAACAGCTAATTCGAAAAGTTTTTGATTTAGCCGAAAAAAGCGAAACACCATTCGAAGCAAGCTTGGAAAGGCTAATGCGATGCGCCATAGGCATATGCGGAACATGCACTATAGGTAAATACCGCGTCTGCAAAGACGGACCAGTGTTTAATGTCCACCAATTGAATGAAGTTAAAGGTGAATTTGGAATTTCGAAACGTGACTTTGATGGAAGAAAAATTCCTGTGTAAGGATGGGTTGTTATGGTTTTGATTCGAAAGATGATGATTGAAGACGCTGAATATTCGGCGAAAGTTTCTGTTGAAGCCATGAAAGATGTGTGGAATCGTTTTGAAAAAGATTACTACTCAAGGAAAGCGTTAGAGTTTGACATTTCCTCGCATACCCCCAGAAAGATACATTAAAGGAATTGAAGAGCCAAACAATTTCTATTTTGTTGCAGAGGAAAACGGCAGAATCATTGGAATTGCAATGGGCACCTTTATGCGAGGCAATGAAAAGGTTGGAGGACTCGCAGTGTTAAAGTGGATATGTGTTCATCCTTCACATCAAGGCAAAGGCGTTGGTAAAGCTTTGCTAAATCACGTTATAGAATATTGCAAACAGCAAGAATGCCACAAAATAACCTTGTACAGCTTCCAGTTTTAATTCCAGCATTAAATCTCTATTTCAAACTTGGATTCGTGCCAGAAGCATACTTGCACAAGGAATGGTGGGGAATAGACTTCATGAAAATAAGTAAATGGCTTAAATGACAATTCAAAAAGGTTATATGTTGCTGATGTTATGTTGGTTTATTTGCGGGTGCAATGTGATGAAAGGTGACCGCCAAATTCAAAGCTGATTGTGAAAAATGGCTTATTATGGATTACAGCCCGCTTGAAATTGAAAAGGAAATTCGCCTTTTCTGGGAGAAAAACCAAATACAAAAGAAACTAGAGGCTTATAGAGAAAAAAACAACGTTGGCTTGCTTGGCTTTGTTGAAGGACCGCCTACGCTGAATGGCATACCACATGTTGGACACGCACGTGGGCGCGTCATAAAAGATTTGCGTTACCGCTGGAAAACAATGCAAGGCTATTTCATGCCTTTTTGGGCTGGATGGGACTGTCAAGGCTTGCCAGTGGAGTTAGAAGTTGAAAAAATTTTGGGCGTAAAAAACAAGCGTGAACTGTTGGAGCGTGTCGGCGAAGAACGGTTCATAGAAGAATGTAAGAAGACGATTATGCGGTATCACAGCGAATGGGTTGAAGCCGACCGTAAACTCGGCATTTTCATAGACCAAGAAAGGGCTTACTGGACGTATAAGGACGAGTATATAGAGCGTGAGTGGCAATACCTGAAGCGGGCTTGGGAGCAAGGATTGCTGGAAGAGGGCTATTATGTGGTTGCGTATTGCCCAGGATGCCAAACAAGCCTCAGCAGCGCAGAAGTCGGTTATGAAGGCTCTTATAGGGAAGTTGAAGACCCATCATTGTTTTTTAAGTTTAAGGTTGCAAACAGCCAAAACACGTATTTCCTCGTTTGGACAACTATGCCCTTCACAATAATAACAGACACATTGTTGGCGGTGCATCCAGAAGCCAAATACGCAAAAGTCAAGGTTGGCGATGAAATATGGATAATGGTGAAACAACGTGTAGAACCAGTCATGCAAGAGTTGAGTATAGAAAAATACGAAGTTGTAGGCGCGGTCACAGGCAAAAGCCTTGAAGGCACAAAATACGAATACCCATTCAAAGACTTGATTCCAAAACAGGCTGAATTGGAAAGCGTGCATGAATTGGTGCATACGGTGGTCTGCGAAGACTTTGTGGATGTGAACACGGCTACGGGTGTTGTGCATCAGTCGCCTGGAAACGGTGAAGAAGACTTTTTCGCTGCGCAGAAACGTGGCGTTCCAATTTTTGCGCCTTTCGACGACGAAGTTAGGTTTACGGATGAAGCTGGAGCCTTCAAAGGCGTTTTTGCCAGAGATGTTGACCAAATGGTTATTGAAGAACTTCGCAGAAGAGGATTGCTTGTTAAAGCCGAAACTATAAGGCATGAGTATCCAACATGTTGGCGTTCACATCACAAGATTGTTTGGCTTGCACGAAGGGAATACTTCCTAAGAACAGACAAAATAAACAGTAAAGTTTTGGAAGCAGCTGAAAAAGTGGAAACGTTTTTTGAAGGTCCAAAGAACCGTTTTCTCTCTTTTTTGAAAGAGGGAAAGCCATGGTGCATATCACGTGAACGTGTTTGGGGAGCGCCTTTGCCCATATGGAAATGCGAAAGATGCGGAGCGAAAACTTTTGTGGCAAGTAAAAAGGAGCTTTTGGAAAAAGCCGTGGAAAAGCTGGAAGGCTATTTTGAACTTCACAAGCCATGGATTGACCGCATAACCTTAAAATGTGAAAGATGCGGGGGCATAATGCACCGTGAACCCCATGTTTTGGATACTTGGCATAATAGTGGGGCTTCCCCCTACGCTAGGTTTACAAATGAAGAGTTTGCGAAATACGTGCCAACAGACTTCTTAACTGAGGGAATAGACCAAACACGTGGATGGGCGAACTCGCTTCTTCTGGAACATGTCATTTTAACTGGAAGGGCTGAAGCGCCCTACAAGGCTTTTCTGTTTCAGGGTTTAGCCCAAGACGCAAAGGGTAGAAAAATGAGCAAAAGCCTAGGAAACGTTATAGAAGTGAACAAACTTCTAAAAGAGTATTCAGCGGATATTTGCAGGTTTTATATGCTTAGAAAATGCGGTCCAGTTGACTTCATAAACTTTGACGTTCAAGAGTTAAACCGTCGCCCATACCAGGTGCTTTCAACAGTTTACCACTTAAATAGGTTTTTAATGCAGAACGCCGAATACGATGGGTTTAACCCGCAAAAAAACACTTTGAAGTGGGCAATAAAGGAAAAACAACTTAAAAGTCCAGATTTTTGGCTTCTTTCAACACTTCAAGCAATCACAGAAGAATATACGGCGAAACTGGAAAAGTGCGAATTTAACTTCGCCCTTACAGCCCTAGAAAATTACATAATAGAAAATTTGAGTAGGCTTTATGTTCCAATGGTTAGACGGGAACTATGGACAGACAACCCAGAAACCCTAAACAGACGACTGGCGATATACGCTGTTCTGTGGCATGTCTTAAAAACAGTTATGCTACTCCTCAACCCCATTACGCCTTTTCTAAGCGAGGCATTATACCAAAAAGTTTATAGAAAGCTTGACTCCACACTGCCCGAATCAGTAAACTTTGAAAGCTGGCCCAAACCAGACGTGAGCTTGCGAAACAAATTTTTGGAAGAGGACTTTCAATTGTTGTTTAAGTGTGTGTCGCTGGTTTATTCGGCTAGGCAAACAGCCAAAATAAAAAGGCGGTGGCCCCTCCGCAAAGCGGTTGTTATGGCTTCTGAAAGAGTCTGCAAAGCCCTAAAAAATCTTGAGGAACTGTTCCTTGAACTTGCAAACCTCAAAAGCGCAGAATACATGAAAGAGACTGTTGGGTACACGCCTAATGAAGGTTGGACTTCCGCTTCTGAAGACGATATAAGAGTGTTTTTGGATGTTCAACGTGACGAAAACCTATTAGGCGAGGGTTTAATGCGTGATTTAGCCCGCAGGGTTCAATCCCTAAGAAAAGAGTTGGGTTATGTGCCAACAGGCATTTTAAACGCTGTTTACATAGCCGAGCTGGACAACGAAAGCATTAAACTGATAGAACCCTACTTGAAGGAAATGGAGGAACTAGTCCGAGCCAAAAAGGTTCATCTATACGGTAAACGCCAAGAAACTGAAGCTGAATGGCACGAATATGCGTTGGATGACAGAAAAATTTACATCGCAATTGTTTAATGGCGAATTGTAAAGCAGGGTTAGACGCTGAATCAGAAAAAGACAGACTATTAATATTTTACAATTTTTCATTAATCGCTTTAGAAGTTTGGAGGATGCGCAGTAATTGCATACGCCATATAAGGTTAGTTTAGTTTTGGCGTTTTGTCTGATGTTGCTTTACGCTTTTCAAAGCTTTTATTCTGACTTCATGTTTCTTTTTTCTAATGCTTTTCCGCCTTTTGTCGCCGGCGCCGCTTTTATCTCGTCTATTCTTGCGTTAAGGAGGTATTTGGGCAATTTTAAGGAGCGCTTCTCTCGGATATGGCTTGGCTTCGCCAGCGCAATGGGACTTTGGTTTTTGGGGGAACTCTGTTGGGCAGTTTATACGCTTTTCCTAAACATTGAAATACCTTACCCATCAATCGGAGATGTCTTTTGGTTAGGCGGTTACATTCCAATGTTTACAGCGCTTTTCTTGTATGTAAAACCCTTCTCGGAAACAATTTCAAAGAATGTGAGATACGCCATCACATCCATAACTCTCGGTTTGTTCGCTTTAGTACTTGTAACTTTACATTACCATCCATTGAAGTTTAAAGAAAATATGGCAACTGTCTTCATAGATTTTGCCTATCCTATCCTTGACTTACTTTTACTGTACACTGCAATATTAGGTCTTATCATATTTTTAAAGGGAAAACTTGGGAAATCATGGCTACTCATCAGCCTTGGAACAATCTCAATCACTATAGCTGACATCCTATTCAGTTACACAACAACATACGAACTATACTATTGTGGTCATCCATTAGAACTTCTATTCCACTTTGGATACATACTTCTGCTTCTTGCCTTTCACTCCCACAGAAAAGAACTGTAAGGAGGTGCATCCCAGCCATCAAGAAACAAGCTGAAAACCGCCATTATATAAGTGATCTGTTATGGGCGAAACAACCGAACGTTCAAAGCCATTAACCTTTGACGAACTTGTAGCGGAAATAGTGGATGAAGTTCTAAAATCAAAATTTTCAGAACGCTTCGCCTATTTTGTGTGGATGTACCTTGGAACAACAGCATCCATCGAACGCATAGACATTGCACGCAAACCTGAAGCCTTTTCAACCACCCTAAGAAATCTACTCGGTTCAGCAGCACAAGTCTTGGAAAAATTAATCCTCAAAAGCCTATGTCAACACTTAAATGTAAAATTAAAAGAAGGATACAAATTTTCAGACTACATAAACGAACTGAGAAAAGTCTATGTCGCAATTGAATATACAAAGTACAAAAAATTCCTAGAAGGATAAACCCTCCCAAAATTTCAGAAATCCTAAATTACCCGATAAAACGTTAACAATCACGATGATGGGCCGGTAGATCAGTCTGGTACGATCGCCGCCTTCGCAAGGCGGAAGCCGCGGGTTCAAATCCCGCCCGGTCCATCAGTAGTTGGGTTGGAACATCGGTTGCGTCCGAGGGTTTTGGAGCGGTGGAGTCGCTTGCCCATCCTAAAACATCGGTAAAAGCTGATGCTTCGAATGCCTCGACCGCTTTATATACAGTGTTGAAAAGTACATCTATTCTGGCATTTTACTAATTTTTGGCGTATGTCATCCTTGGCAAAATTGACCTAACCTCATTTATGTGTTAGCAACCGCCAAGTTTTCCTATTGGCAGTACAGCCGCTAACACGCAAATTTTAGAATGGCTGGAAAACACGCATAATTACAGTAGCCATAAACCCTATTCCCAAGGCTAGGGCTACTAGTCGAAGGCGTTTCTTTTCGATTACAAGATTTCTTGAATATTCTGTCGCAGATGATAAAATCTCAGAAGTTATTAACAGGATTATTGCCATAACAGCCAGCCAGAGGCTTATTTCTGACATAGACATTGGAAAACTCATGTTTTAACCTTCGACAACGCTATACCAAACTTCAATTGTTTGACCGTCTGGGGATACGCTGTCCCTCTGAATTGTAACTATTTTTCCAGTTGCCTTCGCAACGGCACATGCAACAGCGCTTACAATCGGACATCCCAAAAAGTGGATGCTCTTCAAATTTTCCTCCGCTGTGTAAAGGTTTTTGTATGTGGAATCAAGCATTTTCAAGTAAACCTGATTGCTTTCCACTTTCATTTCCATCTCTTTCGCCAACTGCAAACCTTCAACAATAAGCGGCGGAAGGCTTTCGCATAATTCATCAAGCTGAAACTTCGTGAAATCACTTCTTAATTCGCTTTCAAAATGTGTTAGAAAACCTAAACCCGGAGGAGCCACACATATACCATTCGGATTTTCGAGTAAAAATTTGCTTTTTGCAAGTTCTTCTATGGGAGGCATGCCGCTTGTGTCTGCGGAAATGAAAACAACAGGGTCTTTTAATCCCTTTAAATATTCTGGAAGGTAAACTT
The DNA here is from genome assembly GCA_038848525.1 of Bathyarchaeia archaeon. Classification (GTDB taxonomy): domain Archaea; phylum Thermoproteota; class Bathyarchaeia; order Bathyarchaeales; family Bathycorpusculaceae; genus JAWCNN01. The sequence goes on along the minus strand of JAWCNN010000006.1, from coordinate 68,667 downwards.
CTTTGGGATAGGGCGGTATGTAATAGCTTTTGCCCTTAAAATTCAAGTCTTTAACTATTCTGTCAATTGTGGTGTAAGTTGAAATTGCCGTGGAATCGAGTAAACTGCTTTGAACGTATCTCACGGGTCTTACGAAGAAGAAGAGGGCACCCCAAAATGTTAGGCTTAAACCGATGAAGGCTAAAGTGTTAGAGCTGTTTATTATGGCGAAAATGATTGCTAATGCGCCTGGAATTATGAAGGCTAAGCCTATTTTGCTTGAGGGGATGCCTTTTGCCTTTTTCAGTTCAAGCTTTAAATTTTCATTGTCCATCTGCAGTTGCTTAATCGTCTCTATTAAATACTGTGTAGTCGTTAATTCCAATGGTTTATCTACTTCTTTGGTTGTTTGCTGTTTTTTCCAAGGACACATGGCTTTCAACTAAAAATAACGTGAGCTTTCTTTTAAGGTTTCTAGATGTTTACTAAACTTTTCCAAACAAGAATGGGCTTGTTGTTGTTGGAGGTTAAATCCAGTTTTATGAAACCATACTCTTGTAAGTGGTTTAGCCTATCCACCAGTATTTCGAACTTCATAAATCGCCCAGCTTTGCTTTTGATGAGTAAGTTTATTTCTTTTGTTGTTGCCGCCCCTTTTTCTTTGCTTAACTCAGATACCGCTTGAAGCACCAGCTCGTCTTCAGAGGATGCGAAGTTGTTGAAGATTTTTAAGTTATTTGTTCGTTTTCTCCAATCATTGGTGTATTGCGTCGTTTTTGAAGTTATTATGAAAGTTAACGAAAGGATTAAGAGTATTTGTTGGGCTGGAATCCCAAGCGAGATTAGCGATTGACTTTTCAATGGTTGCCAATAATCCGCAATTGTTCTCCCAAAATCCAACAAGAGATTTTCACATTTTTGATAGTTTGCCGAGCTTTCCGTTATAATTACCAAGCTTATTCTGACGTATTTTTGTTGCACTGTCCCGCCAGACCTAAACGTTGCCCTCTCAAACCAGTAAAGCGTCACCTGTGTATAGTTTTCAGGAGCTTTAAAAACTAAGTAACGAGCTATTAATGGGACATCCTCAAGCAAAGTTATATCCTTTGAATCTATAACTGAAACCAACGGATAATGACCGTGAACTGTCTGCCACGTTATTAGGCAAACTTCCCAATTGTGAAGGTTAGAGATGCTGTCCGCCACGCCTACAAGAACGTATATAACGGGAATTGAAAGATTAATTGAGGAATAACCGTAAACCAGTGAGGCATCTTGTTTGGCTATTCGCGCATAGTCCACATCAGGATATGAAAAAACAAGGCTATATCCTGGGATTTGCGGTAAAATATTCGCCGTGTTATCCCAAGAAGCAACTTCCAAAGTTTCCTTAGAAACGGCGAAAACTGGTGTGTTAACGCTTAAAGACAAAATCAAACAGCCAGACAACAGCAAAACCATTTTCGCCCAAAAAATTTTGGAAGGTTTAATCTTTAATTGATTAAAAAGCCTTCCACAATTCAAACAGAAGCTATAGCGTTTTTGCAGTTTTTCGCATTCTAAGCATGAAACCGCTTCATTTTTGCCAGCAACAACTTTTACTTTCAGCAATTTTTCAGATATTATAAGGGTTGTGAAAATTCCGATGAATGTGAGGATTAAACCGGCTGCGGCGTGAAAAATTAACATGGCAATTTCTTCGCCGAAAATGTAAGCTGCAACAATAATTGAGGTTATACGAACAATATTTAAGATCTCAAATACGACGAAGCCAAGCATAAAAACCAAAACTTTTTTGGCAAGTGAAGTTTGCATCATAGCTGCTAAAAAAACGGCAAACATGAAGAAGGCAGTTAACATGTAAATTCCAGAACATGGCAAACCTACGGTGAACTCAGCATGTTGCTCCGAAGATTTTACGAGGGCTATTGTCGGAGACCCATACGTGGCATTTAAAGTCACTGGAAGTCCAAAGCATTTCAATATCGTATATGAAGCTTGCGTATTAAAGTTTGCTAGGTTTCCGCCGAGAATATATGCCATATCGCTTGGAATTGGCACCAAAAAAGCAAGAAGCAACACTGGAACAGCAAGCATCTTCAAAGTTTTCATATTAAAGAGAACAAGCATCAAACCCGACACAAAGATAGGTAAAGAAAGCATGTGGTACTCAAGAGGATAAAACGTGTAGGAACTATACCAATAAATTAAGAAGGCGATGAGACATAGGCTTAACCCAACAAGTTCGTCTAGAAACTTGTTTTTTGACTTTTTATGCAGCGAATCCATGGCAACTGAAGCCTTAAACAAATCTCTTTTCCAGTACAGAAGCAAACCCACAAACAGAGGTATTAAAAGAACATGAGAAAGGGCTTCTGCTCGGATGGCTTCATCCGCCAATATCTTCAAGTCACGCCAATAAACCACAGCAACCAACAACAAAATTAAAGATGCCGCTAGAATATGCTGCCAATTCTCCCTTAAAATGCTAGGTATACCCTCAAGTTTGCCTAATAACCTCTTCATGGCAGCATCATTTCATTTTCGAAAATGTATGGGCGAGATTAAATGGATTTTTGTCTCTTTTTGTTTAAGAACAAGCCCAAACCCACAAGCATAACAGCTGTTGCACCGCCAGTGCCAACCACAGGAAAGTCGGGTATTTGCTGCGGGATTCTCTTCACTTTAAAGCAGGTCCACCTCATAGCATACAACCACCCACATCTACACATACAACATGAACCTGTATTTGTTTTTCTCATAAACAAAGCGAATACAAGCCATGAACCCAACTCGTCAGGAGTATATGTGCTGTTAGCTTTTTTCCAACCATCCTCTGAATAAACGTTTACAGTCTCTATTTTTTTGATTCCACCAAACGATTTCACCCACACAAATGTAACATGTGTCACACGTGGGTTATCCGTTTCCGCTACTACAGTTACAGACTGCCCAATAATTACTGTTTTCGGATACACTGTTAACCTATAAATTGTGTAGTTTCGATCATATCTCATTTCTCCTTCATCAATTGAAGTGTTATTGATGTCATTAACTACTTGTTCTGCTGAAACATTTTCGTAATCGCTTATAGTGTCTTCTGCTTTAACGGTTGCCGCAAAAAGCACACTAATCATGAGCGAAATTATTAGGAGCGCAAACAGTGCTTTTTGAATAGTCTTCCCCATTTTTCTTTCCTCTCTAATGAAAATGCTCCAAGCTGGTTTATAAGTTAGTATGGATAATAAATATAGACCTTCTAACAAAATTTTCTATCAACTTATTTAGGCGTTGTTGCATATTTTAATATTGTTTTTAGGATTTTTGGACCTTGGTAGAGGGCTTTAAGCCTTGACGCCCCATTTTTTCTTCTTTCGCAGCTTATTGGTATTTCGCGGAGGACGAATCCATTTTTTAATCCTTTCACTGTTATTTCAGTTTCAACTTCGTAGCCTTGAGATTCCAAACTGATTTCCTGGAGAAACTCCCTCTTAAAAGCTCTTAATCCAGTTTGGCTGTCGGTGACCATTTTCCCAGTTAAAACCATTATTGTCATGTTAATTAGGTGATTTCCAAAAACATGAAGCTTAGAAGTATAACCTTTACCGTCGCCTAAAAATCTTGAACCAACCACAATATCCGCTCCGTTAAAAACATGGTTAAGCAAATCTGGAATTTCTTTAGGCTTATGAGAACCGTCAGCATCTATCGTAACAATAATGTCGCCTTGAGCGTGTTGGAAACCCTTTCTCAAGGCGTAGCCTTTCCCCCGATTTCTTCCGTTAGACAACACCGAGGCTTTATATCGGCTGGCTATTTCCCTTGTGCGGTCCGTTGACCCATCGTCAACTACTATAATTTCATATGGTACACCTAAACTATCCATAACTTCCCCAGTTTCTTCGATAATATTACCTATCGTTTTTTCTTCGTTGTAAGCTGGAATAACCACCGAAATGACAGAGTTTTTCATTCGCCTCTCCTTTTCCCGATGTTAACCATTTTGGCAAGAAATAAACCCATATGGAAAATTATTATAGAACAATTCTAACATGTTATAGACTATTACTAAATTGCCTTTATAACCATATCAAAACTGAACCCAGTCACACAATATCCTATTAGGAAATTGATGAAAGACGGGTCATCAGACACATGCAAAGTTAAGGTTACATAAATCTCCGCCTTTGGATTAAGCGGCGTATTATCATAATTCCATGTCAAGGTCAACGGTGATGAATTTTCTATGGACGGATCTGTAACGTTTTGGTTTGTCGAATTCTGGAATGTTATATTTGAGATTGTAAGGTTCAGTTTTACTGGTATGTTGCTTATGCTTTTAATGTAGAAAGAGCGATTTGTGAAACTTCCTGGATAAACTGTTCCCCACTCAATGAATTGCTTTCCATTCTGGGTGACAGTTATGTTTCCACCATGGGCTTCAACACCTGTTACTATGATGGCGCCGAGGCTTGGAAAACGCAAATTATGGAAACTGCTCAACCATACAGAAACCAACATACTGAGGAGCAGTGTTGCCGCAGAAACAATTAGTATTAACATTACTGTTCTCTTTGACCTTTTTAATAATTGAATTAAATTTTGCAGAAACTTCAAATTCTATTCCACAATCCTATTATAAATGGGAATCTAAAAAGGTTTATTGTAGTTAGGCAACATTAATGCATTATTCTTCTAAATAGTGGCAAGCGCTGCTACTTTTTCTGCTATAGTTAGGGGAATGTTCACTATTCTTGTGATGATTCCTAGGCCTGAAAGCATGGTTCTGATGTTGTTTATTTCTGTTTGAGTGATGGCACCGATCATTGGTGCTGTGAAGATGTAGGTTGTTAGGAATATGGTGCCGCCTATGATTAGTTGTATCCATTCGGCGGTGTTTAGGAACGTTAGGCTAATGTACGTGGTTGTGGCTGCTATAGTTGATGCGGCGAATATTTTAGCGGATGCCTTAAAGTCTGCTTTGACATTGTAATGTTTCCATATCCAGTAAAGCCCATAGATAAAACTTGGTATTGTAGCGAATAAAGTTCCCAATATTACGCCTATTATGCCAAATGGGGGGATCAATATGAAAGCTAAGGGAATGCCCAGCGCTAATGTTAGGAGACTTATTTTCATAAGCATTTTTGTTTCTCCAAGACCTGCTAGGAGGCTGTTCTTAACTAAACCTCCAAAGAGAACAAGAAGATTGGTTATGACGTATAATGATAGGAAGAGTGGAGCGTAAACCCATTCTTCACCATATAACGTGTAAATCATGGGTTTTGAAAGAACCATTACAGCCATCGTAGCGGGCACTAGAAGAATGGCAGTGTATTTTACGGAAGATGTAAATACCGTCTGTACGAGTTGATGTTCATTTTTTGGGTCAAGTTTCGAAAAGGCTGGAAACAGCACAGTTGAAATTGGAAATGTTAAGAATGTTAGTAATACGGCGAAGTTAGCTGCAATTTGATAGTTGCCTATCATAGCGTTATTGCAATAAATAACCATCATAAAACTATAAAATTGTGTAAGCAAGCCTCCTAAAATAGTTGCTATCGAGAATGGAACTCCGAAACGCAACATTGTTTTTAAAGTTTTGTTTAAATTTGATTTGCAAGGATTAGTTCTTTTTGGGAGTTTTCTGAACAAGATGAAGTAAAGTACTATTATGCCAAGTATACATGCGGATAGAAAGGAGAAAGTGTATCCTAAAACGGCTCCAAGGGCTCCGTACCCTAGAAAAACCAGCAGAGGCGATGCGATGGTTTTTATTATGGAATAGCTAATCATGGTGAGGCTGTTTAGTTCCATTCTTTCAAAGCCCATAAATATGTAGCGGATGGCTGTTAATAGCGATTCCGAGAAAATTACAGTTGACGCTATGGCAATCAGGCTTGTGCTTTCTGGTCTGTTGAAAACTGTTATGGCGATGAAGCTTGCAAGCGCCAAAGAGGAAAGGGTTAAAGCCAGTCCAGTTGCTATTTTGAATATTAAGCCTGCGGCAATTATGTCGTGAATATCTTCTTCCCTGTTGGCTGCTCTGTAGTAAGCAATGTATTTTGTCATGGCTGGGCCTATTCCCCAGTCATGAAATAGGTTTATCATCGTTGACGGAATTAGCGCTACGGCGTATAATCCGTATTCTTCAGGTAGCATAAGCCTGGCTAGGATTATTGTAGCCACTGCCGCTATTATAGTTGAGAATGCTTGTCCTATGAAAAGCTGGAAGCCTCCACGACAAGAAGTTTTGCCCATTTCTAACGCTTTATCCATGAATACTACCACCTTACAAGTGATACAATCATTATTAGTATTGTTTGTTGGAAATTTTTGGTCTGAGTTGCAGTTTTGGTTTTGCTGGGCGGTTTTATGAGTTTGGATGCGTTTTTAATACATCCCGGCATCTCGGATGTTAAATATCCCTTTAACCGTTCTTAATGCGAATCCTTCCCGCGGATATTGAAGATGTCTAGGTCCTAAATCCACATAATAGTCAAACTCTTCCTTGGTCATATTTATTTTTTCTAGGAACATGTTGATAATTGACTCTGGACATCCCTCAATGGGATCTCCTTCAAGCCTACGTAACGCCTCCTCTCTTGTCATAAACCCGGCCATAACCAGCCTAGCAAAATTTAGTCTTCTCATTTCAAGATCTGGAAAACGCCTATTGTGAATGTACTTTTGAATAGGATGTATAATGCAATCCATGTGTTCAGAGTCGTTTGGGGAAGTCCAACCAAGTTCATTGTGTATTGTGGAATAAATGATGTTGTAATCCCAATCAACATAATCTGCAAGATTGAAATATGCATAAGAAAATAATCTCTTCCCTCCGAAAAGCCAAAAAAGAAGTTGACCTATCTCCCTGCTGAGGCTTGATCCTCTAGAACACAAATTTTTGCATTCTTGGGCTAACGGTTCACCTGCAAGGACGCTGCGTACGTGTGCGGGATCACCCCCTTGAAACATCTCACGAGAAAGCGGCAATTCCGTCATTAACGATGTACCTTTAATTATTAAGGGAATTCGATATTTTTCTGCTACCTGAAACGTTGATGCTTGAATCGCCCTCATACAAACAGAGCAGAACCATCCTGTCTTTTTAATGAATAATGCAAAAAGCCTATTCATTAATTCAGGGTCTATATAGAAATATATGTGCTCTACTCCGAGTTTGTCACAAGTTCTATAAATGTTGTTTTTAGCTGGATCAGAAAGATACCCAAAATCTAATGTATATGCTAGACACTTTAATCCGAGCCTTTGGCTAGCCACGTAAAGAACGTAAGTGCTATCTTTACCACCTGAAAAGGGAATTAAAGCATCATATTTTCTACGTTTACTTTTGGCTTGCTTGCAAATTTTCTCCAAAGTTTTCTTTCTTTTAGGTTTTAACGCGTTCCATGTTCTCCACCATCGATCGTATTCTCGACAAATTGAACAAACCCCGTACTGATCGAAATGTATTCTGGGAAATGAACTGGGTAATACGCAACGGACGCAAACTTTCTCGAATTGCGCAAATTTCGACATTTTTGACTCCCTATTTTATTTTGTACATTTTAAACCTGTAGTCAAAATGGATTTTTATTTCTGTTATTTGCACCATATCAAGCACGATTGTGAAAGTTATGTTCTGTATTATTTAGGCGATTAGATTTCTTCGAATGTTTCTTCTGGTCCTAGGCTGAAGAATTGCGACGGATTAAGCTGGTTATTGTATTCTGTGAGTATCCAAGCTTCGCTGCGGGCAATGTTTGATATTCTTACTTCGTCAATGAAGCCGTAGAATTTGCGTGAATGGAAATTATTGTCGCCGATGTACATGTTCTGGGATGGCCAAATGGGGTTTGAAGCGAAAGCAAAGGCTGGTGAACTGTCATTGACATATAGCCTAGCAGTTGTGCCGTCGAAAGTTGCCACGACATAGTACCATTTGTTAATGGTTATGGATTTCTGAACCATAATATTGTTAACATATAGTTGAATAACTTTATCGCCACTTACCTGCAGAAATGCGCCTTGATAAGGAGTTAAGTATTGAGAAATGAAATAGCGTGCTCCTGGCTTAGGATAAATCCAAGCGCTGAAAGTGAATTGCGTTTCGGTAGTGAAAATTCGCGGTAGCTGGATGTAGCCACCATTAAACTCTACGCAGTTTCCTATGTACCCTGGTGCGCCTTGGGTTAAGTTGCCGTATGGTGTGCCATTGTTGCCGTTTATTGTAGAATCGCTGTGTATGCCTGTTTCTTCGTTTAGGTGCATCACAAGTTTGTAGTTTTCATCCCACACTCCTGTTGAGTTCTGTTGGCTTCCGCAATCTGAATTTCCATAGTACATGTAAAGGACTGTATCTGTTGTTGATGATAGGTGTGGCACTTTAACCCAAGCGATTAAGTGTCCTGTTGCGCTGTCGTAAAGCTCTATTTGGTGGTCTAGCTTCAAATTGTTTGCGTCTGTGAAAACGAAGTCGTCGCCGTCTGTCTGCGCTTTTTCACCGAGGCTGCTGTCAGTTATTTCGATTAGTACTGGGAAGTCTGTTAGTTCTCCGCTTACTTTTGTGTAGTCAATTGTTATTGTTCTACGATATTGCCACGCTGTGTTCCACCAGTTTGGAGGCGGTGTTGTTTCCGTGAAGACTGCGGTTAAATTATAATCAGCGTCCATGGTAACATTGTAAGGATTGGCTGATCCAACATTTGATCCGTTGAGAAGCCAATGGCTAAATGTATAGCCGGGCTTTGGGATAGCGTTAACAGAAACTGTAGAATTTTCATAGTAAGTGTGTGTGCCCTGCTCAGGATTGGTTGTCCCAGCGCCTTCAATCCCTATTATCAGCGTATGCTGAACAGTTGGTGCTCCAACGAAAACTGCGGTCACAACTTTGTTTCCTGTAACATTAATATATGCGGGGTTCAAGCTACTGTTAATGTCGCCTGTCCAATGAGAAAATACGTAGCCCTCATTTGAAGTTGCATTTAACTGGACTATTGTGCCATACGTGTATGTTGTTTGATTGGGTGTTTTAGTTACTGAGCCGGCGTCCTCGGGGCTCACGTTTACTGTCAAAGTGTATTGGTCTTGTGTGAATGTGGCGTTAATGATTTTGTTGCGGTCCATCGTCACTGTGGCTGGGCTGTCGTTACCGGTAAGATCACCGCTCCAACCGCTAAAAGACCAGCCTGGAGCCGGTGTAGCCGTTAACGTGACGACGGTGCCATTTGGGTAGCTTGTTTGGTCTGGGTTCTTTGAAACTGTCCCGCTGCCAACAGTGTTTACAGTTAATGTGTATTGTTCAGATGGGACTTGCGTGAAAGTTGCATTCACCCTTTTACTGCTGTTCATTGTTATGGTTATAGTGTTTTGGGTGCTATTTATACTGCCTGTCCAATTCAAGAATGCCCAGCCAGGGTTAGGAACTGCAGTCAATTCAACTGTGTCATTATAATAATAAGTCAATCTAAGTGTGTCATTGTAATATGCAGTTTTGTTAACATAGACGTAACCGCTTCCGCTTCCATTGGGTAATATGTTTATTGTTAATGTGTATGAGATTTTGGTGAATTTGGCGGTGACGATTTTGTTTCCGTCCATTAGTATGGTGGCTGGGTTGTTGCTGCCCATCCACTCTAAGTCGCCATCCCAACCTGAAAATCTGTAGACAAGATTGTCTGCAACTGCGGTTAACTTGACACGCTCACCGTAGGCGTAAGTTTCTTTGTTTGGGTTTTTAGTGACTGAACCGCTTCCTTCTGGAGAAATGTTTACGGTTAAGGTCACGTTTCCTTGCGTGTAAAATGTGAATGTTCTTGTTGTTGTATGGTTTCCGTCTGTTGCTGTCACATTCCAAGTGTAAGTTGTTGAGGGAGCTAAGTCGCTGATAACTGGAATAGTTATTTTCGTGCCGCTGGGTACATTTGTGCCGCTGTGTAATCCTCCTATGATATCTGGATTAGTTGTAACATTGTAGTCCATCAGGTCACTTTGAAAATCTGTCAATTTGAAGTTTAACTCTGAAAGCGATACCGGAACGTTTGTTGCACCGTCACTGGGTGAAATTTCTGAGATTCTTGGCGCTTGATCCGATGGAGGCACGTAGACTGGCACTCTTGTTCTGTATTCGCTGTAGAAACAGCGTCCAGACCTAGGTAATGGTGATGGCACAGGTACTCCAGCACCATTGACGTAGACATCATAGACGCTAACCCAACTATTATATTGGTTAAATACCAATTCAAGATCGCCATCGTTGTCGATGTCTTGAGCTATGAAAAAGGGATGGGCCCTTGGCAGATCATTTATTGTATATATTACATCATATTCTCCTTTGTCTTTATTATATTTGAAAATAGTCACGTTTTGCTCGGTAGGTACCAAGATTTCTAATTTTCCGTCTCCATCTATATCAGCGACTCCTGGAGGCTCCATAGACAGAAATGGTAATTTAGCATCAAGCTTCCAATCGACCAAATCCCATATTGCGGGGTTATACCACTTCCCATCTGCGCTGCCACATTGTATTAGTTCAAGGTTACCATCATCATCTACGTCGGCTACTGTTGGATTACTATGTCCATTACTGGGCAAGGCAGAAATACTAAGTTGTCTGCGATATATGTTCTGATATGTATTAACGCTTCCGTCTATGTTATAAACTGCAATACCCTTTCGTTGATGAAGTACAATTATTTCAAGATCTCCATCCTTGTCCACATCGGCAAGCACCGGAGCTTGACTACTACAGAGGATTTCAGGGTCACACCATATTTCAGTCAGATTATCTGCCCAAAACGCCCTAATCCCCCTACCGGGTGAGCTTGGGGGAGGATATGTATTGCTTCTTTCGCCCAAATAAACTTCAAACACGCCGTCAAAGTCCGTGTCGCCTATACTCATTCCGCCAGAACATGGATAGTAAGTGTAAGTAGAAGCAAATATATGACCATCATAAGTTGTGGCCGTAATCCTTCCAGGAGTAGCTGAATAGATTTCGGGGTATCCGTCACCATTAATATCAGTGACAGCTATATATGTTCCTTTGCAAGCAGCGTTTCGATTATACCAATAAACAGAACCGTTATTTCCATGTAAGGCTAATACTCCACCCCAAACAGATCCATTAGTGTACTGAGGACCCATCAATATTTCTGGAATGCCGTCTTTGTTTAAGTCTATGATCTCAAGAGGAACATGGTCGCCTCCATATGGCTGTGACCATAAAATACTGCCATCTGAGGAATTTAATGCTGCTATTCTTCCCCCTCCTGATGATGGCTTCCCGGTAACTACTATTTCCATGAAGCCGTCATTGTTTAAATCAGCCGCCAACGGACCCATAAAGGTAGTACCGGTACCAGCATGCACCCTCCATTTTAACTCTATTGAGAGTTGCTGTCCAAAAACGTGAGTAACATTTAAAAAGCTCACAGAACCTTGAATAGCTAGACTGATTAAAACTATGCTCAACAATTTTTTATGTGAATTCAATTAACACCTTCTCCAACTGTTTGAATGTTAAAGCTTGTAATAAACGTTTATGGATGATTTATCTAGAAATTAAAGTAACTAATTTTTATCACTTCCAAGTCACTGAGCTGCCATGTTATTTTTTATTAGGAAACATATTGCTTGGTCTACGCTCATCATTACTAAGCCCGGTTTTCGCAGTTTAACTCATTGAATTGCTTGTAAATTGAGCATAGTTTTTTACATGCAATTTCTAATGAATATTGTTTTCTTACAAGTTTCTGTCCTTCACAAACCATTTTTAATCTAACATCTTTGTTTTCAAGCAGATAATCTATAGCTTCTGCTAGACGGAGGGCGTTGCCAGGTGGAACTAAAATTCCTGTCTCATGGTTTTTAATTACTTCGGGAACACCACCTACTGGAGTCGCTACTATAGGAGTTCCACATGATAGAGCTTCTAATAGAGTTAGCGGGAATGCTTCCCAGTATGATGGTAATATAAACACCGTCGCCTTTTGGTAAAACTTTATGACATCCTTTAACGGTAAGACACCAAGATGTTCTACTTGATTTTTGCCTTTTTGGTTCTCTTTTTCCATTAGCCTCATAATAATCTCGTAGTATCTAAGATCGTTTACGGGACCAATTATTACTAAACGGACGGGTCTTCGCAAATAACGTAGAGACTCAAGCAAAATGTGCAGTCCTTTGACTGGCGTTATCCTTCCAAGATACAATATAAGGTTGTCGTCTTTCTTATTGTTGTCTGGATGGAATAGTTCTGTATCAATTGCGTTAGGCAAATAAAAGATTCTGCTTTGACATATTCCAAGTTTAGTCAGATTGTCTTTCATTTCCTTTGTTATTGCAATGTAGTAAGTTGTTACATGTTTGAACATCATTCGGTATATATGATATCTTTTGATGAAATCAACGTTAATCCCGTGTAAATGCAGTATCTTTGGCTTTTTGATTAAAAATGAAAATAATGGAAAGCTAAGCTCAGCTTCGTGAAAGTGAATTATGTCGTACTGTTTCATTATGTTGACGAAGTTTCCGGGGATAAGATTAACATTCATGTTGATTCTCGGCGAACTAGGCAGTAACTTTAGAGCGGGAATCTTGAAAATTTTTATTCTATCAACTACTTCTATTTCCCGTCTCCATTTCGGACTCCATTTCTTATCCATGTTAAATGTCATAACATGCGTTTGAATCCCAATATCGTTGAGTTTGATAGAAAGCCCCTTTACTATAGTTTCAGCGCCGCCTTTGACGGGATGAAAGCCCGGAATAACCATCAAAACCTTCAAACGGAGCACCTTTAATGAATATAATTAATAAATTCCTAATCGTGGTATTGGCAATAGCATGATTGATTATAATAATAAGTCATTTTTTATTTCTATTGGTCTGCTTTTATTAAGTGATTCTTCAATGTATTCTAAAAGCCTGACTGTTTTTCTTCCGTCTTGCGGTGTTACCGGTGGATCCAAATCATTTTTTATGGAGTTTATAAATTTGTTGATCAAAATATATTGCGGTATAGAGAATTTCAGTTTGCGATTGCGCATATTATTGATGAAGAATTTTATCCATTTTTTAGTTATCAATTTTTGATCCCAGTAAAATCCTTGAATTATATTTTTTTCCAGTTTTTCCGGGAATTGCAGAAAGAAGTTATAATTTAAAATCTGAATTTTTTTACCATTATAATCCGTTAGTTCAAACAATATTTCTTCTTTTTTAGCAATCCAAGAAATTTCTATAACGCCTATAGTCTTTTGTGGATTACTTAACATTACGATAAAGTGGTCATGAACTGGGTGCTTGACTTTTCCACCTATCGCCCAAACTTTATCTATACTTTTTAGGAAATATAGCTGCAAATAAGTTGAGTGTGTTCCTGTTTCCCATAGGGCTCCACCTTGTTCTGGCGTCATTATCCAACTTGGCGCACCTATTAATTCGGCGCTTTCTCTTACCGAAATTTTGAAGTAGGTCAGTTGGAACTTGCCTGAGTCAACCAATGCTTTGGCTTGCATAACTGGAGGTAAGAAAAGTTGATTATGACATATGCAAAGTTTGACTTTGTTTTTATTGATTTCGCAGATTATTTGGTCGCATTCTTTGCTACTTCTTGCCATAGGCTTTTCTAGGAAGATGTTGTGTCCATATTTTGCTGCTTCGCAAGCTAGTTTTGCGTGGGTAGATATTGGCGTGCATATGTCGACGAAGTCTAAGTCTTTTAATTCAAAAAGCTTTAGGGCGTCATTATAGGCTTTTGGTATTTTATGTTTTTGGGCGAAGGCTTCGGCTTTTTCTAGGTTTATGTCTGAAACTGCTATGACTTTGACTTCTGGAATATTTTTGTAGGCATTCATGTGGATTTCGGAAACCCGACCACAGCCAACCAAACCAACGTTCACTTTTTGCAACTTAGTTCCTCCGCAATAATTGCAATACTTTCTCTTTTGTTTTAATTAAATATCTGATAACAATCCATATTTTGCGTCGCAGTCTAGATATTTTGGGAATTCTGTAACCAAATCCTTCTTTGATTACGAGGTTGCAACTAACACAAATTCCACATGGTTTATTGCGCCAAGGGTTACGACAGAACCATGTTTTTTCAAGTATGTCCAAAAAGCCATTTTCCGCCGCTATTCTTTTCATATCTTTTTTTGACAATCTTAGTAAAGGAAATCTAAAAAAGGAAAAAATTGAAACATCACCATTCTCATCAAATTGTCTCATCATCAAATCGTTATCCACATATTTTGAAAGTAAGTTCACCAATGTATTAGGCGCGTGTTTGCTATACTCGATACATAATTCCAAGTTTGAAATACTCCACTCTTTTGCAAAACGGGCTATCAATTCATACTGTGATCCTATGGAGTACTTTTTTCTTAACCTATTAAATTTGGCTGTGATAGTAGGTTCTGGTTTGATATTGTGATCTGAAACTCTTATTGTAGGCTTTATTAAATTCGCAAGTTGGGGATTTCTCTTGGCAACTTCTTCTCGAACAATGTGCATAGCCTTCAACTCATTCAATGTCGAAACTCTCTTAGACTCAACAATAATATAAAAGGGCTGCACATGCCTTTTTTCAACAAAAATCAAGTATAGAAGACGAAAAGTGCTATCCCATCCTCCAGACCATAACAAATTTACATTAGTTTCATCGTCGCCTTTCATCAAAACACCTTCAAATGTGCCCTTATTGCCGAGTCTTGTATTTTGCTGTTAAATTTAAAATTCGGCTAGATTATCTTTGAAATAAATATTCTTCTTTTTCCAGTTCTTCCCATTGGAATTTCATCGACAATCTCCGTTAATACCTCAAATTTTTCTCCTAATTTATCAAACTCGTTTTCCAAACTTTTTCTTGTTCGTTCGAGTATTTCTGGGTTGAATTCTCTGCCCTTCACAATTTTTAAAATTATTCTATCTATCCGATCTTGTATTATTTGGTATTGTGCTATGGCAAATATGTCCTCTCTTAATATTTTGTGAAAAATTACGCGTTGAAGATATAAGTAGGAAATTTTTCTACCGTCTCGTAAAACCAAATAGTCATTGATTCTGCCCTGAATGCTCTTTATGAGAGGCCACGATCTCCCGCAAGTGCATTTCTCATCTGCTGGTATTCCTAGATCACCGATTCTATATCTAATGAGAGGCATAGCATAATTCCAAAGTCCTGTAACAACGATTTCTCCTTGCTCTCCAGGAGATACGTATTCCCCATTTTCGTCAACAAATTCCATGAGAATGCTATTGGTTATTATGTGTAATCCACGATGTTCGTTACATTCAAAGGCTAAATCACCAAATTCTACTGAACCATAAGTTTCGAAAGGCTCTACTCCAAACGTTTTTTTGACGATGTCCCTAGACTCTTGAGTCACCATCTCTCCTCCTGTAAAAATTATTTTAGGATGTATCCCAGAAACGCCGTAATTTGCCAAAGTACATAAAACTGATGGAAATGTTTCTAAAACATCGGGTTTTATGAATCGCAAGATATTGACAAGTTTTGCGGGAGGAAACAATGGTACAACAGTTTTGCTTATCCCACCCCACAATCTCACATACTTTTTGCCCCGCTGGATAGACTCAGATCCTCTCCCCCAGACAGACACATAATTATCACTTAGCCTCACACCACGCTCGAATAATATGTAATTAGCTACTGAATTTATCATTCGCGTATGTGAGTAATTGCAGATAACTTTTAGGGGAATGCCAGTTGACCCGGAAGTGGCGCTAAACGGTAATTTGGACGTATCAACACCTCTTGCTATCATGTTGGCAAAGTTTTTCTGTATGTCCTGTTTAGATGTCATGGGAATCTTTCTGATGTCTTCAAGACTTCTAATGTCATCTGGTTTAATCTTTGCAGCTACAAACAATTTGTGGTAATATGGAACATACTTATATGCGTGCCTAAGGATAGCCTTGAACCTTTTGAACTGAGCCTTTTCAAGCTGATTCGGGTCTTTCCATTGATCTTTTGTTAACTGCCATTGATAGTGCAGCGAAAATTGAACATCAATTAGTTTACGCAATTTGTTCATAATTTTGCCTCTCTTTAAGAAAAAGCTTGATTTTTTGATTCAAAGAAATTTACGACATTGTTTGCAGTTTCTGGGCTACGGTCGCTTGACATTTTAGAGTTGCAATCTATCTAAATTCTAAAAATAAAAGAATAGTTTTCATTCTTGATATCGTTGATATGTCTGATCGCTTCAAAATAGGCGGTTATTATGTGCTTAATTTTTGTAGCGTTGGGTAGTGACCAAATTATACTTAGGAGCATGCGACCTATTTCGCTCCAAAGGAATATTATTCTATTTTTTAGCGTTTGCTCAATGTTATTGAGGAAAAAGCTTATGGGGTAGGCGGTTATTATATAAATTTTTTGTTTACTTACGTTTTCAGATGGAGGAGGATAGTGATATACTCGCGCGAACGGAGTTAGGAGGAGACTTCCCGGATATTTTTTGTGAATCTTGTAAGAAAATTCTTTATCTTCTCCAAGCGAGTAACCAAGCAATTTCTCATTAAAGCTAAACTCCTTAAAAACCTCCTTTTTATAAGCTACGTTTAACCCAAAGAGCCATTCACAAGGAATTACCCCATTTGGCGCATAAGCAAACGTGGTTTTTCCTGATGGAAGCATTCGACATTTATCCTTTTCTGCATGCCAATAAAAAAATATTTTCTTTACTGAGTTCCAGAAATGCGAATATTGCATATTCACTACTAAACCTTGAACTCCTAAGGCGTTTAGTTTAGCCTTAAAAACTTCTAAGATTTCTTTCAGATAATTTTGGTCTATCACAACATCATCGTCAAGAAAAAGCACAATGTCACCTTCTGCCTCTTTTGCGCCAAGATTTCGAGCTCTAGATACGCTTTTTGAGTTTTCATTAGGCATTATATGCCTAAGCTTAATCCCTTTTCCCAGAAAGAGACCATATAATTGTTCAACCAAATTTTTGGTTTCCAAATTATCGCTATCGTCCACCACAATAACTTCGCTAGGAAAGATGGTCTGTTTTAAAATTGAAAGTAGCAATCTTCTCAGGCTGGCACTTCTGTTTCTTGTTGGAACAATTACCGAAAACTTCAAAACGAAACTTCTCCACAATATTATTTTACGTGTATCCCGCTTGTGCCTTTTGAGTAAATAACGCTTAAATCCCTTATGAAGGAAAATCATATTTCAAATGAAATTGGAAATCCAGCATTACGGTGAATTCTTATAAATTTCGCAACCTCCATTAGAATAAACTATATTTAAATCCGATAAAAAGCCGAATTCACTTGTGTTCCATAAATAATGACTCCCAACAAAAATTCCTTCAATAACATTTAACGAGTTTAAGTAAACCACACCATTAGATTTTATCCCAGTCACGTTAGATAAAACTTCCACATATCCGCCATATACTGCTCCATAACATTTCAAATCGCCTACTCGCCCACAAGAGTCAGCATATATTTGTGTGTGACCTATGGCCACATTGTTTGATATCCATTCTGCACCGAATATGCTGTAAGCAGTAGCATAGCCGATCTGACTATATAATCTGTAAGCTGACATTCGATACTTACTCAAAGGCACCGACCAGCTATCACTTCCAGTCACCTCATAAACGAAGCCTACCTGGAATAGAAAGTATGGAATTAACACTGTTAAAAGAAGAAAGGATATCATCATTTCCTTCTTCCATCTGCTAAAAATACTTGCAACAATTTTGGCTCCTAATACACAGAGAGGTGCTAAAAAGAACAATAATACGTGATAGAACCTCGTCGTATTCATTGTACTTGCCAATCCAGGCACTACAATAAGAGCCCCCAAGAAAATCATAGAACCAAAAACCATAAAGAAATAATCTTTATCTAAATAAATCTTGTTTCTTTTTAGAATAATGTTAATGAAACCAATGACTATTAAAACTTCAGTTGCATAAGCAAATATTCTACCTAACAGATTCCAGATGGTCGGTGGTGGCTCGATTCCTAACCCCCGTAATATTTCCGGCTCTCTCGACTGCAAACTGAAAAAGTTTCCAAGTTCGTTATGAATGCGCTCTCCAAAACTCATAAAGCTTTCATAGACAGCTGAACTGGATGTAAATAAATACCAAGCAAACATTATGGCGAAAAATGTCAAGATAAATGAACTAGTTATTTTTCTGCTTGGTTTTCTAGTTATTATCGAAGATATTATGACGAACAAGTTAAAGAACAAGAAAATTTCAGCTAAAGCATAATGGGAAACTATCAAACCGAAGCTAAAAATTATCAAGCATACAGTTCTTTGAAGCCGCCTTTTTTCACTATTTAGAATTGTAGTTAAAAGTAAAACTAGGAATAATTCGCCCAAAATTTGTCTATTTAATCCTAATAATTCAGTATAAAAAGGCTGGAATGCCATGAAAAAGAAAACTGAAATAAAAGCAAATTTCTCGCTTAGAAAATTTTTCCATAGATTATAGAGTCCTAATGGAACTAAAGCAAGAAGTATGGAGTAGAAAAGCTTGAAGACCAGCAGCGTGTCTAAATTGACTAAAGTTGAATAAATTGTTGGGAACATCGTTACACTTAGCATCGCATATATTCTACCAACGCTTTGGTCCCAAGGGTAAGGGTTCACCGGATTCCAATAGGCGCTTTTATCGACAATTTTTTGGGCGAACATTTCACCTGCTAAATCGGATCCAAAGCTGACCATTTTTTCAGAAACCAGCGCGGAATGATAGGTTAGCGATGTAGCAATTATTAACACAAGAAATGGGTACAGTTTTGTAGATACAGCCTTTTTAGAAATCATTGTCACCGCGAAAAGTGTGGCTATAGCTATTATTGTGAAGATTAAAATCATGTTATTTCCATATACACCAGACATTATGGCGCCGATAATGCTTAAAGTCGGAATGCACAGAAGAAGAACAACTAGGGGATTTTCAACTCTAAAACTAAATGTATGATAACTCTCGTTTTCGCCTCTCAAATATATGATTACCGCACATACTAAAACAAAAGTGTTTATAGCAGGTAATAAGAACGTTAATGAAAGTGGTTTTGAAATATCAAACAATGGGTGAAGCTGGTTTACAAAAAGTCCAATTAACATTAAAAAAGCAACGCTTAAGCCAGCGGCAAAAAGAAGAGTTTCCGCCAAACCGTTCATTTTCATTTTTAAAAGCTTAATCAAAACTATGCCGGGAACAAATGTCAAATAAATAAAACCTATGACTTGCCTAGCAACAGGAATATCTAAAAACATTGTAATGCAAGCTATAAATTGCAAAAGCAGAATAGCTAACAAAAATTCATTGGATTTTCGGTTGATTGGATGGTGCATGTTCTTAACTCCGATGTAGTAAAACGTAAGACTTATTACATTGTTTTTACACATGTAGATGTGGAGTACATCTAAACATAAAAGTCCTCACAACCCTTTAAAATATAAACTGCAAATAAGATGTTACCCATGAAAAGAGCAAAAAATTCCAGAACTCACAAATCAATTTTAATAACAATTATGGGAATTCTAACCATATATTCCGCACTAGCATTACCCTTAACAGATAACGTAACCATAAGAAGTTCAGGAATAATATCATTAATATTACCATTACATGTAGAAGGAAGATACTTTAAAAATTCTCTTAACCAAACCGTATTGCTAAAAGGTGTAAACAAACCCGAACTCGCCGATGATCCAGACGGAATCTGGATGGGAAACACAAAATGGAGAGACGAAAACGTTAAGGCAGAGTTGGATGCTATGAAGAGTTGGGGAGTTAATGTTATACGTTGCCACTTTTCCGTGGAGCTTTGGAAGTATGACATCGGCCCAGCGTCTGAACACCCTGCATCTTTCTACTGCGCTATTTCCGCCCGTGAAGCAATTAAACGGCTTTTGAACTTTACTGCTGAAAGAGGCATATATGTACTTCTAGACCCTTACAGCGTGAGATGCTATTGGACTGACGGTGCACAGGACCCGTTGCCTTTTCCGCCTTATGCAAAAAGTCCAAACGCCTCTGATATAATTGGCAGCGTGGAGGAATTCGTCGATTGGTGGATAAGTGTTGCACGTGAGCTTAAGGATTATCCGAACGTCATGTTTGATTTGTGGAACGAGCCTGGGGGCAATTCCACCGCTTGGCTTGATGCTGCTAACATGTGTATCAGCGCTATAAGAGAGGAGGGGTTTACTGGAATAATTTTCTTTGAATGGGGTTCAGGTATGTGGGCGAATGTATATGCGGACGAGGAAACCTTTCCACTAGGGTATGTGGGGCTTTCTGGCTGTAGGACATGGTATAGTTGGCTTGATACTGGAATTGGAGTTGATTATGTGATTGCTAATTTAAGTGACCCACTTGGAAATCTAGCTTTCGACTGCCACTTCTACAGAACTGGTGGTTCCTGCGGCCTGTTCCGTGGAACGTATAGAGACACCCTACGTGAATACTGGAACACAACAACTGATTATCCTTGGGATTATGACCAAGTTAAAATGGTAATGGAAGCAATGGGATGGAAATACGCAGCAGAAAAAGTACCCATAATATGCGGAGAAATAGGCGCTAGCCTAGGCTGGATAAGTAGCAATCCGACTGAGCACCAAAATGAAATGACAGCGTTCGGAAATGTGCTTTCTATTTTTGAAGAATGGGGCATAGGATATACAGCTTTTTGGTGGAGAAATGCGGGGGTCTTTGGATTGCACAATGGACCACCCAGTTTTACTCCAACAGACTCCGGAGAAATCCTAATGGAGATATTAAAATAAATAAAACAAGTAGTTCCTAAATCATACATAAACATACAGATATCAAGTCCACTCGTATTTTTTATAGGCTACATTCACATATATTATGGTTTTTCCTATCGGACAATAAAACCAAGGGATGTAAATGAAAATTTAGTAATTCAACGTAGGCTAAGGCGCCGAAAAGTCTTGATAATTATTTCGACGTCGGGTTTTGTAACTACACAAAAAATTTTCTCAATTTTTTCTGGTTTGTTTTCTCAAAACTTCCAAGTACCACATTATAATCTTTCTCTTTTAGAGTCTCGATTATTGTTAGGCAAACTTTTTCTGAACCACCGCCAGCATTTAGCGAAGGATGCATATTCAACAGTGACCATACCCTGTTATGTGGCTTTTAATGAAACCTATCCACCAAGCGAAGTTTTTGAATATAACATAAATGGGCAGGAGAAAGGCGGATTTTTGTTGAAGTATTTTATATGCGGTAACGCTATAAATGATTCCTCCAAGCAATGCGATGGGTGGGCACATTTTTGAAATAGAAAAAACGCCCTTGTTTTTATGTTTAATAAAATGCGCGCCATATCCATGCCAAATTGAATGAACCCAATATTCTTTCCATGTTTTTTTACCGCGAGCATAGAAAAAGGCCTTGTCCCTAACAACAGACCAACCAGCCTTGATAGTTCTATATGCCACATCTATATCTTCGCAAGATCCTTTAATGCTTTCATCAAAACCTCCGATTTGCTTTATAGCATTAACTCTGTAAATGGCTCCACCTGTTCCAGGCAGATTAGTTCCTGTTCTATACCGGTAAGCTACATACTCAACATTATCTAAAAATGCAACCAAGTTTGCCTGATTCAGCAATCCATAAGATCCTCCAGCAATTGCCACTCTATGGTTGTTTTCCATAAATTCAACCATTGTCCTAACGTAATTGGGCTCTAATATGAGGTCGCCATCAACCCACACGATATATTTACCGCTAGAATTTTTGAGTACAATATTTCTTGAATAACCTAATCCTTTCCATTTATGATGTAAAACTTTAACTTTCATCTCGATTTTTGGAACATATTCTTTAATTACAGAAAGCGTTCCATCCTCACTTCCATCGTCAACGAATATTATTTCTATAAGTTCATGCGGATAATCTTGTTTCAAAATGCTTTCAATAGCATCTTTTACGGTATTTTCACAATTTCGAACGCACATGCCAATAGTAACTCTTGGCTTCTCCACTCCACTAACACCCAGTCACATAAAATTCGCTTTAAGGTTGCTGATATACTCTGTTAAAAAACCGAACAACCAAGCGGTTCTCTTAAATATATAATGGAAGGGAAGTAGAATTGCAGCTTTTTGACGAGTTAGCCTATATGTGTAAGGTATCTGAATTAATTTTTTGATTAATATGATTAAAGGGATCATTTTGGGGGCTATAATTGTTTTTGGATTTTTCTTATAGATATAGAAAGCACCTTTTCCATGCCAAAAGTATTCTTTCCATAGCGCATGCCATGTTTTTCTCCTTCTTTCATAAAAGTATGCAGGAGAAATACATAGATTCCATCCAGCAGTCTTTATTCTATATTCAATGTCGGTATCCTCTCCAACACCTTTGATGTTCTCGTCGAAACCTCCTACTTGGTTTATTGCCCCAATACGATAAATGCATCCTGACGTACCCAGGGACATAGATGCTGTATCGTTCTGTTTACTAAAAGTCATTACAAATTCTATATTTTCTAAATTAGCAACGATACTATTTTCCTTGATAATACCATACCTTCCTTTCGCGATGCCAACCTTTGGGTTGCGTTCCATAAACTCTACCTGTTGTTTTACGAAGTTTCTGGGCAATATCATATCGCCATCGACCCAAATAATATAATCTCCAGTGGCATTATTGGCTACTATTTGCCTTGCATATCCAAGGCCCTTATTTTCAATAAAAATCCTGGATTTCATGTCAGCTTTTAAAAGTTCTTTTTCAATCAACGATAAAGTTTTATCCTTGCTGCAACCGTCAACAATTATCAGTTCCATAAGTTCACGGGGAAAATTCTGTTCAATTATACTTCTCAATGTTTCTTTGATTGTTTTTTCAGCATTTTTGACGCAAAGCCCAATTGTCACTTTTAAATTATGCGTCATGTGATACACCGGAGCGCCGCATTCGTAAGCATAAAATTAATCGATTCTTAATATGGGGATTTTGATTTATGCATGCATTTCAACATAATAGATTCACGTAATTGTAATATCCATTAGTTTTTAAAAATCTTTCAACAAGTCAGTTCTGAAGTAGTCTTCTTATTCCTGCATATTTTGACATCGCCTATGACTATATCTGCAGCACGCGCCAAATGATCTGAACAGATTAGGCATACTAGTGGAGTGAAGATATGAAGCGAAGGAATTATTCCCCTTTTCCTCTAAAGTGAAAAATGGGCCATTGTAAATGCGTATGCCCAAGCTATTTGCCTAAATAAAAAATAAAGCGGAAGTAATATGGATGTTTTCATTCGCGTTAGCTTAAAAGCTTTGAGAAAACATAGAAAACCATTTATTAATGAAAAAATTGGAATTATGGTCGAAATATTGAACATTTTGGGATGCTTACGGTAAACATAGCAGTAGTTAAATCCATACCAGTAATAATGTTTCCATAACGATTTCCAATTTTTCTTCCATCCAGTATCAGATTCTGGCACATCATAAAATTCATAGGAGACGTTATAAAGTTTCCATCCGCGATTTTTGATTCTATAAGCGAGTTCTAGATCTTCCCCCGCCCCTTTAATGTTAACATCAAAACCACCCACATCCGCAATTGCTTTAACTCTAAAGATGCTTCCTCCAGTACCAATTAGAACTTCTTTAGAATAATCACCAAAATAATGTTCTACCATTTTCTCTAAGTAACTTAATTTATAAACTAACCCGTTTTCCTTTAACATAATCATTTTAAACTTACCGCCAGCTATTGCAACGCCAGGATTTTCATCCATAAACTTAACCATTTTTAACAAATAATCTCGCGGAAGCATCATGTCACCATCGACAAAAAGTATGTACTCGCCTTTAGCATGATCAACAACCAGCTGTCTTGCGAAGCTCAATCCGACATTTTCTTGAAGAACTAAGAATGTGAAATTTGCCTTAGTTAATGTGTTCATTATTATTGGAAGTGTTTTATCCGTGCTATTGCCATCTACAACTATTAATTCCATTTGATTGTGTGGAAAATCCTGACTCAAAATGCCTTCTAAACACTTTTTAATTGATAATTCGTCGTTTTTGACGCAAAGACCTATAGTAATTCTTATTTTATTTTTCATTATTTTTCGTCCTAGAGCTCTCTTACACTAAACAAAACGCGCCAGGTTACGCCCCATGTACTAAGTTCCGTAAGCCTTAGTTAGGGTATATTATCATATAGCAGATTCTACAATACTCAATATTTCTTTGTGAAATTTTTCTCTACAGAAAATCTTTGCCCTTTCCGCAGCCTTCTTGCTATATTTACAGTATAAGTCTTTTTCTTTTAATAACAGACCTATTTTTTGGGCGAGATCGCTTAAATTTATAAAGCTAAATCCGTACTTGTCGTACTCGATTATGTCGGTATATGGTCCGCCACTCTTGTGCACAATGGGCACGCAACCAGAAACCATTCCCTCTACAACACTTATGCCAAACGGCTCAAACATCGTACAGTTGACGTACAATTTAGATTTTGAAAGAATTTCTCGTACTCTCTGAAAAGGGCAATTAACCAATAAGCTCACTCTATCCGCTATTCCAAGCTTCTCGATTATTCCTCTTAGTTTTCTCACGTACGCCACAGATTCTCTAAATGCGTTGTTAGCAACGGACCCCATTATTATACATTTTCCTTTACCAACTTTTACAAAAGAATTTATCAGAACTTCAAATCTTTTAAATTGGTTAAATCTCCCCAAACTTACAACAAAGTCTTGTTTTTCTGAAACATAGAATTTTTCAATGTTTACTGGGGGGTAAACAACATCAGGGTTTATTCTAAACGTTTCTTTGATTATTTTTGCAACGAATGATGAATTCGCAAGGACCCGTATATTCTTTGCATCATGGAACAATTTTCTTTGTAAAAAAACATAAGGAGCGTAGTAAAACCGCCATTGACCTTTACGAGAAATAAATGGAGGCATATTTACATACACAATTATCTTTTTTCCTCTTATGCACGGTCTAACATTGGCTATCCCGAAAATATTTGGAGATGTACTTGACATAATGATAACATCAGACCATTTGCATATTTTAAGTGTTAAAAGTGAAAAGTTCAGCATTTCCCCATATGTAAAATTCAAAGCAAACTTTGGTATGATAATTTCTTCATCGGGAATTATAACCTCTCCATAATACCTTTTAATGTTAGCCCAATTCGTTCTTTCAAAAGTGCACATTATCACGTTGTGCCCACCTCTTTTAAGGGCACTTATCATTTCTAAGCAAACACGCTCGGATCCTCCTCCGCTATTTAAAGAATGATGCAAAATTGATATGTTCATTAACCTTTCCACACAATATTAATTCTAAAGCAAACACAACCGCTTGACAAAAACTATTTCATATCCACTACCGTAAATTTGAGGCGACATTCCATTGTTTATGTCCACATCCTTCAAAATGGCTTTTCAAAAAACCTAATAACAAGCGGAAGCCTTAAAGAAAATTTGAACGGGTAAAATAAAAGCTATTTTACTCCCATATTGTTGAAGCACAGTTCTTAACACAAACACCTATAGTGCCAATGGGCCTCAGTAAAAAATCACCACGCATCTATAACTGTGAGGTATCTATTTGATTTTTATAGGCTTGAGTAATTGCTTCTAAATCTTTTATGGCATCCAAACCAGAAGAAACAGGTTTAATGTCCTTATTTATGCAATCAACAAAATGAATCAACTCCTTCAAGTAAGGCTTGAAAAATTCCGAAGTCCCACCGAGAAGGAGTTTGACCGCCGTTTTTACCTTACTTTGTGAATGATGAAAAGATGATGCGTAGTCCATAGTTCCATATAGCTCGATACCAATCACAGTTTTTTGGGAGAACCATCCCACGTTGATTATGGCGGTTGTTCCACATTCAAAGTCAGAAATGCAAACTGCATAATCTTCAACTTCAAGGTCAAAGCGATGCCCGAGGTAGGCTTTAATGCTTTTAATTTCGCCGAAGTACCATCGCATTAAGTTTATCATGTGGCAACCCAGATCCATAAGGGCGCCACCACCAGTAAACTCTTTGTTTAGCCACCATTCAGGCACTGGATGGGGCATTGTACTTTCTGCTCTATGGAAGAATGGACCAGTAGAAATATTAACAGCATGTGCTATTTGTATATCGCCTAACACCCCACTTTCCATATGTCTTTTGAGGTTTACAAACTTAAGTACAAACCTAAAAGGGTAACCCACCATAAATTGAACACCATTTTTCCTAATAGCCGAAACTATTTCCCTTCCTTCCTTTAGGTTTCTCGCAAGCGGCTTCTCCAGAAAAACATGTTTCCTTTCTTCCGCTGCGCTTATGGCGCAATCTGCGTGGAGGTGTGTAGGAAGTGAAATTATTACAGCGTCTAAATCTTTAAGTTTCAGAAGTTCATGATAACCTGTGAATAATTGTTTAATTCCAAACTCTCTGGCATAATTTAGAGCTTTCTTTGATGTGTCAGCAACAGCCACAACTCTCACAGAGTTCAATTTTAAACAGTTCCTTAAGTGAACTTTACCTATATATCCAAGACCGATCACTCCCAAATTGAGTTTTTCCATCTCTATCACAGACGCTAAAGTAAACGTTTATCTAAACCTAATTTGCAAGTAACTCTGTATCCTAAAGTTATAGCCTTTTCAGAAAGACTCTTTCTAGGATATTTTTTCTTAAAGTAGTCTGGATTCGCCCCTTTAGTTATGAAAGAAGTGCTTCCTAAGCCTTCTTTCTCCGCTAGCTTTATGTGAACTACTGATTTAGGATTAACACCCATGATTGTTGCAACCACAGCATCGGTCGCCACAGGATCTTGACTTGCCATCACAAGTCCTAACCTTAAAGTTTTCGAGCCACAAACAGTTAAGCCATCGAGGACATGCAAATTAAACAGCATAACTTTATTCAGCGCAACAATCACTTCATCCAGTTTGGAGTGGTACTGAAACTTTTTTGGGTAAGGATTACATCCATAAATGTTTTTTAAGGCACAAGAAATCTTCGTGAAACTCATATACTTCATCTTCGGAACATTCACACACAAATCCGCATCCCTAACAATTTTCGGAACCAAAAACTCGAAAACTTCACCCTTGACCTTCACAGAAGTCTTTTCCACTTCAACCTCAGAAAGATTAACCAAATTCACACCGTACTCCTTTGCAAGCCTCTCATAACCCAAATATTTGAACGCATACTTGCACTTCATGGCAGAAGCATCAGACTCCACAACAGAAATTTCAACGTTAGGAGAAATCTCCTCGCGAAACAAATCTATCAAAGCAGCAACAAAAACAGGGTCCGTAGTCTGTCCAGTAGACCAATCCCAATAATAACACATATTCGGCTTAACAACAATATTTTTTGCTTTAGGGAACGAATAATTAATCAACTTAAGTGCTTCTCTAACACTCCCTTTAATCAAACCGATATCTCGACTTTTACACTCAACCAATCCAACAGAACTCAACAAAACCACCATCTACAATTATTAATTCCATTTGATTCCGCGGAAAATATTGGCTTAAAATGCTATCTAGACACCTTTTTTATTGGTAATTCGTCGTTTTTGACGCATAGGGCTTATCGTAACTTTTTAATATGTTGTGTTTCTTTACCCATTTTATAAACCCAGAAATATTTTAACAAAATACTCTGATAGTTCAAATAAAAGTAGACTTATATCATTTTCCCCAAGCAATGTAACGTTGCCCTAATAAAAAGGTCACCAAGCCGCCTATCAAAATAACGTTATCTATAAAAAATTCAACAAAAACCCGCCTTGTCAAAACCAACAAACCCAAAACAGAAAAAACAATCGCCAAACTAAGCGAGGAAAACGGATTCATAATCACTAAAGCTATGCCACTTGCCATCAATATCAGAAAGACCATGGGGTTGAAAATGAACAGCGCCATTTCAGGTATTGCTATCCTCTTCGGAAGAGAAAGCCTTCCCTTAGCCATAAGTTTTAAACATTTAACCCACAAACCAATCAGCTGATTAGCACGCCTAAGCTTAATCTTAAACTTCATAGATAGGCTTGACGGAAAACTGGTGTAGAAAACCATGTCAGACACCAATATGCTCCGATAACCATTTGAAACAACTTTCAAAGCCGTCCCAGAATCATCAGAACCAGTCTCGCAGTCAAAAAGGTCGAAGGCATCTCGCTTATAGGCGCAAAAACCGCCCTCAAACCTTATAGTTGAATGAATCTTAGATTCACCAAGCCTAACAAAATTAGCAAGCCTCAAATAAGATTCCTCAGCTCTAGTCACCCAAGACTCTCCAACGTTCATGTTTACACCTCTCCCAGTAATGGCGCCCACGTTTGGGTCAGCCAAATAAGGCATAGCTTTCCGCAAAATGTTGGGAGGCCACCTTGTATCCGCGTCGGAAACAACTATAACGGGTTTAGTGGATACATGCAAAGCTTTGTTTAGAGCAGCTGACTTTCCAGCTCGCGGGTTCTGCCTCACCAATTTGATGTTTAAACTTTGATGCCTCAGCATAAAGCGTTCAACCTTACTCACAGTGCCATCATTCGACGCGTCATCAGCAACAATTATCTCCATTTTCTCTATTGGATAGGAAACGCTCCTTATGTTTTCCAGCTTAGATTCAATATTTGCCTCTTCGTTGTGAACGGGAACCAAAATTGATATTTCAGGCTCAAACCCTTCATCCACCTTAATATTCCAAGGCTTTTCAGCATATTTCTTTATGTAGAGAAAGTAGACTAGATAAGTTCCCAAGAAAATGGATAAGGAACATAAAAAAACAAGATGCAGCATTCTAAATCGCTACTTTCTTTAAATTAATGTTTTAGAGCAACTTTTCCTTGAGCAGTTTAAAGGTTTCTTTTGCATGTTTTTCTTTTGAAACTCCTACTGCCACGCCTTTCATGTTTGGTAAACTCGCTATGTAATCTACAGCCTCTTCAGGCTTTAGGTAGCCAGCTGCCAAAATGCTTATAGCTAAAACATTAGGTTTGGGCAGACTTGCCAGAGCTTTTTCGCATTCCTCTTTCGAAGGAACCATCTGAAAACCAACTTTGTTAAAAGGCGCAGCAATCACAATGTCTTCTAGGCTTATGTTCCATTGCCTAAACTTCTCCACCAGCAATGCGAAGTTGCCAGTGTTAAAGCCAGGCATTATACCAGCACTCAACAAAAACTCGGTATAGAATTTAAAAATCCATCCTAAGCCTAAACCAAGGCATAAATCCGTTAAAAGCTGATGCAGTATAAGGGATTCAAGCTTGGCCTTTCCACCAGCTGAACGTCTAACTCTAGAGACTTCGTAAAGCAAATAAGTCTTAAGAAGCGAGTTTAAATCCGACCTTAAAACTCCATTCAGACCAGACGCTACAGCGCTGAGATCCCCCGAAAAAACGATTTCTCTAACCAACTTTTTAGCTAAGCTTGGAACTCCACCAGCGGCGCTTGCTAGCCTAACATATTCGTAGGCGTAAGGCACAATAGCATACAAGCGTAAACCGTTGTTTTCACCGTTCTTTCGCAGAACATCCAAAATTGAGAGGGTTTTCTGGCTGACGGAGAACATGAAACCGTTGGCGCCATTTTGAACTGAAAGCCCTATCAGCCTAGCTGCATATTCGAAATTGGTTGGAGCATCTCCTCTAACTCGGCTTCTCTCCTGTGAAAGATGGCTTATACCATGAAACGGATTATCGCCAACAAGCAAAACTTTATCTTGGCTTTTCAATCTAACCAGCCCTAGCCAAAACTTCATCTATTAGGCGGTCAACTTTTGCAGCTGTTTCAAAACACGGCTCAACAGATTTACGCTTAAAAACAGCATCTACGAAACGTTCATCTTCGCGGTAATATTCCGGGCTTCCAAGCCAAAAGTTAACTTGGTCGCCGAGATTATGCTTAAACCATTTTTGCTTTTTTCTGCCTTTTAAGTTTATTGTCAATTCGTCGTCGTTTACGTTTAAACTGCCTTTAGAACCTTCAATCAGAAAGCCTACTTCGGGCATGCGGTGGCCATCAACGCACCATGAAACACTAAACTCTCCAATCACACCATTGGAAGCACTAGTTCTAAATTGGGCGGAGTCCATGGAACCATCATTCACAACTGATGCAAGTCTTGCATCTTCAACCTTAAAGTCTCCGAAGAACCACAAAGCTAAATCCAAGGCGTGGCAGCCCAAATCCCTAACAACCCCAACCTTTGGCGTTTGAACTTTTGAGTTCTTTTTTACTCCGTAAAAATCAGAGGAGTAAGCGTACGCCTTAAAAGAAACTGGCTTGCCAAAAACACCTTCATCCAATAAATCCTTAGCTTTTTTAAACGTAACGGAGAAACGCCTCAAATATCCAACCATGTTAACGCCGCTGACATTGGCCGCTAAGCCGCAAAGTTGTCTTGCCTCGTCAAAATTTGAGGTTAAGGTTTTCTCAACAAATATGTTCCGCACAATTCTCTTTTCATAAAGGCTTTTCACAACGGGAAAATGCGCCTCTATAGGCGTAGTCACATAAACAGCGTCCAAATCAAAATCTGAAAGTTTCTCTACATCGTCAACAACAGCGACGTGTTTAAGCATCCTTTTCAAAAACCTTCGAATTAGGCTACTCTTCTCACACACGGCAACAAGTTTTACACTAGGCAAAACATTCAAAATGCCAGAATGTAAAATGCCCATTTTGCCGA
Organism: Bathyarchaeia archaeon; assembly: GCA_038848525.1. Taxonomy (GTDB): domain Archaea; phylum Thermoproteota; class Bathyarchaeia; order Bathyarchaeales; family Bathycorpusculaceae; genus JAWCNN01. Next base: position 37,948 of record JAWCNN010000006.1, on the reverse strand, counting down.
AACCAACAACAGCAACTTTTAATTCCTTTTCCATTAAAACCACGCAAAAGCCATTTTAGTAAACTGTCATGTTAAGCCATAATCCGACAAACCGTCCATGATACTGGAAAACACTCGCACTGCTATTGTACAGCCAAAGTTCAAAAAATAAGAATCCGCGAAAACCTTGCTTTTCAGCATCCCAAGATATTGTGTAGTCGCTCATGTTTAGCCATAAACCATTAAGCCTTAAACTTGAAAGTTCAACTTTTGAGGGTGGTTGATTCCATGTATAATTGAAGGAGAAGGTTATGGGAATCTCGTAAATCTGTTCGTCTGACACAAAAGCCATAAAATTGAAAAGCGGAGTTAAATTGCTGGAAAGTCTATTCTCTATTGGACCAAAACTTGTTGGCGCTGGCTGCGTCTGATTTCTAAACTTCACTTGAACCATGTAATAGGCACAGTAGCCCAAACGGTTCCCAATTCCTAAACAGATTGTGTAGTTTTGGTTTCTCGTAATGTTATATGGATAATTTTCAGCTTTATGGTTAGCGTCTAAAATCCAAAGTTCGGTGAAAAACTCTGTTCTGGGATAAACCAAAACCCTGCTCAAAAAGGGTGAAGCCACAAGCAAGGCTAATACGCCAACAACAACCCAATAAAAAAGACCGTAATCCTTAATGCTCAATTAAACCTTCCCCCTAGCTTCTTCATGTCTCTTCAAAAAAGTCCAGAGAGTGAAACCGCCCACAACAACACATATGGCGCCAACACTTGAACCGACAAAATTAACCATAAAATCCCAGTGGCTTGCTTGCTCAGCGTTTCGCTTCAACTCGCCAGTCCAATCCATAAAGCCATTTAGCTTCGTTCGGCTTTCATTCGCAAATGTAAACGCAGAATCAAATTTTGTTGTGTTGTAGGCTTGTTTGGCTTGGGATAAAAGCCAACCAGCCTCATTAAGAACTGTCAGCGGCTCGCTAACGTTGGCGCCAGCCTTTTCCGCCTCAAAAACAGCCATATAACAACTTAAAATTTCGCTTTCCGCTTTCTCAATAGCTGTTTTTGCTTCAGCTTCGGTGTATCCTAAAACGGGACAAAAATGGAAAAACGTAAAAACCAGAAGCAGTACAAAAGCAACAGCTGAAAAATTTAACACATGTTTAAAAAGCATAACTTAGTTCACCAATGTAATTGTTGCTGTTATTTGGAGCATAGTTCCTCCAGAACCTTTCTTTTAGCTTTAATGTCATTAAGTTGCCGTTCAACATGTTTGTTTCGCCTCGAATATTTGCGGTACTCTTCCAAAAACTTTTGCCCTTTAGCCGTCAACATGTAACAACGCTTACTCTTTTCGAAACGTATGAGGCACGCCTCCAAAATCTCATGCAAATATTTAGTTAAAACCGTATAACTCAGATTAGCCCCATACATTATTTGCGTCTTCTTGGCGCCACAGTTTCGTTTAGTTATATATAGGATGTCAGCTATAATATCCAATTTGCTTCTATAACTACCCAAACTTGTTCACTTCCAGACAAGTTAAATTTAGTCTGCCCATCCGCTTCACGCGAAAAAAACCTCTCACATAATCCCTTCCTGACGGAAGCGGATGCGAAAGTTTGTCAACTGTTGGTTTTTATGCCTTCTCTTTCTCACGCTCAGCAACTTTAATTCAACTTGCCCTATTTAAACGATTGAGTATGAAAAATCTAGGTTAATTGTCTAGAAGAAAATTATAGTTTTCTGTAAAAGCAAAGAGTATGCATAGACAAAAAATTCTTAAAACTAATAAGAGTAAAGGGTAAAAACCTAAAGGATATGCTAAGCGTTATAGACATACTAGCCGAAATAGAAGAACAAAAAATTCACGACATTAAAAAGCTGGCGAGAAACCTCAATATCCAAATAGACCAACTTAAACAAATATTAACAGACTTGAAAAAGCATAACCTCGTAAAATATGATTCTTTAACCGGAAGGGTGAATTTGCCCGTTTGGCTTGTAAACATAAATAAAAAAACTGAAGCCATAAAACCAGCTGTTGGAGCAATAATTTTGCCGAAATATCAAGAGGTAAACATTCAAGATGTCACTATTGGAAATTTTACGGAAAATGATATAGAACTAAAAGTAAGGTTTAAGGGGAAACGTAAAGAAATAGCCATATGCACTATGGGCTGAGTTGTGGTTAAGTCTAACGAGTTTTAGTTTCTTTTGTACTTGGTGTAGATAACTGCTATTGATACTATGAATATTGCCACAACCGCTGAGACGCTGATGGAGAGGATCTCTATTGGCAGGCTTGGCATTATTAGTGGGTTTGAGGATGAAGATTGCCAAATGTTTGTGCTGGTCGCCTTGTAGGCAATTGATGACGAACCTTGAGTGACACTTATTTCTAAGAGGATTCCTGTTTGTTTGTCCCAGCGATAATCATAATGCTCATCTTCTTCGACTAGGCTTGCGTAGACAAAAGTTCTGCTGGCTCCAGCATATGCTCCGGTTGATTCTCCGGCGATTGTTAAGCTGTTGTTTGTCACCAGCTGGATGGTGTCTCCTGTTTTCGAGTTTGCCGGAATAATAATTTGGAAAACTGCGTGTCCAGAACCTGTTGCAACGTCAATAGCCCAAGTTTCCGTGTGTTCTGTTCCGTCACTTATATGCATCGTCATCAGCAAAGTTACGGTTGTTCCGGCGATGGATGTGCATTCTGCTTTAGCCCATTGAGGCATGTCTTGTGGAGGAGTAGTACCGCTAACTGTTAATTCATATTTTATCCAGTCGCCCACTTTGACGCCTACCGACGCCTGAGCATAAGCAAAGTTTAGGCTAAGCAGAAACGCTGCAGCCATAATCTCCAAGGCTGCAATGCTCTTCATGCTTTGTCCTCCATCATCCGCGTTTAACAATGATGACTGCGATTACAGAAGCCACTGCCACAATGGCAATTGATAATATCAGCCACCAGTAGCTTAATATGTCCGTCGAATCTAAGCCGCCACCGCCACCGCTTAAATGCGCTGTTAACTCATGGAAGCTGTGTTGGTATTCCACATAAATCTGAGCGTAGTTGTCCACTTGGTTTATTTGGAAGTCTATGGGCTGATTGTCCAATGTGACTTGAACCGCCGAAAGAGAACTTATCATTTCTATGGGTATTGTTATGTTGGCTATGCCCATGGTGCCATCTGGACCACCTACAGAGATGCTTAAAGCCATACTTGTAGAGTTGAAAACGACGCCAAGCACTGAGGAGTTTGTTGAAACATACATTGTCTTGTTTGACCATTGAAGTTGCATGCGAATCCACCCTTCTGGCAAAACAAAAATGAAAGCGTTCAAACCTGTTGCTGCAGCCTCAAGACCATCGCCTATACCATCGTTATCCGTATCTCCCCTCATTGGATCTGTACGGAAAACTTTAACTTCGACGCCGTCGCTGAGCTTGTCATCGTCGCAATCAGAGTTTCCCATCAATGTCCTAAAATTGATTTCTTCAATGTTCGTTAACCCATCATTGTCATAGTCTTTGTGGATGTCTGTGGGGTCACACGGGTTAAGATAACCAGCACCATACCCAAGTTCATATTCATCCGATAAGCCGTCTCCGTCGCTGTCTGGATCAGGGGTTATTGGAAGATTTAGATTCAGAAGGCATGGAATAAACCTTGAATTGCCAAATTCCGTGAATCGCAAAAAGGCAACTAAAGAAGAATTGGTTGGTGATAGTGAGCCGCCAAAACCGTTACAAATTACTTGCTTGCTAGTTCCATCCAAGTTTACGAGGGTTAGATTTGCGGTTGGTGCCCACTCATACTCGTTGAAAGTCTCCAATATCTTGTTCGATACCTCGGTGTACGTCAGCGTTTCGCTGGATACCCAATTAACCCAAAGCGCAATGTTGGTGTCCGCAACAGCTGTAGTGTTTGTAAGGTTGGTTCCGTCCAAACTAACAATATAAAGCCCTTCATTGCCATATCCAAGCATAGTTTTGATTGACGTGAAGGCTATTTTGTCATTTGATGGAGCAATTTTCAAGCTTCTGACGCTGCCCTCAAATTCAAGGATTAAAGTTGTATTTCCAGTTGCGAAGTCAAACTTTTTAATGCGGCTAACGAGGACGGTTCGATGTTGTTCTTCAGAATAGTACGAGTATTCTTCTGTATAAACTAGAAATGTGCCGTCACGTGCAACGTCAACAACAGTTACGTAAAGTTGACCTGCGGCTATGGGGATGCTCATTATGATGGTTGGGTTCGAGCCGTCTAGATTGACTGAAACTATATCTACACAGTTTCGGTCTATGCTATTGTTTCCAAAGAAAATTTTTGTTTCATCTGGAGATATGACGAAACTGCTTTCCATGCGGTCACAAATGACGCCCGGAACTGAAAATTTATGGATTATTTCCATGCTAGTAGCATTGATCACTACAACTTTCGTTACATAGGTAGGGCCGTAGACTTCCATTTCGCTAATTGCGAGTAAAAGTATTCGTCCTGAAGGCGACCACATAATGTGATATGGAATTGGGTTGGGAAAGAACCACCAATTTTGCCCAGTCTCATTGACAAGTATAGGACCTGCCCAATAAACAATTCTTGGGTTGACATCAGTGTTAGCTGCGAATGCGCTGACAAAGGAATTTCCGTAGAGTACAAGCATTGCTGAAACAAAGACTATTGCTATTGCGGCGGTGGATGAAAGTTTAGTTTTCGACAAGTTTTTCCCTCACGCTTTAGCGTTTATTAAGAAAGCGTACTCTAAAAAACTTGCGCAAAACAAATCCATACGACAAATCCTAAAAATTAATCATACCTCCAACTACAAACCGCATTAAACATCACAAGCAACTACAACACAAAAACTCCATAATAGCCGATTAATCATCATAAAGTGCAGGGGGTGGGATTTGAACCCACGAACCCCTATGGGACAGGCTCCTGAAGCCTGCGCCTTTAGCCATGCTTGGCTACCCCTGCCCAAAATGGAAATTGTGTATGAAAAGGTTTAAGAGTTACTGTTGGCTTTGCTAAATAATGGTGTTGCTTGAATGCCTACGCACGGTTCGCTTTCAAAAGCTGGAAAGGTCAGGTCTCAAACTCCCAAGATTCAGCCGACTCCCAAAAAGAGGCCTGTTCCTAGGTTTAGAAATAGGCGGAATTATGAAAAGAGGATTTTTTTGCAGAGGAAGCCGGGGCAAAACTGGGTTTAATTTGGCTGGTGCAAAGTTAATTTTCAGTTTTATTTATTTATTTGTGTGAAATAGTGTTTTTGGGTATGGAAAGGGCTTTAAGAGAGATTATTGATTGCCTAATGCGTGTTGAATCGCCTAGTTATAAAACTCTTAATTGTATAAAGATGCGGGTCGCCGCCAAATACAAGCTTGGGCGGGTGCCTTCAAACGCCGAGTTAATACGCCTGTTAAAGGCTGAGGAAAAACGTAAGCTTCTACCGCTTTTGCGTAGAAAAACAACACGTACGATTTCGGGCGTTACGGTAATAGCCGTTATGACTAAGCCTTATCCTTGTCCACAATCAGCGCCATGTGCTTATTGTCCTGGTGGTCCGCCTTTTGATGTTCCGCAGAGTTACACGGGTTTTGAGCCTGCTGCCATGCGTGGGCTTCAGCATGCGTTTGACCCTTACAGGCAAGTTAGGAGTCGCATAGAACAGTTAGCGGCTATTGGACACAGCGTGGATAAGGTTGAGCTTATCGTTATGGGTGGAACTTTTCCAGCCACGCCGTTGGATTATCAAACATGGTTTGTTAAGCGTTGTTTGGACGCGGTTATAGGCTGGGAATCTGCCAGTCTTGAAGAGGCTAAGCGTAAAGCGGAAACAAGCAGAATTCGCAATGTTGGCATAACCGTGGAAACCCGTCCAGACTGGGCTAAAGAGGCTCATGTAAACGCCATGCTAAGCATGGGCGTTACACGCATAGAATTGGGCGTTCAAAATCCAGACGATGAAATTTATCGGCTTGTCGGCAGAAAACACACTGTAGCGGATGTTGTTGAAGCTACACGCATAGCGAAGGATGCTGGACTAAAAATTGTTTATCACATGATGCCTGGACTGCCCGGCTCAAACCCGCATAAAGATTTATGGGCTTTTAAGGAGATTTTTTCGAATTCAAGTTTTAAGCCTGACATGGTAAAGATTTATCCATGCCTAGTTTTGAAAGGCACAAAAGCTTATGAATGGTTTTTGAAAGGCGAATACAAGCCTTACACTAATGAGGAGGCTGCCCGCTTAATAGTGGAGGTTAAAAGGATTGTTCCATTTTGGGTTCGCATAATGCGTGTTCAAAGAGACATCCCAGCCCAACTAATAGTTGCCGGTGTCAATAGGAGTAATCTGCGCCAGCTAGTCCAACAGAAACTGCGTGAGCAAGGCATCCGATGCCGGTGCATACGTTGTAGGGAGGTTGGGCATAGGCTTTTGGCGGACGGCGTAACGCCAAAACCAGAAAAAGTGGAAATTTTAACCACAAAATATGAAGCGTCGGAAGGCACAGAAATTTTTATTTCAGCCGAAGACGCGGAAAATGACGTTTTAATTGGGTATTTGCGTTTACGGATTCCATCTGCGAAGGCGCGTAGACCAGAAATAAAAGCAGAACCATGCAGCATAATACGTGAACTGCACGTTTATGGACCGCTTGTTCCAGTTGGAAAACACATAGCCAAAGCATGGCAACACAAAGGCTACGGCGCAATACTATTGGCGGAAGCGGAACGCATAACGAGGGAAGAGTATGGTTTAAAGAAAATTCTGGTTATAAGCGCTTTGGGAACAAAACGGTATTACATGCGGTTCGGCTACGGATACGACGGAGTATACATGTCAAAAACGTTAAGCTAACCAACAATGCATAATAAAGGTTAAACACTATAACCGCTCTTTTTCAGTTATGTTGGAGAATTAAGCATGAATGAAAAAGAGCGACATTTAGGTTATAAGGGTGAAGCATTAGAAGCCATCAAACGGGCTGGTGCGGAAGTTGGCGATGTGTTGCGCATAACAAAAGATGGCGTTGTTTATGAGGGTATTCTTATTCCACGTTCTGAATACGGCGATGAAAAACACATTGTTATAAAACTGAAAAGCGGCTACAACATTGGCATAAGCATAACGCCCACCACAAAAGTGGAAAAAATAGGGGTAGGCGCAAAACCCGCTTTTGCTCCGCCTCCGCCTCCGGAACAAAAGCCCGAACTGCCAAAAGTCACAATAATAAGCACTGGTGGAACAATTGCCAGCCGTGTGGATTACCGAACTGGCGCTGTTCGTCCAGCTTTAACGGCAAACGACTTGTACAGCGTAGTTCCAGAATTGGCGGATATTGCCCGCATAGACGCCCAAATCTTGTTCAGCATTTTCAGCGAAGATTTAACGCCTAAACATTGGACGGAAATGGCTGAAACCGTTGCTAAGCACATAAGCGAAGGTGTAGATGGCGTAGTCATAGCCCACGGCACAGACACCATGGGATATACAGCAGCAGCCCTAAGCTTTGCACTTCAAAACTTGCCAGTTCCAGTAATCCTCGTGGGCGCGCAGCGCTCTGCAGACCGCCCAAGCTCAGACGCAGCCACAAACCTTACGGGCGCAGTTACAGCTGCAGCTTATGCGCCGTTTGCAGAAGTAGCCATAGCCATGCATGAAACGCCCTCGGACACTGCCATAGCCATACACAAAGGAACAAAAGTGCGGAAATGTCACACAAGCCGTAGAGACGCATTCAAATCCGTAAACGCCATGCCAATCGCAAAAGTTGAAAATCAAAAGGTGATTATGCTAACGGAAAATTACAGAAAACGAGACCCCGCAAGAACCTTGGAGTTAAAGCCGAAATTTGAGGAGAAAGTGGCTCTCATAAAATTTTATCCAAGCATGAACTCAGCTGTGATTGATTGGCATGTTGAAAATGGATATAAAGGAATAATTTTGGAGGGAACAGGCTTAGGACATGTGGGTAGACACTGTTTTGACGCTATAAAAAGGGCTGTGGAAAAAGGCGTTGTAATCGCTATGACTTCACAATGTGTTTGGGGAAGAGTAAACATGAACGTTTACGATTGCGGACGTGACTTGCAGGCATTGGGCGTAATTCCGCTTGAGGATATGCTGGCGGAAACAGCCCTTGTCAAGCTCATGTGGATTTTCGGACAAACCAGCAACGTGGAAGAAGCTAAAAAACTCTTAAAAACAAACATTGCAGGCGAATTTTCTCTGCGCACCATAGCATAAGAAATGGAAGTGAAACCTTAATGGAAACGGATTATGAAAAGCTTGGTTTAAAAGTTGGCTTGGAAATCCACCAGCAACTTGATACTTCAGCAAAGCTTTTCTGTAAATGCAAACCAGAACTTTTCAAAGAAACACCAGAAATCACATTTCTGCGCCGTTTACGTCCAACACAAAGCGAACTTGGACAAGTAGACCCAGCGGCTTACTTTGAATTTCAGAAAGGTGTGAAAATCCTTTATGAGGCTAATAGGGCGACGTCCTGCCTTGTCGAAATGGATGAGGAGCCTCCGCATCCGCTGAATATGGAGGCTGTTGAAATAGTTTTAACAGCGGCTTTAATGATGAACGCTAAACCCATCGAGGAAATCCATGTAATGCGCAAAACCGTTATAGACGGCTCAAACACAACTGGCTTTCAACGGACATGCGCCATAGCCCTAAACGGCGAAATAAAAGTTAGAGAAAAAACCGTTCCAATACAACACGTAAGCCTAGAAGAAGACGCCGCGCGGAAAATAGGCGAAGAAACGGGCAACATAATACGTTATCGCATAGACCGTTTGGGCATACCGTTAATAGAGGTTGCAACAGCGCCCGTCATAAACTCGCCGAAAGAAGCCGGAGAAATTGCCTTAGCCATCGGCAGAATTTTGAGAGCCACGGGAAAGGTTAAGCGCGGATTGGGAACAATCCGCCAAGACCTAAACATTTCAATTTCAAACGGTGCATTAACAGAAATTAAAGGCGTACAAGAGCTTGAAGTTCTTCCGCTTGTGGTGGAATACGAAGTTCAACGCCAACTAAACCTAATAAAAATAAGCGAAGAACTGCGTGGAAAAGGCGTAAAAGAAGAAGAGTTAAAAGAGGAATTTTATGATGTAACGGAAGTTTTTAGGCAGACGAAATGCCGAGTAATAAGCAAAGCCATAGAAGAGAAAGGGCGTGTTTTAGCGGTTAAACTGCCAAAGTTTAAAGGCTTTTTGAAGCGTGAGCTTATTCCCAACATTCGCCTTGGAACGGAAATGGCTGACCGCGCAAAATTTTGGGGAAGAGTCGGCGGAATATTCCACACAGACGAACTGCCAGCTTATGGAATAACCGCCCAAGAAGTTGAAGGGTTAAGGAAGATGGTAAAAGCCGAAGAAAAAGACGCCGTGGTGTTTGTGGCTGACAAACCAGAAAACGCCACAGATGCTTTAAAAGCTGTTGTGGAAAGGGCGCGGGAAGCCCTAAAAGGCGTTCCAGAAGAAACAAGAGCCGCAAATCCCGATGGAACAACACGTTACATGAGACCGAGACCAGGCGCCGCGAGGATGTATCCAGAAACGGACATTCCACCAGTACAGTTGACAGAGGATTACATAAAAACGGTTAGTTCACGCTTGCCGGAACTTCCAGAACAAAAACTCAAACGCCTAATGGAAAGTTATGGGCTGAACCAGAAATTAGCTAGGCAAATGTTAGATTCAGAATACGACCAACTGTTCGAGGCGATAATAAAAGAAAGCGGAGTTTCGCCGACCACCATAGCGGTTTTCCTAACAGAAACTTTGAGGGCGCTAAAACGTGAAGGCATTCCAACCGAAAAAATTTCAGAAAAACAAATACGGGAAATTTTCAAAAGTTTGGGCAGTGGCGAATTAACTAAAGAAGCCTTAGCTGACGTTGCCGTTTGGCTTTCGAAAAATGAAGACAAAAGCGTACAAGAAGCCATTAACAGCCTCGGCTTAAAAATAATTTCGAAAGAGGAATTAGAAAAAATAATTGACAATATCATTGAAGCCAACAAGGAGTTTGTTAAAAAACGTGGAGCAGACGCTTTCGGCGCCATTATGGGTTTGGTTATGAAGGAGGTGCGGGGCAAAGCAAACGTGGAATTAGTCAGCAAACTAGTAAAGGAAAAGCTAGGCAATTAGGGCATTTATGCTGTATTATGTATAGAAGAAAATCTTATATGATTGTGTTGAAATCACAATTTTGTGGGGGAGAAGGTACGAAAAAGTTAGTTTTTGGAATAACGTTTACATTCTTGTTTGTATGTATGTTAACGTTAGCCTTAAACATCCAATCAGTTAAATGCATAATCGTTGCAAATAGTGTTTCCGTTGAACCCCAAAGCCAAACCACACTTGTCTTCAGCGAAATAACTGTAAACGTCACGGTACGATATGTCACGGATTTATATATGTGGCAAATAGTGCTCTACTACAACTCAACAATACTTTCCACATACCCATCCAAGATAATTATACCAGAAGATATTTCCATCGGGCCTAAACCCATCTGGAAAGACGGACCATACATAAAAAATGATGAAAAAGGCACATATATACTATTTGTAGCGGGTGTTCCGCCAGGGTGTCCTGGAATCGACGGTTCACGCGTACTGTGTCAAATCACTTTCACAGCTTTAAAAAGCGGCGTATCACCACTAACCCTAAGCGAAATTACCATGCAAAATGTTTACACACAACTTTGGAACTCCATGCTAGAAACGATTCCTATTGCGATATTTGACGGTGAAGTAATAGTCATTGAGCCATTAACTGTTTCAATTTCTCCAACATCTGCATCTGCGCTTGTTGGTCAACCCGTAACTTTTACTTCAACTGTCTCAGGCGGGCTTCCGTCGTATTCCTGTCAATGGTTTGTTAATGGAACCGCTGTGAGTGGTGCAACATCCCAGTCATGGATGTTCACACCCACAACGCTTGGAACATACATCATACATTTAAATGTTACAGACAGCACACCACAAACAGCAAAATCAAACACAGCCACAGTAACAGTCGCACCACAATTAGTTGTGTCAATTTCTCCAACGTCAACATCCATACTCGTAGGACAATCCGTAACATTCACATCAGAGGTTTCTGGGGGATATACACCCTATAACTATCAGTGGTATCTTAATGATAATCCGATTTCTGGAGCCGCATCACACACTTGGATGTTTACTCCCACAACAAGTGGAATCCATTATGTATACCTTAAGGTTACAGATGCTGAAAACAACACAGCCCAGTCGGAAATAGCTCGCATAGAAATTGCAACTGTTCCAGTTGGAGGCTATTCAACCAAAATACAAACGTCCATAACGGTAAAAATAGTGGCATCCTACATAGCCACGACATCAATCCTGACAATATGGTTCACAACAATTAAACGTAAAATATCAAAACAAAATCATAAGGAATAACAGTAGAAGCTAAAGACAACGCTTTCATTTCTTCATAAAACGTAAATTCTAAAAGGCGTTAAAGCATAATCATTGTAGGCGAAGAAGGGGGAAGAATGGCTGCTGAACGGTTGGGAAATTTCGTTTTCCGTTTGAAAACAGGCGAATACGAAGTTGAAATTAGAGGAACACGCGAAGAAGTTTTAAAAACAATTGAGCAACTGCCAAGTTTAGCCGCTGACGTTTACAAAGCCTTTGAGGGATTAAAGCCTAAAACTGTGGCGACGCTTACAGTGAAAAGCGAAGCTGAAAAGGAAAGAGCCTTCATAGAGAAATATCCCAAAATTTTGCATACAGAAAAATGCGATGAAGCGGTTTTGAGGGTTTTGGAAAGCGACTGGGGAAAATGGCGCCCAAGAACAATTATCGAGCTAAAAGAAGCCTTAAAGGCTAATGGAATGAACTTTTCTGGACGCGTTTTAGCAGGCGTTCTCATGGGACTTGTTAGGAAAGGCGTTGTAAGGCGTTGGAAAACCGATGCGGGTTACGTTTATATTTTAGCGGAAAAGGAAATGTTTTGAATGGAAATGTAAATGTTTTATTTGCGTTTGCGGAAGAATGCTAGTCCATCTTTTTGACATACATATTCAAAGCCAGCTTCTAGCAGTTGTGTTATTTCTTCTGGTGTTTTGGCGATTTTTACGTGGTATTCTTCTGGCGGTGCGTTTTGGAAAAGGGCTTTTTCTATGTGGACGTAAATTTGTGTGTTGTTGATGTTTTTATGCCCAAGGATTTCTTTAATGTATAGGATGTCCTTTGTTTTGTGGTATTCCATTGTAGCTTTCCAATGGCGTAAAGTGTGAAATGTTATTTGTAGTAATCTTGGGTTTCCAAGTTTTTTGGCTATTTTTCTGCGTTGTTGTCGAAAAATTATTCGCATGTAATGTGTGTAAGTGTAGGTGCTTCCTCGTCCTGACTTAATCTCAGCACGTCTCTTCTCCACTTCCAAGTTTATGCCAAGCCTCAAAAGATATTCAATAAAAGTTGATCGCTTGGTTAAACCTCGCATCTGCTCAATCTTTTTCAAAAGCTCAGCATCAATAGTCAAGCCAATATGATGTTTCAAGTTTCCTCGGAAACTTAACTAACCTTTCTGACTGATATTAGTCTTCTTTTACAAATTACACATAAAAAAAGGGGAAATTCTGCGGGAGACATCACCAGCTTTATATATTTTAGCGGAAAAGGAAGCATTAGCCAAGGAGATGCCGAAATGAAGAGGGTTAAGGTTCGAGTTAAAACGCCTTTCGGCGACATAATCGTTGAAGGAGACACTCCACAGGAAATTTTAAGTATGTTTGAAATTTTTCCAGAAAATTTCATAGAAAAAGTTGGCGGTTACGTTTCAAGTAGGCTTGTTCCCTCAACAGCTCAGTTGAAAGGCATGGTGGAATTCACCAATGAAGGACCAGTTATAATTACACGTGAAAAACTTACGCATTATGAGGCTATCGGCTTGGTTTTATACGCTTCTGAAGAACGGAGAAACACGGCTGCTCAAGTTCAGAAGCTTTTGGAATCAAGCGGGATAAAATGTATGGTGCCCGCCCGCCTAAACGAAATGACAAAGCGCGGCTACGTTTTCAAGCCAGACTTGGCAAAGCCAGAATTCAAATTAACTGTGCAGGGCGAAAGGTGGATTGAGGATGAAGTACTAGCCAGACTACGAGGTAAAATGAGTTGAGCAAAGAGGCGAATGTAACGGTTCAAGTTAAGTATGGGGATGTTGAAAAAAGTTTTAGTGGCAGTCTAGAAGAAGTTTGGCAATGCATAAACAGGTTTTTCAGCGAGTTTCTGCCATCCTTTGAAACCGCAAAGAAACTCGTGCTTAGAATAGACTTGGAAGGACTTGTTAAGGACTGTGAGGGGCTTATTGGCTTTTCACAGAAAGAAGGCACATGCCTACTAATCCCAAAAAGTAGGCTTACGGATAATGAAACTCTGCTCTTGTGGCTTTTGGCATACCACATCGGTTTTCGCCTAGGCTTTGTTGAAAACGACGCAGTTTCAAGAGACGAACTGCAAGTCAAACTTGGAAAAACAGCCAAAATCACAAGTACAAGACTTGGCGAACTCATCAAAAACGACTTAGTTGCAAAAACCGCCGATGACAAATACAGAATTACAAGCTTCGGCGTCGTACAAATGCAAAAGGAAATTATCCCAAAAATTAAAGCAAAAACAAGCAGCCTTTAAAGTTGCTATGCAATCTAACAGTCATCGGTTAGCTACATAAATGTGTAAAGGAATATACCATTCATTACATAGAGGAGCAGAAAAGTTTTATTGCTTGATTTGGTAAATCATTTAATTGTGAATTTAATGAAAAAATGGAAAATAACTGTTTTAACTCTTTGCTGTTTAATGGCAACTTTTTCTTTAAACATTTACAAAGCCAAAACCGAAGGCAAAACCGTTGTGACTGAAGTTTTTGAAGGTTCAATATTTGACGGTTTCATCGTGCGGGCGGGTACTAACTATACAGATGTGTGGAGTTCAACAAGCGGTAATGCGGTTGTTGACGAAATCGAAACCATCGTGATTGGACAGCATAAAAGCGGAGACAACTATGTGGTTTACCGTGGTTTCGTCATTTTCGACACGATAACAATTCCAGACATGGCGAATGTTACAGCTGCGACATTAAGCCTCTGCGTTGCAAGCGTCCCAAGCCAAGTTAACTTTAACATTACAATCCAAAAAAGCGCAGTTACGGTAAATGGACAGCCAGAATATCCACACATACCCTTAATACTTGAGGATTATAACAACAACCAATATACAGGCAATTGCGGAAGCAGAAGCATCCAAGACGGGTTCACCATTAACGAGTATTGGAACATCACATTAAATGCAGAAGGCGTAAACTGGATAAACAAGGTTGACTGGACAAGATTTTGCCTAAGAAGTTCACGTGAAATAGTTGGCATACAGCTAGAACAAGATGAATACGTCGTTTTCTGTTCAGCAGAGCACATTCCACCAAAACTTTACGTTACATACGAAATCAGCAAACAAGAAGTCGGAGGTATAATCCTCCCCACAGACAAACTCAGCTTATTAGTGTCGTACATCGCTGCAACCGTAATTTCATGCGTAACAATTATAACAATAGCCCATATCAAACGTGCAAAACGCGAAAACACACTTTAACATCAGATTCTTAGGTTGTCCATTCTGACTCCATATGCGCCCTAATAGCCTTGAAGTTTGCAGACATCGGCTTTTCAGCTTCCCTCAAGGTGGCGGTCTTTTCTGAGCATATTGATATCTGCGTGGTTTTCCTTCGCGGGCGAGTATGCCGTCTTTTACTAGGTCTATTAGGGCGTGGGCTACGGCTGTGCGATCGTAGTGGAAGCCTCTTTTTGCCATTTCATTGTGGACTTCGCTTAGGCTTTTGGCTGTTGAGAACCAGCCTTCTTCCCATAGTTTTTGTATTATGCCTTTGCATGTTTCCGCTCTTAGTGGCGCTGTTGCTCTTTCGCTTATTGGCGCTATTTCTTTTAGTTTGGTTGTTACTGTTGAGAGTATGCGGTCAACGGCTGTTTGCAGTTGGTTTTCTTGGCATTCTATTTCGAATTCTATTTCGCCTATTTTCATTTTTACTTTTATTGGTGGTTTTGGTTGGTTTTCTGTCAATTTTTCACCTTGTTGTTTATTGAATTGTACATCTTGCTCATGCACAACGTTTATATACGCCTACTCCACACTTAATTGGCTATTGGTGAATCTTGTTGATTGAACAATACACTATAACAACAACACAGAAATATAATTTTCCACAAACCACCATAGGCACAACACTACCAAAACGCCTAATACAACTAAGCCTCCAAACACTAAACAACAATTTCCAACAAACCCCGCAAGAAAACGCCTTTGCCATTCAACCAAAACTTCAGCCCATACTCTTAAAACCAAAAACTACGCCAGTCATAGTTGCCGCAGTTGACACTTCAAGCATAAAAATAGGCGAAACAAGCCTAGGCACTTTAATAGCCATAAGAGGCGCTAATGTCTGGAAACAAAACAGCTGTTACCGCTACATTCGCCTTGGACCATTCATATTCCACATAACAGAAAAAAACAAAAAAGAAGTGTACACAGCATTACAAAACACGTATTTTAATGCAGTGCATAACACGCAAACCACGCCAAATCTTCAGCAAATGCCAAACAGAATGGCGAATATACTCGAAAGATGGCTTCAAAAAATGCTCTCCAAAACAATGACTGACGGATTAATTCTAATAGACGGGTCATTAACTGGTGGAATGCCAGACACGCCAACACATGCCATGAGGGAAATTTTGGAAACTGCCAGAAAAATGGGAAACACGGTTTTAGCCTTTTCAAAAATGACAAGTTTAAGGTTTAATGGACACCTCATAACAGAGGCTTTGCCCGTGCACAAGCCGCCGTACATGCTTGAAACTGTTGGTTTGAAGCCGAAACCGCCAATGGTCTTGTTCGGCAGTGTTTATGTTGCTAAGCTTTCAAGGGGAAACTGCGCCTTTAGATTGGACATTGACAAGGAAATTCCATCCGCAGAACAGGTTGGAGCTGTTGAAAAACTTTTGGGAAACGATTTGTTCATCCAAAGCTATCCCGAAACTCTACGGTTAGCGCATATTCTCTGCACTTTCACGGCTAATGAAGTTATAGCCATGCAACGTTTCGTAACACGCAAATACGGAATCAAAATCGTCAACAGACCAGACATGCATAGGCTTCTCTTTGGGGTTTATGGAAAGGGCGAGGGCGAAAACACATGAAACTTTACAAGAAAGAGGGCAACATCATCCAAATACTAAGTTTTCCAAACGAAGATTTGGAGAAGGGCGACTACTTGCTAGTTGAGGATGGCGAGGCTGGAAAAGCCCTAATAGCCCAAATAATAGACGTGCAGTTTGCAAATGTGCCTGGAATCCTTGAGGAGTTGCTTCGCAGTTTGCCAGACGGCGGCGAACTAATCCAAGGCGAAGACTTCGACCCATTAGAAATTGCGCCGCATATAACTTACATTCAAGACGCTTGTTTATTAATCTGCAAGATACGGGCTACAGTGGAAAATGAAAGCTTAAGTCCAAGCAGTTCGTGGCTTCCTTCACGTTCGCAGTCCACGATAAGGAAGCTTCCAATTCCAATGTTGCTGAAACTAGCCAAAATTGAGGGGAAACTTCCAATACTTTTGGGCAACACAAAAGACGCTTCAGCTTTGGCTATTGACGCTTCAGCTTTGGATGGCAGACTAAACATTATTACTGGAAAGAAGGAAACTGGCAAGTCGCACATGTCCAAGCTTTTAATTTCAAGTTTGGTTGGCTACGGCGCCACCGTCGTGGTTTTTGATTTGAATGGCGAATATGTAAGTTTGGGAATGACATCCGACGGCAAAAGAAACGCCATCTACGACAAAATTCACGTTTTAACGCCAGCACAAAACTTTAAAGTAGCCCTAAAACAGTTAAACCTCCACGTTTTATTGGACATTCTCATCCATGCACTTCATTTGCCAGGCACATCAGCCCGCGAATTTAGGCGCATTTGGCAGTCGCTGAAAGAACGCGACATGCTCAGTTTGCATGAGTTAGGCGAAGCCATACGCAATTGGCATTGCAACCAGCATGTGCGTGATGCTTTGTTTTCGCGTTATTATGCTTTGGTTAACTCTGGGTTTTTCACGGATAACGTGGCGGAAGCCACGCTTTTGGAAGAATGCCTTTTCAAGGCGAAAGAGCGTGGCGGAGCGTTAATAGTGAATTTGAGGAATACTTCGATGATTGACCGTCAGATTGTTGTGGAGTATTTGCTTGGAAAACTTGTTGAGCTTTTGACAAGTTGGAAGCTTAAGGCTGTTTTTCTCTTCGCTGAAGAGGCGCATTTGTATTTGCGTGAAACCTATTGGGATGACATTGTAACGCGGATGCGTCATTTTGGCATTTTCACGACTTTTATTACGAATCAGCCTGACACTATTCGTGAGAATATTTATCGGCAGGCGGATAATATTTTTCTTTTTAATTTTACGAATGAGCATGATTTGGAAGTTGTTTCACGTGCGGCGCGTGTTGACGCTGAAACAGTGAAGTCCATAGCCAAGGATTTACCTCCGCACCATTGCCTAGTACTTGGAAAAGCAGTTAAAGATTTTCCAATGGTTGCGAAAGTTAAGGCTTTAGACATAAAAACAATGGGAGAAACACGCCTATTCTTTAAAGTATGAAACATTTTACCATAAATTTTAATATGGTTTATGAAGCAAAATTTTACAATTGAATGGTAAAGTAAGGATAGGGGAAAAGCATGATACATAAAAGATTTATGGCTACAATAGTAGTAACAGTTTACTTTTGTAGTTTATGGGTTTTGCCCCAATGTCAATGTCAACACTCCATTTTCATTGATGCCTTGATAAGTGGGCGAGTCAACGATTCTCCGTTGAACGGAGTCGGCAATGCTACTGTAAATCCATTAACCGGTGATATTGAAGGCATAATAGTGTTTAACGAGATCTCTGATAGTTTTAATCCATTGTCAGTTAGTTGCACATCGATATTGTCGCTGATTTGTTCAGTATTTTGCGATCCTGATCCAGTAGTAGTAAATTTGGCTTGGGTATTTTATCCAGATAATTCAATTGTTGCTGAAGCCAGTTTTAATATAACATACATGGGGAACCGCGTGGGTGAGGTGACACAAACGGGCATATTTAGTGAATTAGCCGATAATTACTGGAAATGGCAAACAAGTCTTAATGGCTGGTATAATGGACCAACGAATCTGATCAGTTCACCCGGATATAATTGCCTTTATCGCCAACCTACGGCTGGTATGATTGAGGGTACATATAATCAGGAGATTTATTGTTCAAATGGCACAAAAATTGAAACTTCAGTCAGACGGTGCTATTCATATGATAGTGAGAGAACACTACCTAGTGATGAACATATGATATACACTGTTTTAGATGTTAAATACGTCAATCATGTTGTCACTTTTAAATCTAGAGCAATCTATGAAGGTGCCAAAGTAGGAGGTATAACCATTGCTGTTGATAGGTTTGGTTTGTTGGCTCCCTATATTGGTTTAGCCTCAACAACACTAATTGCTGCGGCTGCCACAACCATCTACGTTAAACGTTTCAAACGTAAAAAGCAAAAACAATAAACCATCCAAACCCCCTTTTTATATATCCACACTATAAGGGTTATTGGGCACATGCCAAAAAATAAGCATTCAAAAACAAGAGCTCAAATAAAAGCCGAAAAAGAAAAGCGTAAAGGCATAACACTATTTCTCGCAATAGTCCTATTAGGCATAAGCATCCTCACATATTTTGCATACACGCTTGTAACTAATCCATCAAAGCCAAGCCTAATCGAACCAGACTGGCAATTAAACCCAGGCGCTAAGTTTAAAGCCGCCATAATTGACCACCTAAGCCTAACATTCCCAAACCAAACATTCGTTAAAGAAACCGCTAATTTGCTTGTAAACGCTAATTACACTGTTGATTATTTCAGCGGCGAAAAAGTAAGAGTGGAATTATACAGAAACTTGCCATGGTATGGCTACAGCCTAATAATTTTAAGAGTACACTCATCAGCCACATTAGCCCAAGGAACAGAAGGCCCATTGGCTCTTTACACCTCTGAGCCATACGACAAAACAAAATATAGTTATGAACAACTTACAGACCAGCTCGGAATTGCTGCATATTCCCCAGAAGATTTAGAAAAGGGAATAATGTATTTTGAAATAACCCCACTCTTCATAACAAGAAGCATGAAGGGCACATTCGACAATACTATAATCATCATGATGGGATGCGAAGGACTAAAAAACACGAGCATGGCAGAAGCCTTCATCCAAAAAGGCGCAAAAGCCTGCATAGGCTGGGATAAAGGAGTTGCAGCAAGCCGCACAGACACAGCCACGACACGCTTACTCCACTATCTAACCATAGAAAAGCAAACTATAAGGCAGGCTGTGGAAAACACAATGAAAGAAGTTGGGCCGGACTCTGACAACAGCTTTTTGCTTTATTATCCAGCTGAGGCTGGAAAAGAGAAAGTTGAAACTATCTCTTAAACTTGCCAGATTGCTTTATCAGTGGGCACACGTATTCTTTAGAAATTTAAATTGAAATTTTCTATTTTTTGCCTATTTCGTTGGAAGAAAATTCTAAAAGTTTTTGTTAAATCGTATTTTTCCACTTCGCCCAGTGGAACCCAACGGAGTTCTTCGGCGTCGCTTTGGGCTTTTGCTTCGCCGCCTTTCACCCTAACGAAATAGTCGATTATGACGAAGTGATATTTTATTTCGCCGTTTTCATCCTTAATTATGTTGTCAACAACATCAATAAGCTCAGGCTTTTCAACATCCAAACCAGTTTCCTCCTTAACTTCTCGGATAACTGTTTGGGCTACGTTTTCGCCAAGCTCCACTAAACCGCCTGGAATGCTCCACTTCCCCCTTCCAGGCTCGCTTTTCCTTTTTTCAAGTAAAATTTTGCCGTTTTGGATCATGACTGCGCCGACGCCTACAACAGGCTGTTTGGGGTATAACCTCCTAACCAAACCGAAACCTCAATTTAAAATAAGTAGTTAATATTTTAAAGCTTCCATTAAATATGACTGCGCAATTTTTTTATATCGAACAGAAAATTAGGATGGGGAGGCGAAACCTTGCAAATTGAAATCATAAAACCAAAAATCTGGAATTTTGAGATAGTGAAGGGAAAAGAGTCATGGAAGGAAATTGTTTATTCTGCAAGAATTTCTGGAGTTCCGCCCACGGTTAAGGATGAGGCAGTTTTTAAAATGATGGTTAAAAACGATTATGGCTCTGTTTTGGAGCATATCATAATAAAATTTGACGTTAAAATGTCGAAGGGCAACGCTCCAGAACTGCTTGAGCATCGGATGGCTAGCCACTCTGGGTTTTCAACAAGGTTTGTTAAAGCTTTTGAGGGGATAGAAAAGGAAAAACCAGCATACGAAATAATTTTGCCTCCGCACTTGATTGGGGATGCGAAAAAGAGGGAAGCCTTCATAAAATTGGTTGGTCAGAATATTAGGTTTTATGAGGATTTGTTGGGGGCTGGAGTGCCGAAAGAGTCAGCACGGTACATTTTGCCGTTTTGCTTGGCTGTTGGAATATACCACTTCACAATAAATTTAAGGTCTCTTTCGAACATGCTTTCGCTTAGGCTTTGCGTTAGGACTTCGCCGGAGTTTAGGTGTATAGCCAGCCAATTATACTTCAATTTGATTGAGAATCTTCCATTGTTGCGTGGGTTGGTTGGTTGCAGAGGGTTTATGCGTGGAGTATGCCCAGAAGCTGGAGTGACAGGCGTAAGAGTTGGCAAGCAACATCCAACTTATCCGCCTTGTCCCTTCAAGAACGAGGGTACTGAAATTTACATTCCAACTGTGGATGAGTTGCGAAGTGGGAAAACTGGCAAATTCAATTTGGAGAAGGCTGTTAAGGTTCAAGAGGAAATATTCAAAAAATGGATGCGTTGGGAGTAAAAGCTATTTTGTTAGGTATTTCCATGAGAGCATTATGCCTATTGAAGAGAACACAGCCGCAAACAAGCCCAAAACTGCAAAGTCAAGCATCAAAGCTGAAACATCCAGTGGCAACACCGTCAACTGTCTTATGGCGTCTGTTAAATAGCTTATTGGGTTCACACGCGCTATTGATTGTATCCAGTCCGGCATCATGTTTATTGGGTAGAAGGTGTTGCTTGCAAACATCAACGGCATATTAATCAAATTTATAATTGCCATTTGCGTTTCATGCCTTGTTGAGCGTAGGGCAAGTGCAAGAAAAATTGATGATAACCCAACGCTGAGCATGAAAATTGCCGTGTACACGCCTAAAATATTAAGCGGAGAGAAAGTTTCGCTTAGGCGTAAACCGAAAATTTTTGCAAGTATTAGTACTATGGTGGCTTGAAACATCGCCCTAAAAGCGGCGTTTAGAACTTTTGAAAATATTACGGCAGTTCTTGAAACTGGAGTGCTAAGCACTTTATCGAGAAAGCCCAAACGCCTATCCCAAACCATAGACATACCACTAAACATAGTCGTAAACATGACGATGAAGGATATCATGCCCACAGACATATAACTAAAATAATCCTCAACGCCAAAAACATTTTTCATTATGTTTGGACCGATTTGTGCAAGCATTTGCTGGAGTTGTTCTGGAGGGATGGCTATGCCTGGTATAGCGTCCACTTTGCTGTTTGAAAACATTTTGCCCAAATCCATAGACTTTCCGAACAAGCCCATCCAAATGATTGGTTGAAGCACAGCCATGAAAAGGATTATGGGTTCTTTCAACCATTTTTTTAGTTCACGAATGGTTAAAGCCCACAAGCCACGCAAAAAACTTGGGTGGTACTCGTTTGTTTTGCTCATCTAGCCCTCGCCCTCCTCAACGCCATTCTCTGCGCCCTAAAGTTTTCAACGGATTCTTCCGTGTCGCGCATGGATTTGCCAGTGTAATCCAAATAAACCTCATTTAACGTTGGTTTTGTAAGCGAAAGCCGTTTTACAACGTGTCCTTCGCTTCTTAAAGCTTCGATTATTAGGGGCGCTGTGAACTCGCCGTCCCTAGCCTTAATAAAGTAAGTGTCATTTTGCTTTTTCACTTCCTCCACATTATCAATTTTTTCTAAAAGTGCGGTGATGTCAGCGCTTTCTTGAATGCTTATTGTGATTATGTCGCCGCCCAAATTGTTCTTCAACTCGGCTGGGGAACCCATCACAACAATTTTTCCATGGTCAATTATGGCGATGCGGTCGCAGAGCGCATCCGCCTCCTCCAAATAATGCGTTGTCATAAACAATGTCATGCCAAACTCCTTCTTCAACCGCCTAATATAATCCCAAGTGGCGGCTCTAGTTTGAACGTCTAAGCCCAAAGTTGGCTCGTCCAAGAAAAGCACTTTTGGACGATTTATTAAGCCACATGCAAGCTCAAGTCTGCGACGCATCCCGCCAGAATAGGTTTCAACCTTTTTATCTTTAAAGGCTGTAAGTTCAACAAGCTCCAGAAGCTCAGCTGCGCGTTTTTTGGCGATTTCACGTGATATTCCATACAAGTCTGCGCATAAGATTATGTTTTCAATGCCAGTTAAATCCTCATCAGCCGTGTACTCTTGTGGCACAACGCCTATTACTTTCCTAACTTCCCTTGCTTGTTTCACAATGTCATATCCCAAAACTGAGGCTTTGCCTTCTGTGGGCTTTAAAAGCGTTATTAACATGTTGATTGTTGTTGTTTTTCCAGCGCCGTTTGGACCTAAAAAACCGAAGATTTCGCCGTCTTGAACACTGAAATCCACATGGTCAACTGCCACCAGGCTTTTGTTAAAGACTTTTGTTAATCTTTCAGCCACAATCACGTTTTCACTCATTGCGATTCAGCCCTCAATTTCTTGTTTATTTCTTCAAGTTTGTCAGCGGCTTCATTTAGAACTTTTATGGTTTCCTCAAAAACTTTTTCTGAAAACTTTTCGCTTGCGGTTATACCGATGCTGGCAAAAGCTTTAAGAAGCCTCATAGAAGAACTCCGCAGTTCAGCGGCTTTCCCAGCCGGAAGCCCACACCACAAAACACCGAAAAACGGCGGAGCAAAAAATTTGGCTTTGTCTCCAAACTGCATCCTAATTTTTCGCTGTTCTTCAAGAAGCTCTTTACCCTTGTCAGTAAGCGTATACCGTTTTATTCCAGTTTCCGCTGTTGGCACCTCTTGGATATAGCCGTTGTCTTGAAGCCAAGCCAAAAGAGGATAAACGGAACCTGGACTAGGCTTCCAACATCCATTTGTCTTCTTTTCAATTTCACCTATTATTTCAGAGCCAGAAAGAGGCTTCTCATTTAAGAGTTCAAGAACTTGGTAGCGTAGAAACCCTTTCGGAACGGCTGCCATATGCCTCAACCAGTGGCGGAACGGCGGAGGAGGTGGAGGAGGATAATCAAACATTTTAAATCACCATCGATGTCAAAATTGATATCAACACCGACACTTAAGCATTTCGCAATTCCAGAAACATGGTTAAGGCACTGAAGCCGTGACCACTCCATATGGCTCCGTAGTTTCTCCTTCAACTTCCAAAACATCATTTACGTAAATTTTGACACGTAGAAACCCTTCAGCAGTCTGTTTTTGTAGGCATAGGCTACAGGCTGAACCAGTGAAGGTTATGGTTTGGTTTGTGAAGCCGCCAATAGCCCTAAAACCTTCTTCTGGCGCTGTGTAATTTCCACTCCAAGTTGTGTTAGATTCCACAGTTATATTGAAAGTGGCTGTTGTAGTTGCAGTTGTCATTGTTGCTGTGGTTGCGGTTGCAGTTGCAGTTGTCGTGGTTGTTGCAACATGCTTGTTTGTGGAAAAGTAAGGCAAGGACGTGACAAACCAGTATGCACATGCAAGGCAAATTATGAATATTATACTGCCCACAACCAAATTTTTCACAAGCTTGTTTTTCCGTTCTTTTTGCATCACAGCTTACCCACCAAAATTGCAACTACAAATTATAAAAATGTTTCAGCATCCCTATTCAATTGTTGTTCCGACATGTCCGCCCTTAACAGCTAACAAAACATTTTCAGGTTTAAAACCGTTAACAACAATAAACTTAATTCTTGCACGCTTCAGAATTTTTACTGCTTCTGGGTCTACAATTTGGTGTATTCCTGCTTTATGCCTATTTTCAGCAAAAATGCGGGTTAAATCCTCATAGCGTAAGCGTTCAAGTTTTTCGGCGTCTGCGTATTTTTTGGGGTCTTTCGTGTAAACGCCTTCTTGGTCAGTAGCCTTAACAAGCAATTCCGCATTCACCTTTTCAGCGATTAAAGCCGCCACGGTGTCGGTGGTCATTCCAGGTTTCAAACCGCCCATAACAACAATCCGCCCTTCGCTGAAACATTTTGCGGCTTCCTCAATGGTTAGTGGAATGGACAAACAGCTTAAAATGCCAAGTTTTTCCTTGAAAAGTTGGGCGAAAATTCTTGAAACTGAAATTGCAATTTCGTCTTGGGCTTTTTCGTTTAAGCCTAAACTTTTTGCAACTGCAATAAATTCTCTCGCTGGGGCGCCGCCGCCTACAACAACAGCCACTTCATGCCCTTGCATCTTCAACTTTTTTAGCAATTCCACATAACTGTTTATTAGGCTTGGGTTTACTGGCGAAGCAATAACCGAACCGCCTATCCTTATGACAACACGCATAGCCCTTCATTCTCTATGGCAATATATAAGCGTTAGAAAAACTTGTCCAGTCCTTGCGCAGTTTTCTTGCCAGCTTGCACGGTTATTGTTTCTCCGAAAAATATACGCATTCCGTCAACAGCGGCAACAGCCGAAACTCCAGTTTTCTCCTCAATAAGTTTTGCTTCGTTTGATGGTCCCTTAAATATCATTTGCATTCCTAAATGCGTCAAAACAACCTTTTCTGGACGGGATTCCTCAACTATTTTTATGGCGTCGTCTGTTGTCATATGTCCAGCCCAAGGCTTTCCAGCTGGTCGCATAACACATAACATGAGGAGTCTTACGCCTTCGTAGTGTTTGCCTATTCCTTCAAAGTATTCTGTGTCGCTTGTGTAGGCGAAATCGCCGAAATCCCCAGTTTCAAATCTGAAGCCAACAGCGTCCGGGTCTGTGTGCCTCGCCTCCGTCACTCTAACGTGGACATCGCCCACCTGAAATCTCATGTTTGGTGTTGCTTCAACCACTCGTTCTGGCATTTGCTGATGATAAGTGGAGATTGAAGGTTCGCAAACGGCGTTTCCCCTCAAAACGCTTTTGGCAGCAGCTAAAACTCCACGTTTACGGGTCATGCCCCTAGTCATAGCCTCAATCAAAATCTCGGCGTCTGTGTAATGATCTGGATGTGAATGCGAAATGATAATGGCATTAAGCTTCTGCGGGTCTAAGCCTTCACTGATGGAATACACAAGCGCTCCAGGTCCAGGGTCTAAATGCAAGTTTAAGCTTTCGCCTATTATGCGTATTCCAGCAGTGCGTCTTTTCTGTGTTATCGTAGCGAACCGTCCGCCGCCTGTCCCCAAAAAGATTATTTTAAACTCAGAGTTCATAGGCAATTTTATAGCAACCAATTGATTTTTGTTTTATGCTAATTATTATTTATGCTCATTAAAGTTTATTATTGTGTGTTTTCAAGAGTAGCAAAGGAGGGATAACAAAGTGTTCGAGGAGTTGCTGATTAATGTGGCTGTTCTGCTGGTTTCCTTGTTTGCATTAGGTAAAGCAAGCGACTTAACAATTTCCAATTCAATTAAGGTTGCGGATATAACTGGCTTCGGCAAAACAACAATAGGCTTTATCCTAGTTGCCTTTACCACTTCGCTTCCAGAACTTCTTGTTTCAGTTTTTGCAGCAGTAAACCCGGAAAACATCGGCATAGCTGTAGGTAATGTTTTAGGCTCAAATATTGTGAATATATGCCTTATACTTGGCATCTGCTTTTTATTTGTAGCTTTTAAAAACCCAAAAAACGTGACGCTTATTCCACATATGGCAAAAGAGGAAATTGGAAGCCTCTATTTTGGGCTTTTCGTAGCCTCAATAATTCCATTAACGCTGTTGTATATTGGATATGCAAGCCAAATCATTGGCGTAATCCTCTTGATAATATTTGTTTATTACCTTTACAAGTTGTCAAAGATAAAAAGGGTTAGAAATGAGGGTTCTTTGGGAAGTGAAAGGCGGAAACTTGGCAGATACACTCTTTTGGCGTTTTTAGGCGCTGCTGGAGTAGTAATAAGCGCATATTTCATTGTTGATACAGCCTCCAATATTGCCAGTGCTGCAGATGTGCCACCTGTGGTTATCGGCGCCACAATCGTGGCTTTCGGCACAAGCATACCAGAGTTGGCGACAAGCTTGGACGCCACAAACAAGGGACACTTGGAGTTGACATTAGGAAATATTGTTGGAAGTTGCTTCATAAACATAACATGCATTTTAGGAGCCACCTTAGCGTTTTCAACGTTAGAGCCAGTCGTGATGACAGCCTTTTCCAATGTAATTATGTTCTCGCTTATAACAAACTTGTTTTTATGGTATTTTCTTTCAAGTGAAAGAATAAGTTGGAGGGAAGGCGCAGTTCTGCTTTTCATGTACTTCGTGTTTTTAGTAACAAGCTTCGGCGGTTACAAAACCTAAAATAAAAAGTGAAAGTTTTTAATTGCCTAATCTTAGTTTCATTTGTGTTTGGCGTTGTTTGACTGCGTTTTAATCCATTACGGCGAGCTTGGACTTAAAGGATTGAATAGACCATACTTTGAAAGGAAACTAACTGAAAATATATGTAAGATTCTTGAAGGCGTGGAATATGAGGAAATAAGAAAGGTTCAGGGTAGAATAATACTGAAACTTTCGGAAAAATCGAATATAACGAAAATTGGAGAAGCGCTCAAAAAGGTTTTCGGAGTTTCATGGTTCGCCTTCGCGTTCACAACAGAAGCAAACCTAAACGCTATAAAACAATTGTTAAACAGCAATTTTAGGGTTGAAGCTGGCACAAAAGCGAAGGTTTCAACTAAAAGAGCAGATAAGGCTTTGCCATTCACTTCTATGGATGTAAACCGTGAATTAGGCGCTTACCTCGCCGAAAAATTTAACGCAAAAATCGATCTGAAAGAACCGCAAAAAACATTTTTTGTCGAGCTTGTTGACGGGAAAGCTTATGTTTTCGACGAAAAGTTTAGGGGATTGTATGGTTTACCAGTTGGCGTTTCTGGAAAAGTTTTACATTTGCTTTCCGGCGGATTGGATTCGCCCGTGGCGGCGTGGTTGCTGATGAAGCGTGGATGCCAAATAGACTTCTTGCATTTTCACGCCTTTCAAAAGTTTGATGAGCTGAGATGCGGCAAAATTTTAGAGTTGATAAAGGTTTTAGCTGGGTATGGAGGCGTTTCAAAAGCCTTTTTTGCGCCTTTTTATCCTTTTGAGGCGGAGGCGGTTGAAGCGCCCATTAAATATAGGCTTGTTCTTTTTAGAAGGTTTATGGTTAGAGTAGCTGAGGAAATAGCAAAAAAATATGGCATAACCGCCTTGGGAACGGGCGAAAACCTAGCGCAAGTTTCGTCTCAAACTTTGGAGAACCTAGCTGTAATAAGCCGTGCAACGGTGCTGCCCATACTTAGACCATTACTAACGTATGAAAAGAATGAAACTGTTAATTTAGCCAAACAAATCGGAACATTCAACATTTCCATAACGCCGCACAAAGACTGTTGCTCGCTGTTTTTGACGAAACACCCAACAACAAAAGCGAAGTTGGAGGTTGTGGAATCCATCGAAAAAAGAATGAACCTAGCCGAAGCCATAAAAGAAACCCTCGAAAAAGTCGAAATAGTATACGCTAAATCACTAAAGACCATGGGCTAACCACAATTTTAAAGCCGTATCCAACAGTTGCGAAGAATCAGAAAATGAAAAGCAACCGTTTAAGCAGATTTTACGATGACCCCACAAAGCGCACATCTCTCCAGAATTGTCGTTGTCAAAAATCCACAAAAACCGACGACACTTAAACACAAGAAGACAACTTATTAACGAAAATTCACATTCTATTTTTGATGTCGTCCGCTGAAATCGCCGTTCAAGTATTTCAAAAATTAGAAAATGCAGATTTCAGGGTACTGCAGGTCATAGAGGCAGCCATGACCAAACACGAGTTTGTGCCAAAAGAGGTTATAGCAAAATTTTCCAAGTTAGGCGCTGAAGAAACAGATTTTCGGCTTAACCGCCTCGACAAATTAAACCTAATTTATAGGATGAAAGGCGCTTACGTGGGCTATACGCTTAATTACGCTGGTTATGATTGTTTGGCAATAAACGCCTTAGTAAAGGCTGGAGTGCTTGAGGCTTTCGGCAAGCCTTTAGGCGTCGGCAAAGAAGCAGACGTTTACGACGCCTTAAACCCAAAAGGCAAGCGCATAGCCGTAAAATTTCATAGGCTTGGCAGAATTAGTTTTAGGCAAACAATCCGTAAAAGAGGTTATACGATTCAACGTGCAAGCTGGCTTTATCAGTCACGGCTTGCAGCGGAAAAGGAGTTTGAAGCCTTAAAACTTGTTTTTCCGCATAGAATTGCCGTTCCAAAGCCAATAAGCCAAAACCGACATGTCATAGCCATGGGAATGATTGAAGGAGCGGAACTCGCCGAATACAAAGAAATTTCAGAACCAGAAAAAGTTTTAAAAGAAATTTTAGGCAATGTCAGAAGGGCTCATTTGAGAGCGGGTGTAATTCACGCTGATTTAAGCGAATACAACATCATTTTAAAGCCAAACATGCACATTTTAATAATTGACTGGCCCCAATATGTTAAGAGGGAGCATCCAAATGCTCAACAACTCCTAACAAGAGACGTTAAAAACATAATTGGGTTTTTTAGACGTAAGCACATGGTGAAAGCCAAACTTAAAGAGGCTTTGGCTTACGTGTCTGGAAAAACAGTAAGACTTTAGTGGATGTCAAGTGCAATGTAGAGAATATTGTTTCCACGCAACAAAACATTTCCATAATTTGTAATCAACTGGTCTTCTCGGCATTCAGTCGCCCCCTCAAGAAGAATGTTCATATGTCCGTCGCATTTAATCATTTTACCCTTATACTCACAGCCGTTTTTCAAAACAACTGCAACATTAGCATTTAACTGTTTAACAAGGACATTCAAAGGTTTCTTACTGGGCTCCATACGGCAAACTTCCACGTTAGTATATTCATATGCAAAACCAACAAATATAAAAGCCTTATGAAAAACAATTCCAAAATTAAAAGGAGACAAATTGAACTAGGCGAGGTTTCCAGATGACTTTGTTAAAGGCTTCTTTATATGCGGCAAGGTCGATGATTATTGACGCAGAGAATATTGCCAAGTAGATTAAATGTGGAGGTATGAGCCAAAACGGAACATCCAACGGAAAGCTTAGAAAAGTTGGCAACAAAACCGTGATTGTGGGTACAATCAAAATCAAGTTTGAATTATGAGGCTGCAAAAGTTTAGCGGCATCTCTAGTTTTCAGCATAACAGCCAATGCCACAACAAAAAACATCCACTCCAACGATATGTTCTCCAAACTTTTTATGCTCATTTCTATGCCATAATGTTGGGTTGTTATGGGCCATAAAAGTTGGATCTTGCCTCCGCAAACATAATCCGTTACTAGTGGATGTTGAATTAGAGCTAGAAAGTATGGGACAGCCTTTTTGCGGTAAAAGATTAAGATTGGAATAAAAATTGTGAACAGCGCCATTAGCGAGTGGATTGGACCTCGATGTTCAACGTATGGCACTATTATGTCAATGTCTGGAATAACCGACAAGGCGAATACAATGGGGATATTAATTTCTGTTTTTGTTATGCGTGTTGATGTGTTAGCTAGTATATAACCAAAAGAGAAATGTCCTACAGCAAACGATTTGGTTTCCTCCGCAGTGGCTAAAACAGAAACGAAACTAATAAATTTATACTCAAGCTAAGCGGGATTGTTGAACAATACAATGTTTTAGTTATATGCGAAGTTTTTTTGTTATGTTTTTGTTTTGTAGATGTGTTGTTATTGTGAACAGCAATATTTATTAAGACTCAAGATACGTTTTGTGTGGTGACACCACACATGGAAACACAAAAAATCAACGCCGCAACAATTCTAGCCATCGCATTTACAGGAATCATCGTAAGCGCTTTAGCCGCTGGCTTACTTATGGCTTATGAGAGAGTCCCAAACTACGGGTACTTGAAGGCTGTTGGCGTTGGCGTATACTGGAATGAAGCTTGCACAAATAACGTAACTTCCATTGACTGGGGATTTTTAAGTCCAGGAACACCCGCCACCCGAGAGATTTGGATAAAAAATACGGGAAACACCAGAATAAAGCTTAACATGACAACAGAAAGCTGGAATCCAATCCAAGCCAAAAATTACATAACATTAAGTTGGAACTGCGAAGGACAAGTTTTAGATGCAACAAACTCAATTAAAGCGGTTTTAACTCTCTCAGTGTCAACACAAATCGACATTGACGAATTCGCATTTGACATAATTATAACTGGAATCGAATACACTTAACATTCAGATTAAATGAAGCCAGCCCCTGCCGCCTTTCTTCAACTGCTGCTTTTTCTTTTCACCTTCAGAAAACTGTTGGGCCCTCTTAACCCTTCCAGAAGATTTTTGACCGACAATCATTGTTCTAATGAATTTCCCCCATCCGCCCACAGACGAACTCGGCGGGATAAATCTGTCAACATCTATTATTTTGTGCAGTTGCAAAATTTCCCTAAAACTGAGTAGCCTAAACTTTCTTGTTGCAAAAATTACTGTCCCTTTCTCAACAAATAACATGGAATAGTCAGCGCTTGCAATTCCTTCAGCTCTAACCCTGTCATCAATACGTTCCCTCCAGAGACTTTGCCACTCCTTCTTTAACTCTTCAACCAACTCTTTACTTTCGGCAACTTTCATCAGCAGTTTCCCTCCGTAAGCAGACGCAGATAGAACATTTAATGTTCCTTTCTCCGTTCCCTAATTGTTAAGATCTAGTATTTAAATGGTTGAGTATGAAAAATCTAGGTTAATTGTCTAGAACAAAATTACAGTTTTCTATAAAACCCATTTAAGAGTGCTTAAGAGTGCAAAACATATTTCACTTCCTTAAGCCTTTCCAAAAGAAGCTTACCCTTATCCGTAATGTAATAAACAACAGAACCGTCATCACTGCAAACCTTCTCAATTAAATTCTGCTTCAAAGCAGCAGACAAATACCTTCTAAGTGTGGAATAGCTCAGATTAGCCTTATACATAAGGTGGGTCGCCTTTACACCTTTCAGAGATAGAGTTAGAATATCCATCAGAATCTGAACTTCACCCCTCCGATGACGACCCATCCCTAAAGCCCCTTAACACAATAGAAAGGCATATTCACTATTGCTTTAAACACTATTAAAACTTGCTAAAAACCATCAATCATAAAGTATTTACTCTATTTCTCTTTTCATCCTCCATAACTTAACAGAAATGCGGACCCGGTGGGATTTAAACCCAAAAGGGTTCAAGTCCTAATGCACGGAGGAATTCATGGCAATCTTAGAATATGAAGTACATTTTAAATTTTACGTTTCCTTACTTCTGCTTTAGTTATCCTAAACATAATGCATTTTCTAACTTCTTTTAAGTTTATTTTAATAGCCTTGTCCTCATCTTCGCATTTTAGTATCTCTTCCCCCATTAGGAAATCAATAAAAAATCTAAATTTTTTGTTTAACATATACCATGCAGTTGTGGTAATTGATAATTTTGGGAAGTTTTCTACCACATGATCCAGAAAGCACTTTAATCGTCATTATTTCAATGCGCGCTAAATCTAAAATGTGAAAAGTGTAAGTATAATTTGGGAAATGCTGATACAAATTTGAAACATAATAATAAATCCAATTTTTCATTTTTTATACCATTCATGAAGATCACCAATGGTATGAGGATGTGTTTAAGAATTTATTTTACTTTGCAAGACGCATTTTAGCGCAAACTTGGGTGTGGAGTTTATCTACAATTTAATCACAAATACAACATCAATTCCAAACGATGGGGTTAGTGACAAGATTTTAGGTTTGTTTTAAGAGTTTGAAAAATTCTTCTCTTTTAAGGCCTGCCTCTTTTATTGTGGCTCTGATTAGACCTGGCTTTACGTCTTTCCCGGGGTGCACCGGAATGACCACCCGCACTCCCTTTTCATTCATCATAATGATGTGCGAACCTTTTTGACGGATGACCTTAAAACCGGTTTTCTCAAGAGCCTTTATTATTTTCTGAGTGGGTAACGGTTTAATTTTAGGCAAGTGCCTTCACTTTTTGTATTCCAACAACCCGTTGTCGAAGGAGTTCTTTCTTCTCCTTTTCGGTTAAAGTTTCTAAGTAAAGTTCTACAGCCTCGCGCACATTATCCATAAGCTCCTGTAACGTGTCACCTTGCGTGTGACAGCCAGGCAAAGCAGGAACAAAAGCCACATAGCCGCCACTCTCATCTTCCAAGATTACAACATCAAACTCATACATTGACGATCCCCTATTAACAAACGACAATAATTATTCCTTCCATATAGGCTTTTACCCAATAAAATCAAATAACACAATTCACCGTTCATAGTGGCTGGGACGGCCCCGCAAGCCAGCGGGCAAACCAGCCCGTTACGGGCTGCTTTCGCTGAAAGCGGAATGTTTTTGGCGGGCCCGGTGGGATTTGAACCCACGTTCTCCGGCTCCGAAGGCCGACGCCTTAATCCATGCTGGGCTACGGGCCCTCACAGAAAATAGTTTTCAAGCTGTTAAAAGGGTTTTAGGTTTTTGTGGTGGTTCGTGGATGAGGTAGATTGGTGGCTAGGAATGCTAGGGTTGTGAGGAGAATGGCGGTTGCTGTTGCTACTAAAAAGATTGGTTCAAATTTGAGTGGTGTTAGGTTCCCTACGAAAAGAAGCAGGGCGGAGAGGGTGAAGGATGCTGTGATGATTGTTGTGAGATTAGCCATATAATGTTTTAGGGCTTTGGTCATTGCTGGTGTGGGTTTTGGCTCTTTTATTTTTTGGATGATTCTGTTGAAGTGTATTGTTGAATTTCCAATTTCGATCGTGTATATTAGGAGTAGGAACTGGAGTGTTTGGGTTATTTGTGCTGTTAATCCTTTAGACGAAGCCGTAACAATTGTGCCGATTAATATTATTGTTGACATCAACAGTGGAAAGATAAACAGCGTTGGCTTCATGATTTGGAAACCCATGAGAGAGATTAAGCATAAGCTCATGCAAATGCCGAATACTATTAGGTTTGGTTGTGAAAGGGCTACCCATAGGTTTACTGTTAAGACGAGAATGGATGATATAACTTTGAAAACGTCCACGTAAGTCTTGAATGTCCAGTTTAGATGCGCCATCGTCTAACCCCTTTCATAGCTGTTCTAAGGGGAACTTCTGGATTCCAGTCCACAACCATGCAGTAACGTCTAAGTTCAGCGATTGTGTTTCTGCGCTCGATGTTGAAAATTCTAAGCGCAATTTTAGTTTCTTCATCTGCTTGTTCGCCTAGGGTTGCTAGAAGGGATGGCGAAATTACAAGTACGCTATAGCCATCGGAA
The DNA here is from genome assembly GCA_038848525.1 of Bathyarchaeia archaeon. GTDB lineage: Archaea > Thermoproteota > Bathyarchaeia > Bathyarchaeales > Bathycorpusculaceae > JAWCNN01. The sequence continues at coordinate 4,284 of JAWCNN010000006.1, read as the reverse complement.
ACTATGCTTCCAATGTCTTTTACGATGTTTGACGTCAGTAACGGAGAAACCACTATTACTTGTGGTTTAGACTCGAAAATACAGTCTAAGCCAAAACCTATTGGAAGAGGGGTTTCTCCAGCTTCCACATATGCCAAATGATCTAAAACGTTTCGCAAGTGCCTTTTGCCGAAGCCTCCTGGAAGCCAAATTCTGCTTGTACAGTGACTTATGACGCTGACCTGATTTCCGAGGCTTAATAGAAGCGAAGCCAAAGACCCAACAGCCCTAACGCAATATTCCAAAAGAGTTTCTGAATTGTCGCCTAAACTTAAATCGCTGGTGGCGTCAAGAATTATGACTATGTCTGTGCTTCTTTCACTTTCATTTTCAATTGTAACAAGCTTTCCCATTCTCGCCGACGCTTTCCATCCAACCCTTCGAAGGTCATCCCCTGGAAAATAGTCACGCAACCCATAAAATTCCATTCCAACGCCCTTTCGAGTTGAATGGATTACTCCGGGCCATTGACCAGTTCTTTTGAAGGGTAAGTCACCAGACTTTAGCTTTTCAATTTTTGGCAGAACATGAAGCCTAACAATTGTGGGTTTTGTGCTTTCATTGAAGCTGAAGCCTAAAGGGTCACGTGTTCTCAAATATGTGGGACCAATTTCATGCATTCCTCTTTTGTTGCAGAGGATTTCATAGGTTAATTCCATTTTCTCTTGAGCGTCAAGAGAAATAATAAGGTGGTTTGTTCCTTCGGTTGGGCATAATTCTGCTGGAAGCTTGTCGTATATTTCCAAGAAATCAATTTTTTCTTCGCTTTTGTTTGTTACTTCAAGTTTTACAGTGACGGTTTCGCCTGTCATCACGGTTTCCTGCGCCAGTTTTCTTTTAACTTCTACATTCAATTCGCTTTTCGGCGACAAAGCCTGCGTAAGTATAAGTAGGGTGGCTGTTGGAATTATTAGTGTTGAGGGGCGCCAGTCTTTTAGGGCTATGCTCAAAAGCACGAGAAGTGCTGAAAAAGTTATCAATAATGGGACACGTTGGCTAAGCATTCTTATCCAACTTTGGAACTGGAACTTCGGACAAAACCTGTTCTATGACGGATTCTGGCGTTACTCCTCTAAACCAGTATTCAGTTTTGAAAATTATTCTGTGGCAAAGCGCTGGAACAGCCACGCTTTTAACGTCATCGGGCGTTACATAATCCCTTAAATTATAGAAGGCATTAGCCCTAGCAAGCTTTAAAATTGCCAATGAACCTCTCGGGCTTGCTCCAATCTCCACTTTTGGATGGCGCCTTGTGGCATGAACTATTTCCGATATATAATGCATTATGTCATCGTCAACATAAACCTGCTCAACAGCTTTCTGCATCCGAACGACCGTGCTTGGCTCAGCAACCTGTTTTAGGTCTATGCTGTCGCTTTTTCTAAGCAAACGCCTCCGCAATATTTCAGTTTCCTGCTCCACATTCGGATAGCCAACCCTTACCTTCATTATGAATCTGTCCAACTGAGCCTCTGGCAACGGATACGTACCCTCAAGCTCAATTGGGTTCTGCGTTGCAATAACTATGAAAGGCTCTTTTAAACTGTGGGTTACCCCGTCAAGCGTCACTTGGCGTTCTTGCATAGCCTCCAAAAGCGCAGACTGCGTCTTCGGAGGAGCACGGTTTATTTCATCAGCCAAAAGAATATTCGTGAATATTGGACCTTCTTTAAAGATGAAATCACCAGTTTTTTGGTTGAATACATAAGTGCCCGTTATGTCAGCGGGAAGCAAGTCGGGCGTGAACTGAACACGTTTAAAGTCACATCCAAGAGCGATGGCAAAGCTTTTTGCAATCATTGTTTTAGCCAAGCCAGGATAATCTTCAAAAAGTATATGCCCATTAGATAAAATGCCAAGCATAACCATTTTCAAAACTTCTTCCTTTCCAACGATTAACTTGCTTACCTCATCAACAACAGCCGATATAGACTGCTCTTCCATTTTCAATTTAATCTTCCTCCAACAGCCTCAAAACAGCATCCAACACTTTCATCCTCTCACTTTTTGTTTTACTCAAAAAGTTTTTCTCACTTATAAAGAAAGCTAATTTTTCATAGCCCAAACTCCGAAGCTTTTCGGGATTTTGCAGAAGACTTTCAGCTTCAACCTCTGTTACATCCAACCTCAAACTTAATTTTTTAACAATTATCTGCCTTATAAGGTCTAAAACATAAGTTGGAGACGCTTTCCCAAACAATGCTCCATGCACCGCCGTGGAAAGCTCTTTTTGGTTTTGAGCGGCGCCTTCAACTTGATGGCTTATCTCCTTCATGGGTTTAGATTCCCTCCAAACTTCATAAACCACCATAGCCGAAAAGAAAAACGACGCCGAAAAGAAGAGGATGTACCCAGCCTGCTCATTTGTCAAACCAGCGAAAATCGAAACTAAAACAAGCATCGCATAGAGAAGCACTGAAACAACTATGTTTTTGTTAAAGTCAATCATGGTTTGCCACTTGCTAAATGCCTTCTTAAATCTTCTAGGCAATTCAAGGCTTCGTTTCTCTTCGCCTCATCAATCTCATGAAGGCTATATCTTGCCTCTTCAAAAAGATTGGTAAGCGTGGAAAAGGGTTTATCGGGTATGTTAAGAATTTTAGACGCTGAAGCCCTAAATTCCTGAACTGTTTCATGCTCTTGAATTTGACAGCCATGCTGCGCCAGCAGTTCACAAAGCCGCTCATAACACTTAATTATTGCAGCTCTAAAACTCAAATCGCTTTCCCGCGCCTTAATTTCTGAAATTGCCTCGCCGAAAACGGTCATGGCTTTCTCTTGCAAAGTCTCTTCTTCAGGCATAAGGGCAGCATCCGCCTCTTCCTTTACCTCTTTCACCGCTTTAATGAAGAGAAAACTGCCCACAAACACCGCTGCAATAAGAATAACTCCAGAAACAACCAAAAGCGCAGACAACGCTGGCGGCAACTCAGGAACAGTCGAAACCCCTGAAGGCATTTTTTCACCAAGCATCCAAACAACAATGTTAACAAACAAGTTTTTACCAGCTTGCGTCATGTTTGTAGGCGACCCTGAAAACCCCCAGAAAACATAACGAGCATCATGCAACGCCAAAATTAAATAACAATTTTGATCAACACTTTTGCCAAGCAGGGTGTTTGACTGTGCATTTGAAGGGTTCACGCCGAGTGTTTCAACTGGAAAAGCGTAAAGCAGTATCGTCTGGTCATAAGATACACTTACATTGTTTGGGAAAACAAAAACTTGATGTTCAGGAGAAACAGCGTAAACGTAGGCATATTTGCCGTCCTCGTAGCCCGAAAATAATCCCAGCTCATTAAAGAAATTGAATCCGCCAACGCCTAACCCAAGTATCGGCTTGCCAGTTCCATTTACAACCGAACTTTCCAAGTTAACGGCATCATCGCCAACTATTATTAGCCCACAACTATCCAATTGACTCATATTCGCTTCCGATACAAGATTAACGCTTATGTTAAAGGTTTCAAGCAACCCCTTAAAACTCTGCGCTCCGCCAAAGTCTGTTGAATAAACGAACGCAACAAAAACATTTCCACTGCCACCAAGCGAAGCATAACCACCATTAAACTGCCCATTTTCAGACTGCGCACCGCCGCCAACTCCACGATACATCATAAGCCAAGCAAACGCTAAAACTAACATCAAAACAATCCCAAAACCAACAACCCAAGCCAGCGATTTTCTGCGCATACTCTGAACGCTAGAATCTCTGGGACGACTCAAAAAATCCTTAACAGAATCAATCAGCAAATCCCTATCCAGAATCATCACCGCCAAAGACCCAACAGCTATGGCAAAAAACACCAGAAAAATTAGATAGCTAAAACCTTCAGCCAACAAGTTTGAAACGTCTGGCATGGAAATTGCTGAAAACATAAATGTTTCAGAGGCTATTAAACCCTCAACAATCCAAGCTACCAAAGCCAACAAAAACAACGAAACCATTAAGCGTTTAACTCTGCTGATAGCCCATGCCTCCACAAAAATAAACATAAAATGTCAATATTAGTCTTTCCCGCCGAAAACCCTTAAAAACAGTTTAAACGCTATTAAAATAGTGACACCAGAAAGGGCCGGTAGCTCAGCTTGGCTGGAGCGTTCGGCTGATAACCGAAAGGTCGCCGGTTCAAATCCGGTCCGGCCCACTACCATGTTTTTCCGTAGTTTTTCTTTATTTCTAATATGTCCATTAGGTCTACTTTTCCGTTGCCAGTTACAGTTTTTGGAGGATTGCCAATCACG
>JAWCNN010000005.1:0-126871 GCA_038848525.1 Bathyarchaeia archaeon | reverse complement strand
CAGAGCACTGTTATTCATTACTACGACTTTGAAAAAACATGGAAAGGCAGAACCTACTACATCTTCTTTTTATGGATAGCCGCTTTAGAGATGATATGGAACTGGGAAAAACTCCAAAACAAAACCAAGTTGAAATCGGTAAGAGCCGTTGCTTTAACCTTGGCACTTTTGCTTCCAACTGTATATATAGTTAGTGCCAACTATTACGGGTTTCCCTCGAAGGCTATTGTTGATTGGGCTTGGCAAAACGATATAAGCGGCAGCCGCACTGGCGGCAATCGTCCACCTAACGAATGCGACTGGATGCCCCTATCCATCGAATACTTGGTTCTTGCGATGCTTTTTACCTTGATAGTGTGGCTACAATATGGAACAAACGGATTAAAGAACCTTTCAATCTCGCCAGTTTTCATGGCTCTTATCGGAGCCATTTACTTAATAGATAACTTCTATAAAAATGCACAGTTCGCACCATTCCAAATTTTTGTTCCAACAACAGCGACCCTTGCAGAAAACATCTTAAAAATTATGGGATACCAAACCGATATGGTCTTCACAAACGATCCGGGAATCGGACCCGCACCGCTATTAAAAGTTTCAAGCGCAGGTAAGAGCGCCCAGGCCTATATAGCCTGGCCATGCTCCGGCGTTGACAGTCTCATAATATACTTTGCCACATCTTTTTTGTTTATAAAAAATAGCGGCGTCACATCATGGAAAAAAGGAATGGTGTACTTTACAATCGGCGCTGTGGTAACTTACCTTATTAACATTCTGAGAATCGTTACAATTTTCATAATAGGAATAATTTATGGTGATAAGTCTCCTGAATTTAATCAGTTTCATAATTACTATGGCGCTTTATACGCAATTGCATGGATCATTATGTATCCACTAACAATAATGGGAATTCAAGCATTATGGAGATATATTAGCAAACCAAAAACCGCAACCAGAAGCTTTACCCAGTGACATCACTATACATAATACGGGCATGTTTTTGCCAAGTTTTGAAACCATTAATAAATCCTTTAAACGTGTTTAGAAACAGTGTAGGTTCGATTTTTACTTTAACTCCAGATTTCAAAATATAGTCTCTTGGTGGCATAAACAGGCGATATAGAAATATTGGAAAACTAAGCTTGTATTGGGCGTAGAAGTTTTTTAGGTAAAAGTAAACATTGTTTCGGATATACCAGTATGACCAAACACCGCCTACTTGTTTGCCCTTAAACTTATGCCATATTAACGCTTTTGGATTATACAATATTTTGTATCCAAGTTTCCGTATGCGAATGCACATGTCAGTGTCGTCTCTGTAACCAGTACCCGCATAGTTTTCGTCAAACCCTTTCAATTTCAAAAGCAATTCTCGCCTAAACGACATATTACATCCAAGAAGCGAATCAACCTCCAACAAATTTTGCGAAGGAACGTCAAAGTTTCCTATAACCAATCCATTACTGTAAACTTTTCCAACATCACACTTGCTTATCTTTAAATAAAACTTGGCGGATTTTCCATAAGGAATTACTCGTCCTCCAACTCCACCGACACTTTTATCTACATATGGTTTAACAATTTCATTCAACCATTCTTTTTGAACAACAACATCATCATCTAAAAAAGCCACGATGTCTCCCGTCGTCGTTGAAATGCCGAGATTTCTAGCATACTGACGATTTCGCTTACTGGTGAAAACAAATTTCGCAGGAAAATAATCCTTTAGTGTTCTAGTTCCATCTGTTGAATTACTATCAACTATAATTACTTCATGAGGTTTAGTTTTCAACCTAAAAACTGAAGATAAACACTCCTTTAAATCATTAAAACGGTTGTATGTGGCAATGATTATTGACACCTTAAAACTCAAACTACGTCACCTAACTCTCTTGCCAACGGAGATAATACGAAGGAATTTCCTCAAAATTGTTACTTCCAGGAGAACACCACGTAACGCTAAACCACGCACTTTCTGTAAACTCCATGTAAACGATTTGAATTGTGTGAATACCTTGGCGCAAGGAAATTTTAGCTGTATTTTTCGTGGCATTTTTAAAAGGACTTAAGAGGAGTTCACCGTCAATAAAAAGAGAAACATAATCATCAGCTAATGCCCTAAATTTATACACTCCAGAAGATGGAATATAGAGACTGCAATTGATGAATGCACTAAAATAGTTTTTATTAATTAACGCAAACGGAGATTTGTGACCGAAATTTAAACATGTGCTCAGAAAGGGTGAAGAAATATCGGGTGAAATTTTCGGATAAAGAAATCTAGGTTGAATTTCTACTAGGTCAGTTTCCCATGGGGGTTTCCATACCAGCCGCACAAATGGAAAATCGCAATAATCCTCTTTTATGTACTCAACTCTAATTGAATGAAAACCTCTTGCTAACCGCAGCTCATAATAACCAATTGAAGTGTTACTGGATAAAACTGGCATGTTGTTCAAGTAAAATTTGGCGGGACCTATGCTTTCTAAAAGAAATAAATAATTTCCAGCCATTGGAATGTATAATTGTCCTTCAAACATTAAAGCAAAAGATTTCATGTTCCACGTTTGAGGGATTATTTCCGAAAAATTATAAATGGAGACTGTGACATTTTCATAATCGGCTTCGCCGTTAAACGAAACATCAGCGAAAAGTTTTACCGTAACTCCTTGATTGTAGAAATCAGCAAAAATCCCATTATTAATCAGATAAGTTATTTCTCCCGTATAGTTTCTTTTTAGAAGCCACAAACCATCAGAAGCATACTGAACACCAAAACCGCCATTTTTTGTTAAATTGTAAATGAGGCTTGCAAAAGATTCGTCATACCAAAACGACGTAACATCTACAAGAATATAATCAAATGTGAAATCGGATGTAAGGTTCCGCGCAATTTTCCCTCCAACATAAGCATATAACCTTCTACTTAAATGAGGAAAAAGGTTATTCTGTGTCAAAACAGAAGCATTTGAAGGAATAAGACTTATGAATTCACTTGTAATATGTTCGTGTTCAGAAATGGAAGGAATATTTACGCGGATACCCAAAATTGTGGCATACGATATTACAATGATAGAGATAAAAAATAAGATAGATAAGGCTTTCCAAGGCTGTTTTATTGTAATTCCTTTAAAAGCAACACAAATTTTTTCAATAAAACTAATGCGATGTTTTAAAATGGAAAAACGCTTGAAGCCATAAACCGCAGATATAAATATGAACGGGACAACGAAACCGACATATTGATATCCAACTGGAACATAATAAGGTAGGTAGTTGGATAAAAAGGCAACTAAAAACCATGGAAACCCTATCATAAGTGATGGCAAATCTAGAAATGACAAGAAAGCCAATGGCGCAAATAAACCAAGAACATAAATAGCTTTTTGATCAACCGGCGTAATAATAACCTCCAAAGTTTTAATGGGATTAGTTAAAATGTTAAAGATGAATCCTGAAATGTCATGAACTGGATCTCCAAAATTTTTCCAGTTTGGATGAGGGGGGGCAGAGGGATTTATACTTAAAATTATTTTCTTTGCAATTATGAACCAAACAATTCCAAGGATTGCTGTTATGAGGGAAAAACATATGCCTTTATTAAATAGCCCTCTAAAATTAAAGCTTCTAACAAGTTGAAAGATCTTTCTCCTATTTATCCAAAGCCCATAAAGACCGAAGAAGGCCACTATCAAAGAAACAAATTCGATAACCATTAATGATAAGATGATGAAGAGGAAATACTTGCCCCATTCCTCCTTCTTAAAGTAGTATGAAGCAGAGAAAAAAAGAAAGGGTAAAAATGCTTGTACATGAAAATCAAACAAAGCCATCCCATGAATTGGAGGATAAGCTAAATACATTGAAGCGAAAATCAATGCTTGTTTATGACTGCGTGTTTCATAGAAAGCAAGCTTGTAAAGGGGTAGTGCCCCCAAAGCTAAAAAGAAAGTTTGCAAAACCAATAGTGTCTCGGTTGTTTGGAAAATTGCATAAGCTGGCATCACTAGAAAAAGAATGGGTGAAAAATGTATACCAAAAAAGTTACATGAAGGGTTAATTGCAATTTCAGGAGTGTACCAAAGAAGTCTCCCGTTTACGGTTGACCATATAGTTTGTTCGTAAATACCCAAGTCCCAAGTAGTAGACATGAAGGCACAATGTTTTAGTATGGCAAAATAGGACAAGATCAGAGTGTATAATAGGATGGATATGTATAGAATAGTGGTTGGATTGCGCCTTAAGTAAACCAAAGCATAGTGACGCATTGGATTTTCCCTTTTTAACCATTTAACATGAATAAGATTTAAAAGTTTATTAGAGGAATCAAGAGGGATGAAGCCAAAATGCCAAACAGCGAGGATATTATATTTATTTGTGATCCCTTAATCAGCGAGTATGGTCCAATTCGACCCGCGATATTAATTGCAAAGAAAGTTAAGGAAAAAGGCAGAAAAGCAATGGTGGTTTCCACCATAATTTCTGTAAAAATGCAAGAAAAATTAAACTCGTTAGGAATTCAAACGGTTAACCTTCAAAGGAAACCATTTTTAAAGAAAAACGAATCGATAATATGGCTAGAAGAATGGGTTAGGGAAGCTATATTTTCTGTAAATTCAAGAGGAATTGAAAATTTTGATGGAGTGATACTTAATTTTTCAAACACCATGTGTTTGCCAGCGCATGTTTGGTATGTTCAAGGCCCGCCGACCGTTACTTTGGATAATATGAAAAAACACCTTCCATTACATTACAAGCTGATTAACTTGGCACTTTTACCTTTTTTAAAAATTTTTGATAAAAGTTTCATCAGAAAAACCGCAAATTGCTCTAAGAAGGTCATAGCAAATTCAAAATATACAGCTTCAACTTATCATAAGTTTGGCTTGCAAGTTCAAGATGTGATTTACCCACCACTGGATTGCGGAAAATTCAAACCGAAAACAGCCAAGCCTTCTGAAGATTTCGTATTAACTTACTTTGGCAAGGAAACCATTTTCGAATTAATCAAGCAAGTTTTAGATTGTGGAATAAAAGTTAAGGCCTTCGGCGGCAAACTTTCAACGGTTCCTAAAAAGATTCGGAAACATTCCAACCTTTCTTTCCTGGGAAGGGTGGACGACGAGACATTGATAGATTTATATTCTAACGCTTTTTTCACTCTTTACCCTTTCACAGATGAACCGTTTGGGTATATTCCAATCGAAAGCTTGGCTTGCGGAACACCCGTGTTAACTTTTAATAAGCAAGGTCCAAAAGAAACGATAGTAAACGGAGAAACAGGTTGGCTTGCAAATGACAATTATGAATTCTTAAAGATTGCACTTCAAATTTGGAAAAAAGGTTATCCCAAAGCTTTTAGGAAAAATTGCAGGCAAGCAATTTTAAGGTTTGATGTGAACAGAATCGTGAAAGACTGGATAAACTTGTTAGAAGTGTCAATGGAAATTTATGGCAACTAAACTTCAGTTGCTCATAACGTTTCTTTAAAGGTTTACATCAAATTTTAATATTGCTTTAAAGATAATATACGAAACGAATTGCTTCACCTCATTAAATGAAAGTTTGGATTTTCCCTTTTTCCTATTTGCAAAGGTTATTGGAAGTTCTTTTATCTTAAAATTTCGTATACGTGCTTGTCTTATTGTTTCAATCTGTATCTCGTATGTTTGGCTATGCAGTTCTCCTATAATGCTTCGAATTAAACTTAGGGAGTAACAACGCAGCCCGCTTGTGTAGTCGTTTATTTTCTCTCCGATAATTAACGATGCGATGAAGTTTGCAATCTTGCTTATCACAAGACGCATTGCACTCCAATTTAAAATACAGCCTCCTTTACAATATCTGCTCCCTATCACAAGAGAATGTCCTTGTCTTAGATTTGATATCAAACGTGGAATGTCCTTTGGGCTGTGTGAGTAGTCAGCGTCCATTGTGATTATGTATTTTGGTGGATTTGGCAATGACATAAATATTTTGAAACCGTCTGTGATGGCTGTCCCAAGACCCAGTTTTTTAGGTCTAGTGAAAAGTAAGATGTTGTCATATTTTTTTTGAAGATTTCTTACAATTTCTGCCGTTCCATCAATGCTAGAATCATCTATAACCAGTATGGAAGTATCCAAGTTTAAGGATTCAATTTCATGAATTAGCTTTTCGATGTTTTGCGCTTCACAATAAGTTGGAAGAATTATTCCCACGTGGGTATTTAATTCAAAGTTTCCCTCAATTTGCTTAAAATCCATTTTTGCTACTCACCTTGTAAATATTTCCTTCAGTTATTCACTACACATATATAAAAGCTACTACTTTTCGCTATTACTTTCAGAGGCGTAATTTGAACTCTTTATCTTCCTTCGATAGTAGGCTAATGGGTGGCGTATGTTTTGGCATAGCACATCAGGGTTTATGCATACGCTGTGGGTTTTCAGCGTGTCGCATCTTGGCGGTATGTAACGTGTTCTTGAGCCTCTTTCCCCTGCGATGTGTTCTACTTGGTAGCGGGTCATTCTCTCGTTATAATCGGAGAAATTTTTGAAAAGTTCGATTAGGTTTTCTGGCGACATTCCAATGTTTATTAGGAAGGATGTCAATGTGAATCGACCTATATGCGATATGTGGCGACCCGATGAAATTGCTTGGTATAGGGTTTTTATGCATGGCGGGAATGCGGGTTGAACAACTTTTTTGGGAAAACCTTCCATCTCGGTTTTTCCTATCTTTTCTATCGACAAAATTTTTATTTTTTCTGCTTTTTCAATTATTTCCTGCGGAAATTTCGGTGATTCCTTTATTTCCGACTTTTTTTCAATATGTTTTCGAATTTCTTCGCTTAGCAATCTTGCGGTTTCATTTTTTGTTAGATAAACATCTCCGTTTAGTAGGAGGCGGTTAACGAGTTTCCATTTTTTCTCGCGTAACTGTGTTGTGTTTTTAAGGTAATCTGTGAAGTGCAGTTTGAATTCGTAAGGAGCGTTAAAGTCATTGTTTACTGCGAGTTTCCATTCGAAGTTTTGTGCGATGGCTAATATTGTTTCTTTGGGTTCAAGTTTCATGTCGTTGTATGCCTGTTTTGCTTCTGCTAGGGCGTATCTTTTCTTGATGAAGGAGTTTTCAGTTGCAAATGCAAGCATTATTGCAGCTGGAAAGGATAGAATTTCAATCTCTTCATTTTGCAGTTTTCTGCTAACTAATGCATATAATATTGCCTCTTCAACCCGTTCTTCAGCACGTTCTAGAACCCATGCAAATTCGGATTTTGTTAAATCTTCAATTTTTAAATCTAGTTTTTTCACGTATTCTGTGGTTTCTTTGAGGAAGGGGTACTTCGCCAAGTCGTGTTTGGTGAATTTTACTGTTGCAAGTTGCATTAGGTTTTCACGTTATTCTGTCTCGATTCTTGGCGCCAAGTAAAATGTGAGTTTGCCCTCTTTTGCTTGTTGGAAATCCAATTTTATCGGCATGTCTGTTGAAAATTCCAGCGTCGCTATCTCGGATGTTGCGGATGCCTCCTTTATAATTTCAGAGAGGTAGCTTAAGCTGAAGGTTGCTTTTGAAGGTTCTTTGGCTTCTAAGTCTAGGACTGCGTCGCTTCCCCTCTGAAGCGTTATTGTTGCACCCATGAGGTCGCCCGTTGCGTTAAAAACTAGTTTTTCATTGTCTGCTTCGATTCGAACATGGTCGCTTACAAGTCGGGCGTCTTCAATTGCTTGGCTTAAACCCTCAGTTGTGACTTTAGCTTTAACGTTGAAAGTTATCTTTGGTGTTGGAACCTCCTCTTCCGAAGCCTCAAGCGTTGGCATTGTAAAATTCCTTACATATTTGCCAGTTATTTTCACCTGTAACCTACCAGTTTTCTCATCGAGTAAAAGCTCGACAGCCTCGTCTTTAACCGCTCTTCTAAGCAGTTTTAAAAGTTCACTTATGTTTATGCACATTTTTGTCGGTTCCGTGGCGGTGTATTCTTCAAAAACTGTTTTGGGCCATTCGAAATCAACCATGGCAACCCGCGAGGGGTCCATTGCACGTAGTTTTAAGCCGTCGGGTTCTATTTTGAATGTTGCCTCGTCAACTAGGATGGAGATGGCTGTAGCCATATCCCTCAGAAGTTTGGCGTCTGTCATTTTGATTTTGAACATAACCGAATCTCCCTTTTAAATGAATATATCTAGTTGTTAATAAGACTTTTAAATATTAATTTTCGGTTTTGGTGTTTAGCTGTATTCTCTGAAGGTGTATCCGCATTTTGTGCAACGTAAAAACTGTGTTGAGGATTCGTCTGCTCCGCGTGTTTGCACTTGCCAGACGTAGGCTAGGTTGTTTCCGCATTTGGGGCATTCCACTCTGACTGTTGGTAATGTTCTAAGTTTCTGTTCTTCTTTGCCTATTACCGCCACAAGTTCTTGTGGTTTATGCTGTATAACCTTTGCAACTTTCGGTTCAACTTTTCCGCTTGATTCCTTCTTTTTATAACCGCATTTTGGACAAACAAGCACAACTGAAGATTCTTTGCTAGTTTTCAGTTTTTTAGGTGTAAGACGTGAGCCACATTTTGGGCAAAATTCCATGGCTTTTTACTCCGCTGTCCGTGTTTTCCCTTACACTTGTCCCTTTTAAACCTTTTCTTGCAACAATAAAGATTATAGCTAAATAATGCTTATTCCAGAAGCGATGAGGTGAGCTACACGCAATGCTTCGGGAATGTTGCTTCGGGTGGATGTTAACTGCAGAATTTTTTCAGCGTCCTCTTTGATGATTCCAGAGGTTTGCATGTAAATTTTTTCGCCTTTTTTCCGAGTGTATGTTTCGAATATTTCTCCAGCGTTTACTATGGCTTTCCAACGTTCCTCACTTTTCGGCAAATTTTTTAAGGCTTCACGGATTTCGGCAAAGTCAGGTTTTTCCCTTGTTACTGCTATGACTGGAAGTTTTGTTTTAGAACTTAACTCTTTAATGTCAACTACGTTGAAGCCTGCGAAGGTTATTCCGTTAAGCATTATAATTCGCAGTTGTTTGTGATGTGGCGATTTAATTATCATGGAAGCTATTTTATCTGTGGCGTCCAACCCGTCCACCATAACTTTAGTGTGCATTACGCCGTCAAGCCAATATCCGCCTCTAAAAACAACTCCGACGACTGGCACAAGCTTTTTAGAGCGTGGAATAAATACGCTATCATCTACCCCTAAAACACGAATTTCGGGTTTGATTACATGAAATTTTTTAACGCTCAAAATGATTCCTCAGCAACATGCAAAATATAAGGAAAGAAACATTATAAATTTGACCGTTAATATGCCGAGTTTACAAACCACTTTTATAGCGAAGCATAATAGCAATATAAAATGTGGCTAAACTTGAAGAAAACTGAAAAAACATTTTCCTTCATAAAAACATGCAAAAACCTACAAGAAGTTTTAATGAACCACGAATTAGCATCGCTTGGAGACGCATACATAAACTTTGTTTATTCGCTAGCTCTATCAAACAGAAAGGGCAAACCATCTGGGGTGAAAGTTAAGGGGAAAGCGCTTGCCGAAGCCCTTAGAAAAGCTGGGTTGAGGGAATATTTGCCGTCGAGAATGAGTAGCCACATGTTAGCGGATGCATCAGAAGCCTTAATGGTTTATGCTTGGCTCTGCAATTATATCACATTGGAAGAAAGCGTTAAAACTTTGGAAAAAAATGAAGACCTTGTTGAAGCCTTAACACAGTTGCTAACAACAATAAAAAGTAGAATCATGATTTCTTAAGGGCTTTTTCAAGTTCCTTTCTGAAACCCTCGTTCATTTCACGCAACTTCTTAACAGCCCTTAGCAAAGCTTCTTGCGGTTTCGACTTGCCCTTAGTGCGAACATAAATCACGGAGTTTGAGCCTAAAGGATGCGGTATGTCATAGCCAGCCAAATCCACACGCTCATCCTCCAAAAGCCTTTGTTGCAGCAAATTACAAAGCGTATGCCCAATTCCTTCCACTTCTATTTTAAGCTCATTTGAGGTTTCCTTTAATGTTCTAACCCTCACCTATCCCACTCTCCCTTTTCACATCACAACATTTCCTTTCCATAATCCAAGCTAATCCTACGCTTTTCAATTTTTCCACATCTGAAGCAACACATAACATTCCTTTTCAGCTCCAATGTGTAGCCACACTGCGAACAAAAAGCATAAACAACACCCAAACCCTTATCCGCTGTGGACAAATGAAAAACTCTGTTCTTTTCACTTATCACCTTAGCCTTAATGATGTCTCCAGGTTTGCAAACATCAAACATTGACTCAACATATTTTTGCTGAACATTCGAAACGTAGAGGACGCCTGAGAAAAATCCGGAAAGATGTTTATTGCCAATTTTAAATATGCGCACAACAGCATTTTCGCTTTGAACACTTAAAACTTGTCCAAGCACTGTGCTGCCAACTTTTGGGACACTTGCCCCGTGAACTAATGGATAAACTGAAACACGTTTATTTGAAAAGTCAAGTAAGGCGCGACCAACAACCTTAGAATAGATAACTCCATCTTTAACATACGTTCCAGCGTCTGGAACAAACTCTTCGATTACGCCTAAACGTTCGCCGGGCAACACGAATTTGCCGCTTTCCCTTTCAGTCAAACCAATATGCCTCTCTACGATTTTGCATTATTCAGCAAGCCATTTCAAACATTTCAGCCATATCTTATTTATCCCTTTCTATAACGTACAAATCAACAACAAACTCATGTTTCATTTTTGTGTGAAAGCGGAACATGTATGGAATTGCCATCACCATGGCATAAACAGCCCTAATTTTTCCACCATGCCCTTCTATAAACCTCTTTAAGAAGGGGGACGGAGCAACGGGCATAACACCGTTTTTTCTCGTCTTCAACTTTTTAATGAATATTTTATCTTTGTGGGGGCTTTTGTGAAGCGAATAAATCACATTACCCGTTTCCAAAGCTTTTTCAATAAATTTCCGGTCAGCTCCACGCCTTTGCACGCCAAACGGCGGATTTTGCAAAACAGTGTCAAAATTTCCATGAACAGCATCTAAGTCGGCGGCAATCCATTGCATCCTCTCTTTCAAGTTTGTCTTCAAAGAATTTTCAAAAGCCGTTTTTACAGCGTTTTTGTCTATGTCAACGCCTACAACCTGTTTTGCGTCTAGGAAGGCTGCTCCAAGGGCGAGTCTCCCAGTGCCGCATCCCAAATCCAAAACCGTTTTGTTAATGATGTCATTGTAGGTGTAAGCCGCCAAGTAAAGTATTGTCGCCGCGACATCAGCGGGAATGGTGTATTGTTCAAGGTTTGGTTTGGGAGTTAAGTGTGGTGTAATCTGCGACAGAAACATTTCTAATTCTAGTTTTCGAACCAACCTTTTCTGCATAAATCTTCCCAGGATAATTCGCCGACAACAACCAAAGCCTCGTTAACTGTCAGCACGGGCTTTTTAAATTTTGAAGGTTCATCCAAGGAAATTCTTGGACAAGCAGTGTTCACAAACGCTTCCACAGTGGGAAATTCCATGAGCACTTCTGGAGTAATCTCCTTTACCGCCAAAAGACAGACTTTTCCTCCCTTTTCCTCAAGTTTCCGCTTAACCATCAATGCCTCTTCAAGTTTTCGCTGTCCAAGTTTTAAACCGACTAAAACGGCGAATTTTTTAGCTTTTTCCGCTTCCTGTATTATCGCCCAACGTTGCTTGAGGATTTTATTTGCTTCTTCATTGACAGAGTACACCATTCCTTCATAGGGGTCAGCCACTATTGTTGGTTTTGCGGTTGAAAGAGCAACGCCTAATGCATGGAATCGTCCGCCTCCGATGAATAGGAAAGCTTCAACTTCTTTGGCTATTGATTTGACGTTGCTGTAATCACAGCCGATAACTTGTCCTGGATAGTTTAAGCGTCCAGCATCGCCTATCATGACAGTTTTTCCCGCATGGAGCAGAATTTCTCTGGCAACATCAAGCGTTTGCACGTGCTGAACAGTTGTGGTTAAACCTATTTTACGCCATTTTTCCAGCGTCGGCAAGGCTTTTTCGACAACGCCGTTCACGTTTATGGTTGCCCTTGCCTCGATATAAACTGTTGGAATCCGCTCATACTTCAACAGCTTAGAATGTCCATAATGGATTATTAGGTCAGCGCCTATGGTTTCGGCTTCCACAGATGCCAAGTCACATGCGCCGTAACACGGGTCTGCGGAAATTATCGGCAAAGCACCAAATTTTTCGATTGTTTTGGCTAAATATGGCGCGTGAGGTTTCAAACCTTCTGGTAGCTGAATTAAGACGCGTTTGGCACCGAGTTTGAGTATTTCTTGTTTGACTCTTTCCTCTTCAAAGTCAAATTGTTTCATTAATGCCCATCCAAAATGAAAAGTTAAGAGAAAAGGTGAGACTATTTATTCTTCCCACTTAGGGGTCCATTCCCAATCTTCTCTTCGCTTTTTGCTTAAACGCCAAAATCCCTCTTTTTGCTCTGCAAGTTTTTCAAGAATTACTTTTTGCTCTATGCTTGCAACCAACTTTCGAGTTGCAACCACAGCGTCATTGTTTACGGATATGCTGTCAATTCCATTTCTTACGAGGAACTCTGTAAAGTCAGGCAGGTTTGAGGGGCCTTCTCCGCAGATTGAAACCGTGGCGCCGTTTTCGTGGGCTACTTTGATTAGATGGGCAATTATTCTTTTCACGGCTGGGTCTCTTTCGTCGAAGTATCCCATTTGTCCTAGGCGTTCAGAGTCTCTGTCAATCATCAGTATGCCCTGTGTCATGTCGTTTGAGCCTATGGAAAAGCCGTCGCAGAGCTTTGAAAACTCGTCGGCAAGTATAGCAATTGAAGGCGTTTCAGCCATAAACCACACTTTGAAATCCTTTGACCTTTCTAAACCTTCTTCACGCATAACCTCCAAGACTTTTTTGGTTTCCCACACCGTGCGCACAACTGGAAGCATAACCCAAACGTTTTTGAGACCCCATTCCTCACGGCACTTAACTATCGCCTTACATTCAAGCCTAAACGCTTTTTCATACCATGAGCTTATGTATCGGCTGCATCCCCTCCACCCAAGCATCGGATTAGCCTCAACAATCTCATATTTTTCGCCGCCCTTCAACTCGCGGTACTCGTTTGTTTTGAAGTCGCTGAAACGCACGACAACGGGACGTGGTTGTATAGCCCTTGCAACAGTTGCGATTCCATCCGCCAATTTATCCACGAACTTCTGGGATTGTCCAGTTTCTATAAGGTATAATGGGTGTTCACCTATGTAACTGGCCAAGATGAATTCTATGCGCATTAACCCTATGCCGTCAAAGGGCAAGTCCTTGTATTCCTCGATTTTCTCTGGAACGCCCAAGTTCATGTAAATTTTTGTAGCGGTTACAGGCGCATACTCGGAAACTCCGGCAACAACCCGAACTGCGGATGGAACGCCAGTTGCTGGTGGAGGCTGCTCCATCAATGAGGGAAGCATCCCCTCGTAAACGACGCCGCTTTTGGCATCTACAGTGTATTCTTTGCCTGTGACCATAACCTTTGAGGCTACTTCTGTTCCGACAACACATGGAATGCCAAGTTCACGACTTACGATGGCTGCGTGACATGTTACACCGCCCTTATCGGTGACTATTGCACTTGCAAGCCTCATGAAAGGCACGTAATCTGGATTGGTCATGTCAGTAACGAGAATGTCGCCTTTCTGCACAACCTTTGCAGCTTCCTGCGGGTTCATTACAACTTTCGCCTTGCCAAAACCTAAACCCCTTTTGCCAGCAGCTATTCCCTTCACAACAACTTTCAACTCCCCAGTTGGCTTCGCCGCTTCAACTTCCATTTTCGACGCCTCCGCCATTTTCATGCTCCAAACCGTTTCGGGTCTTGACTGTACTATGAAAATGTTGCTGGGGAAAGGCAAGTCACTGTCAATCGCCCATTCTATGTCTTGGGCTTTTCCATAATGCTGTTCAATGCGTTTGGCTAGCTCTGCAAGTTTGAGAATTTCATCGTCTGTTATGCATGGCTGCTCCTGTTTTTCAGCGGGCACTTCCACATGCACTGTTTTGCCAGTGTTTGGGTCACGGATATACTGCACCCTTTTCTTGGCTATGTGCCTCTCAACTATTTTCATAGAGTTTTTGTCAACAATAAAATCGTCTGGCGTTACAGCTCCAGAAACCACAGCTTCGCCTAAACCGTAATTACCCTCAATAACTATCTGGTTCGGGTTGCCAGTAACGGGATTTATTGTGAACATGACGCCCGCAGCCTTAGAATTAACCATTTTTTGGACGCCGACGCTTATAAGGACTCTTTCGTGGGCAAACCCTTTTTCTGTTCGGTAGAAGATTGCGCGTGGCGTGAATAGGCTTGACCAGCACTTAACGGTTTTCTCAAGTAATTCATTTACACCCTTAACATTCAAGTATGTTTCTTGTTGTCCAGCAAAAGAAGCGTCTGGAAGATCTTCCGCAGTGGCGCTTGACCTTACAGCCACAAAAACGTCAGCCACGCCCAACCTGCGACAGAGTTCTTCATAAGCTGACCTTACAGCATTTTCAATTTCTTTAGGCATAGGCGTCGCCTCTATTAATTCACGGATTTTTTTAGAGGCTATTTCATACTGTGCTGGGTCGCTTGGATTTGTCACAGTTTTCCCTATAATCTCATAAATTTTGGAGGCTATTTCAGTTTCCTCAATGAATTTTTTGTAGGAGTAAGCGGTTATGGCAAAGCCTGGCGGGACGGGTATGCCTGCACTTGTCATTTCGCCCAAGTTTGCGTTTTTGCCTCCGACGGATGGGATGTCTGTTCTCCTTAAATTTTCAAACCAAATAACCAGTTCTTTTCGCATTTCACTCAACCGTTTTCACCTCTTCCACAGGAAGTTTTTCAATTACTATTCTACAAGGAATTGGAAGCTTAGCGCTTCCACGTTTTAAAGCCTCTTTGGCAGCTTCAACGCCATCGGAGTTCACATTTACTGTAACGATTGTTTGGTTGGGTTCTATGCGTGCCGCTGTTCCGATGGGTTTTCCAAAAGACCTTCGCATGCCGTCTTGGAGGCGGTCTGCGTGTGCACCAAAAATCATCTTGTTCTCCCTAAGAATGATATGTGGATAAGGATGAATTTGTAAGCGGTAATTGTTTGTAAGCTTTCCCATTAAAACACGGTTGATTGCCACACGCGCCGCTTCTAGGGCGTTGTGGCGAATTTGAGCTTTTTCTAAGGCTATAAGTTTAGCTTCATACTCAAATTTTGCTTTGGTATCTCCCATGGTGAACTTTGTTATTTTTGGCTGTGGAAAACCCTTCACGAATTCCCTTCTAGTGTAGGGCTGTCCCTTAACAGCTCTGTAATTACGTGCACGCATATGCAAACCCTCCTTTTTGCATACCATAACTGTCATATTTAAACGCTTTGTTAACAAATGTCGTCGTTTTTTGAAAATTTGCGCCGACAACATTTAAACCAAGTTTCATGGCGGTAACCGTTTATTTCTAAACCAAGTTTTGGCGAGTTCCTCATAGTTTGGAAAAATTTGCCTCAAAATTGGCACATACATTTGCACTTCCTCATCCGTAAGATATTGAAATTGAAATTCACCCACGTAAGGAGACGGCTCGCCCTCCCGTGTCAAGAATTCTATATGCATGAAAGGGTCGCCACGTTTGATGGTGATGGGACAACGGTCATTACTTAGGTTTACAAGCTCCAACGCAAGCCTTCCGACAAAACCGCTGTGCACCTTAGCGGCATTCAAAAAGGACAAACCCATACGTCCATAACGGCTTTTGGCTGTCAAATGCGCAACATAATTCGGCGGAGTAAAAACAATTTCATACGTTATCAAGTTTTTATGTTCCAAATAATGAAGGGTCGTTTCCTCCTTAACCGTTAATACGTAGCTGTCTCCATCCAACAAATTATAATCGTAAGGATATATACACTTGTACGTTTCAATAAGCTCCTTCAATTTATCTTTGCCTAACACACACATTAGCTACGCCCCCCACGGTTTTCTAGCAATAGGGAGATTCATGTTATATAGTTTTTTAACACAATTGTACATGTCGATTGCTATATGCTTTAATAAGCGTTATTGTTTCGAAAAATGGCAAAGCACACTTTGCAATAACGCTTGCTTTCAAACCTTTCTCTCTAAATTTTTTCAGAGTTTCATCAACTCCACACAAAGTTGACTGCATCAAAAGGATACGACCATTCCGCTTCAGATGCTTCGGCGCTTCACATATGAAACGGTCAATAACCTTTCTGCCAGTTGCTCCGCCAGCCCAAGCACGTTCAAGCCGGCAGTTGCTTTCGTGTTCCACGGGTAAATAAGGAGCGTTAAAGAGGATTAAATCAAAATTTGCCGTCGGTTTTAGCGGTGAGAAAAGGTCGCCGTGCACAAAAAACATTTTGTTGGGAACATGGTTTAATTTGGCATTTTCCTTTGCACAGTGAACAGCGTAGGGGTTTATGTCAACCGCAACGACTCCAGCCGCTTTTTCGGCGGCGATAATGCCCAATATTCCGCAGCCAGCACCCATGTCAAGAACAAAATCGCCCGCTTTAACCCTTAAATTCTCAGCGAAAAGAAAGGAGTCCTCAGCTGGCTCGTAAACATTTTCTGAAACATTAAAAACATAATTTGCAAAGAACACTTTTTTATTCGGCAAGGGCATTTGCCAACGCTCCAAAATCTTCTGGGGGCAATTCCCTAACACGCCTATTGTAGAAGGGGGAATTCTCAATTTTTTTAATGGCTTCTTCTTTTATGAAAGGCAGGAGGGCGCTTTTCACCTTTTTGTTGCGATGTGTAAAAAGCGCTTGCGCCAACCGCCTAAAAAAGGCTTCATTTTTCAATGCGAAGGGCGGCGGCTTTTTCGGTTTCAACCTTACAATGACGGAGTCAACTTCTGGCTGTGGATAAAACATCCATCGTGGCACATCATCCAAAATTTCAACTTCCACAAAATAATACGCAACAACAGTTAGCCAACCGTAGTCTTCGCTTCCAACAGAAGCCAAAAGGCGATTGGCAAACTCTTTTTGAAAAACCAAAACTGCACATTCAAACTTTTTGTTGAAAAGCCACAAAAGCAAAGGCGAAGAAATGTTGTAGGGCGGAACAGAAACAACCTTGTTAAACTTTGGAAGTTCCGCTTTAAGTATGTCGCCATAAATCACTTTCACGTTGGGGAAATCCCCAACTTGTACTTTTAAAATGTTCATAAGCCGTCTATCCGATTCCACGGCTAAAACGCTTTTACATTTGCCAGCCAAAAAAAGTGTTAAAAAGCCAAGTCCAGCGCCAATGTCCAGCACCACATCCGCCATATTAAGCGAACTGTAAGTGGCTAAAAGCTGAAAAATTGAAGAATTAACCATGAAGTGTTGCCCTAAACTTTTCTTCGGAAAAATTCGATGCTTTCGAAGCAGAAGCTTCGTTGCCTCTAATAGGCTTATTGCATCCACATCACTGCGCCCTCGTGAATAGGCGATATTTGCTTTCGCCAGCCAACTCCTCCAAAATCCGTTTCATAATCAACTTAACAGGGTTAGGCAATTCGGTTCGCTTCTGCAAATCCTCAAAACTTTCAAAAGGCTTCCGCTCACGTTCATTTATGACTTGCCACATATACTTTTTGCCAATCCCAGGAATAAGCTCTAAGGCATGCATCCGCGGCGTCACGGCTCTCGCTGTGTTAAAGAAGTTAATGAACCATTCTTCACGGTTTAACACTATTCGGCTAATTACCGAGGGCAGTTCCATCTTCGCAGTGGCAGTTAACTCGTCATAGCCAATCCGCCCAATAATGTATGTGATTTCCTCACGGGATTCCTTTCCAACATAAACACGGTCGTAAGGTTTAAGCACAACGCCTTCCTTGACGAGAGCCTCTAAAAGCGTGAAAAACTCTTCGCCGACCAACTGCACTAGGGCGCCAGCTCGGTAACCAGCCCTACCAGACGGGCGCACTCCCGGTCTGCCATGCGGCAAGAAATCTAACACATAAGCGTACTCTTCGTACCGTTTCTCCATAACATCCGCCTATATTTTGTCGTTTTCTGCTTAAAAACATTGGCAAATTTTCTATTTCAGTTTTCGATTCTCATTCAAAAAGTTAACTATGGCTTCAAGCTTTGAAGTTTCAATAATCTTGCGACCGCCAGCCAGAAAAACTCTTAACTCCTCAATAGTTTTCGGCATGCAATTAACTATTGAAACAGCCTCCTCCTCATCCAAACCGAACTCTCCCACAAGTTTTTCCACCAACTGCCTAGCCGCCGAAGCATCCACCTTAGAAAATTTAGCTGCATAATCAAGCGTGCGCCTCTGGAATTGGTCCAGATTTTCTTCACCCATAAACTCCAATAATTCTTTAACTTCTGGAAGCGTAAGCCGTTTTTCTGTTGTGTCCTTGCTGGACATTCCTAATCACTCTTGTACGGTTCTAAATGTTCGGGTCTAACAATTATTTCTTTGGTGGCGTTTCCCTGAGTGACGCTTACAATGTAGCTTCGTCCACGCTTAGCAACTATTTTACCAACTTTTCCATGATAACGCTTGTGGGGCATTCCCTTGTGTACGCTTGGGTCTATTAGGACAACAACGGAGTTGCCCGGCGCATACTCATGCAGTAGCTTACTTATTCGTATTTTGCCTCTTTCTCTGGGATTCTTTTTCAAGAGGCGCCGTGTCCTCGTGCGGTATCCTTTTGATTTCTTCATTTTCCGTCCTTCCTTAATCTCCCATAAACACCTTTAAAACATCAAGTTTCAGAGGCTTAGCTTTGTTTTTAAGAATTTCCGAGACGCTCGGCGTTGTTCTTCCCTCATCTCCACTCACCAATTCCTTAATATATAATCCTCCTTGGCAATGTATCCTCAACTCAGCCTCTTTAAGTGATAATTTCTTTGCTTTAACCTTATATATGTACTTTTCCCGTGTAAGGTCTGCGCGTCTATGCAAAACACGGAGAGGAGTTTTCTGTTTAACCATAACATTTGTCAATTTCTCCTCTAAAAGGCGCATGTCTTCATCTGAAATCTCATTTTCAAACTCCACTATTATGCGGTACTCCTTTTGCACATGCTCCGCCTTTTTCAATTTTCTAACAACAGCTTTATCAGCGAAATGCAACTTTGAAACTTCAACTTTACCTTTTGCGTAAGCGTTAATAGCCTCTTCCAGTTTTTTAAGGTCGAGAAAACGTTTCTTCGGCTTTGAGATTTCGATAACGAAGGGTCTGCCTTCACCGAGCATGCGGGCGTCAACGTCCTCCCTTCCAGAAGCATGAAAAGATGCTTTCGCTCCTTCGGTTTCGTCTAAAACGGGCTTAGCAATTAACTCTTCCACGGATTCCGAATACATTTTTCCAGTCCAACCACATTTTTCGCATCCTTTCCCCCGACAGCTTGCGCATAGCCATTTTGATTGGGATATACCTCTCGCAAGTTTTTTGTAGCGCCCAGCAATGTAAAGCGGGTTTATTTGAAGCCTTACTTCTTCAAGGATTGGGTTGACAAGCAAAACCACATCGGGTTTACGGTAATCCACAGTTTTTCCGCTGTAATCAGCAATTTTTTTCCCAAGAAACCTTCCAAACTCGTTCCGCATGTTTTCGCCGTAGCCCACATCAAACTCAGCTTTAAACTCGTCTTCACGTTCCTCAACAGCCACTGACAATTCTATCCCAACCAAAAAACTGTTGTATTCATAACCCTCAAGCTTTTCCAGTGCCGCTTTCGCAATAGCGTCAATTCTTTCAAATTTGTTTTCACATAAAAAACATGTTGCTGGAAATTTTTTACGTGGAACGTGTTTTTTCATTTTTTGTAGTATTTCTTTCGCTGTTTCGGAGAAACCGTTCACCGCTAGAATCTTTAGGTGTTTGACGCCTTCCTTGTTTTTTGAAAGAGCTAAAGCGTGGGCTTCAAGCGTTAAAGCTAGTTTTAGGGTTTTCCCCCTCTCATCATTTTTCATTTCACGTCCAAGCAGAGCGAATTGTCTTCCTAAACAATGGTCGCATAAGGGATATTTTTCAAGCATATTCAAGGCTTTTTCTAAAATGTCCATGACGCAATCCTTCATGTTTTCCGCGGAGCTACTTAAAATCAAAGGGCAACTCTTTCCCAAAGAAGGGCAGTTTCTTTTTTCTACGCAAGGTTTTCAACATCCTACGCATCATCACATACTGTTTAAGAAGTTCTTTAACGTCTTTTTCGCTTGTGCCTGAACCCCTCGCCACACGCCTTATCCGAGAAGCATTAAACTTTTTCGGGTTTTCCCGCTCTTCAGGCGTCATAGACTGAATGATAACACGCCACTTTTCCAAACGGTCTTCGGCTAAATCCATCATGTCTTCAGGTATGTTATACGACATGCCGGGAAGCATCCTCAAAAGTTTTCTGAAGGGACCCATTCCCTTCATGGCTTCAAACTGCTCATACATATCCGTCAAAGTGAATTTGCCGCTTAGTATAGCCTTAACCTTTTTCTCTGGAACTTTTATTTCAGCTTCACGGACTTTTTCAAGCAAGGTTTCCAAGTCGCCCATGCCTAAAAGCCGACCTACAAAACGGGATGGAACAAAAGGTTCGATATCCTCCACTTTTTCGCCTGTGCTGATAAATTTTATGGGTGCGCCTGTGGCGGCAACAGCTGAAAGGGCGCCTCCGCCTCTGGCTGAACCGTCAAGTTTCGTTACGAGAATAGAGCCGATGGGTGTGGCTTCGTTGAAAGCTTTGGCTTGAACCATTGCTTGCTGACCGATTGTTCCATCAACAACAAGCATAACCTCGTCTGGTTTAATGTTTTTCTCAAGCATCTTCATTTCCTTGATTAACTCTTGCTCTTCTTTGTGGCGACCAGCAGTGTCAACAATTATCACTTCCCTGTCGCTGAACTGGCTCAAACCATTAAGCACGATTTTAACTGGGTCTTTAGCGTTTGGCTCGCCATATAATGGCACATTTATTCTGTTGGCTAACTGTTGAAGTTGGGCATAAGCGCCTGGGCGATACGTGTCCGCACATATCAAAGCTGTTTTTAAACCTCTTTTTTGGAAGTAGCGGGCAAGTTTGGCGGCGGCGGTGGTTTTTCCAGAACCTTGTATGCCAACAAGCATCAGCGTATACTTCTTTCCAAGCTCAATTTTTATTGGGACAGGCTTATCGCCTAAAAACCGTGTTAACTCCTCATAAACAACTTTTATTACGTGTTCACGCCTTGAAATGCCCGGTGGAAGCTGCTCTTTTAAGGCTCTTTCCTCTATTCGTTTGGATATGTCAAGCACAAGTTTGACGTTTACGTCTGCTTGAAGCAAAGCCCGTTGGATGTCACGCACAAGCTCTTTAACAGCAGCCTCATCCACAATGGAGGCTCTGAAAATCTTTTTTAACGCATCGTAAAGTGTAGAGCCTAACCGTTCTAAAGCCATAACTCTTCTCCAGATTTTAGAATTGTTTGCACGCTTAAATAGTATTCCACAAACTTTTTACATTACACAATTATAAAAGATACTGAAGTGGGCATATGGATGACATAAAAATTATAGAGAAAAAGGAAATTCCGTCTGGCTGTACGATGCTTTTTGGTTTTCCAGATGTGGGACTGGTCGGCGTTATAGCTGCCTCCCACCTAATCTCGGAGCTTAACGGTTTAGAGGAAGTAGCGTATGTTGACTCTAAACTTTTACCGCCGCTAATAGTTTTGCATGAGGGATTACCACATTCGCCAATAAGGATTTTTGGAAACCACAACATTCTTTTGGCTGTTTCTGAAACGGCAATACCAGCAGACATTATCTATCCAATAATGTACGCCCTAATTGATTGGGGAAAAAACAAAAATGTTAAAATAATGATTTCATTAAGTGGCATTCCCGTACAAGAAAGACAAGAAATTGAAGAGTTGAAGGTTTTTGCAGCAGCATCAAATCTAGAAATGTTAAAAATGGTTCAAGAACATGGCATAGAAATATTAAGGGAGGGTTACATGGTTGGTCCACAAGCGATTATGCTGCAACGATGCGCAAGCCTAGGTTTGCCAGCAATAACATTACTTGCACAGTGTTTCTTTAATTATCCAGACCCAGAAGCTGCAGCCCAAGTTTTGAATGGACTGACAAAAATAATTGGGTTAAAGGTGGACGTTTCAAAACTTCTGGAGAAAGGCGAGGAAATCCGCTTAAAAGCCAGAGATGTTATGCGTCGAACCCAACAAGAGCTTTCAAAAATGAAGAAAACGCAAGAGTATGACATGCCACTTTATGTATCATAGGCAGGTGAACAAAATGTCGGAAAGGAGAAGACGCTCAATCTTCGATTTAATCGATGAATACTTTGAAAATCTAGAGGAATCTTTTAGGCGTTTAAGAGAGTCGATGCTTGAAAAGCCAAGCTGGAACTGTAAAACTTGCACGATAGAACCGCTACGTGATATATCTCTAACGCCAAACGAAGTCATAGTGACCGTTGATTTGCCCTATACAGAAGAGAACACTATAAGCGTTAAGCCCATAAGCAATGAAGCCATTGAAATTTCAGCCAGAATGAAGCGGAAAATAAGCTTTGACGATTTTGGCATGACCCACTATAAAGGCGAGTTCAAAACGTTTCATTGTCAAACACGCATTCCAGTGCCAGTTTACATGGACAAAATGGAAGTACGCTTTAAAAAAGGCATACTTGAGATTCGCCTGCCACGAAAACGTGAATACGAAATTCCAATAGAATAAACCAAGAGCCTCAGCTCTCCTTCTAATTCGTCATAAATCAGACGGCTCTTCTCTGCATCATCGGCTCCAAAATACATGTGAAAAGGAAGACTAAGATAAACTTGATGGAAAATTATTTAACGACAAGCCAATTAATTCTAGGAAAGGTGGTTGTTTAGTGGGAATGGAGCGTGCAATTCACTTCGCCACGTTTCTCCTTTTACTTGTTGGTTTGTGTGCAATAAGCGCATGGGCAAGCGTTACATACCTAAGTGACAATTTAATGTTGGAAGTGGCGGGCATCGCATTAAGCTGGGGCGTCACGCTTTTAGTCCTTTACGTGGGCTTTGAAAAACTCGGCTGGGAATGGTGGAGCTAAACCGTATCTACCTATTTTGTTCTCACAATTTTTATTTTGCCGAGAATACGCCAATATTCAACTTCAACGCCCGGAGCAAGCTTTGCTTTCAAATCCTCCTCTTCAGGAAAGGGCGCATCCAAATACTCATACGTTTCTAAATCCATTATTTGTAGGCTGGAAGGCGTTACAGCAAAAACTTGACCGCTCCGCTTTTCAATTATTGGCACATCCGCGGTGGCATCCACTGGTTTAACAAGGCTTCTTTTAGCATTGTCAAAAATGCCAACAGCCACAATGCGGGCTTTGGCTGAACCATGCTTGCCAGGTTTTGACTTTGTAATGTCAACTATGCGGCATGGTTCACCATCAACAATAATGTAGCCGCCCACACGCAAACTCCCAACATCAACAGGCTTACTCATCCACTTCACCGGCTCACTCCTTAACAATTTTAAACAACACAGATATATACGTTAAGGTTGTCAGACCCCACCCTTACCTCTAGCTTCTCCTGTTTCAAATGTTATTGTTTGGTTTTTCCCTCCGACAACAACATTTAAACCACAAAACACCAAGGCTGAGCGTATCATTCAAACGGCAAGAATACAGATATATACGTTAAAGTGTCGCTAATATTAAAAGGTGAAAAATTGTTTAAAAGCGCAGGTATTGTCGCCCGCTTCGACAAGAAACCAGCCGTAAAACTCGCAGAGAACTTAGCGAAACACCTGCGGGCGAAAGGATTGGAAGTTTATGTAGAAGAAACTTTAGCAGAGAAAATGGGTATAAAAGAAAAAAGCATTCCAATTGGGCGGATGAAAACGGATTTTATAATCGCCATAGGCGGAGACGGAACAATCCTAAGAACATGCGTTGCAATCCCAAAACCAGAACCGCCAATACTCGCAATAAACATGGGCGTCCGAGGCTTCCTAACAGAAATTGAACCAAAAGAGGCTTTAATGGCGGTTGACAAATGCCTAAAAGGAGAATTCACAATCGAAAAATGCATGAAACTCTCGGTAACAGCAAACGACACAAAATTTCCAGACGCCCTAAACGAAGTGCTTTTGTTAGCAGATGAACCAGCAAAAATAGTTTACGCCAGCATATTAAAAGATGAAAAGCCAATTCTAAACTGCCAAGCAGACGGATTAATGGTTTCCACACAGACGGGTTCAACGGGCTATTCGCTTTCAGCAGGCGGACCAGTCCTAGACCCAAACGTAAACGCATTTGTGCTTACGCCCATATGTTCACTAAGCATTTTCCGCTCAATAGTGTTCCCAGCAAATTCAAAATTAACCATAAACATCATAAGACCTAGAAAAATTCTTGTCGTGATTGATGGACAACACCGCCAACTTGTAAAGTCTAAGCTTCCAAGTCTAACCGTAACACGTTCACAATATGAGAGCGCCTTCATACGTTTTAGGGAAAACTTTTACAACCGCTTGAGAAACAGACTGCTCTTCAAGGGAATTGGAGGCAAAACCTAACGGAAAAAATAGGTAAAAAAGTCATAGTGCTGGACACTTCAGCATTCATAGCAGGTTTCGACCCGTTCTCCATAGGCGAAGATCAATACACTGTGCCGATGCTTAAAGAGGAGATAATTGAAGGTTTTATGCCTTGGGTTAGATTCAAAACCGCCATAGAAAGCGGAAAATTAAAAGTTAAAAAACCAAGCCAAGCGTTTATGGAAAAAGTTAGGACGACAGCCGCATCTGCTGGAGAAACCTCTTACCTATCAGAAACGGACATGCAAGTTTTAGCATTAGCCCTAGAACTAAAAAACAAAGGCTATTCACCATTAATTGCATCAGATGATTACTCAATACAGAATGTTGCAAACAAAATGGGCATAAAATTCACGTCGCTCGTCACCTTTGGCATACGCTTCCAACTGGAATGGATAAGATATTGCCCAGCCTGCCGCAAAAAATATCCAACAGACTATAAATTCAAAAAATGCAAGGTTTGCGGCACCGAACTGAAAAGAAAACCGTTAAGAAAAAGAGGGTTGACAAAACAATAGAGAGGTAAGCTAACATTAAGACTTTAGAGCGATTCCTTTTCAACTTCCTTCACAACATCACTCATTATTCCCAATGCGGTATCCACAAACTCTCTCGTAATATTAAGTGGCGGAGTCATCAGAACGGTCGAAACTCCAGAAGGGATAAGGGCAATCCCGCGTTTCCACGAACGCACTATAATTTCTAACGCTATGGCAGACGCTGGTTTTTTGCTTTCTTTATCTTCCACTATTTCAAAACCTATCATCAAACCTTTTCCACGCACATCACCAACTATCCTCCGCTCCTCTTTCCACTCTCCGACCCCCTTCAAAATGTAAGCGCCTTGCTTGTTTGCGTTATCCAGAAGTTTCTCCTCCTTAATGACATCTATTACTGCACTTGCTGCAACACAAGAAAGCGGATTACCGCCAAAAGTGCTTATATGAGAACCGCTGACCCAATCCATGATTTTTGCTTTTGCAACTGTTGCGCTTAATGGTAGTCCAGAAGCCAAAGCGCCTGCACTACATACAATGTCAGGTTCAACGTTCCAGTGTTCGATTGCAAACCATTTCCCAGTTCGCCCCAAACCACACAGCACCTCATCATCTATTAATAATATGCCATATTTGTCGGCAAGCCTCTTCAACCGCTGGAAATACTCAGGCGGAGGAACAACGCATCCGCTTTCTCCTTGAACTGGCTCAAAAAGGATTGCAGCAACATCTTCAGGAGGTACATATTTCTGTAAGACGACTTCGTCAATAAAGTCAACACACCAGTAATGGCATTCGGGATAACTCAGTTTGAAGGGGCAACGGTAACAGTATGGATATGGAACATGTATAACACTTGGCATAAAAGGAGAAAAGTAACGTTTCTGAAGTAGTTTATTGGCAGTAAAAGATAATGCACCCATTGTACACCCATGAAAGCCGCCAGCAGACCCTATAAAAAGTTGTTTGCGAGTGTGCCACCTTGCAAGTTTAACAGCAGCCTCAACAGCCTCGGCTCCGCTATTGCCGAAAAAGACTTTTTTATTAAAATTTCCAGGCGTTATTTCCAAAAGTTTTTCGGCGAGAGTGACAACTTCATCATGGTAAAAGCCTGCAAGTGAATAATGCAAGAAACGGTCGCATTGACTCTTAACGGCTGCAACAACTTTAGGGTGATTATGACCGACATTTAAGCATGCTAAACCAGAATTAAAGTCTATATATTCATTTCCATCAACATCCTTCACAATACACCCATTTCCACACTCAATGACAAGCGGATAAAAGCGTGTATAAGACGGAGAAATCAAACGTTCATCTCGCCTAATAAGCTCCCTCGCTTTAGGTCCAGGTGGAGAAACAACAATTTTAGGGTAGGCGCTCATTTCACATTCCTCAATAACGAGATAAGAATATTGAAAACAATATAATAGTTCCTACATTTTCAAAGAGGTAAAAAGCAAGCAGTAATCTAATTCAAAGTTTTTACTTGTATTTTGCTGCAAGGAATCTGGGCGCGTGTTACGGTCTGGTCAATGTAATTTCGAGAGCTGAAACGTTTGCTTTTTGACCTTCGCTTCTCGTGACTTCTTCCGTGCTTATGTTGATTTCTTGCAGTTGCACATCCTTCACAAAAGCTCGCCTTAACAATTCAACAGTGTCTACGGCTCTACTGATTGCTCGCCCTCTGGCCTTAACAATGACCTTTTTGGAGCCAGCGTTGAAAAAAGTTAGGCATGCAACCACATAGTTCATCACTGGTTTTTTGCCTACCAACACAATGTTTTCATTGCCTTGTGATTTTTGCGTATTCCGTGTAGCTTTTGTTGGTTTTCCCGCGCCTTCCTTACCTTGTTTTGCTTCCGCCAATACATTGCCTCCTTTTCATAGTCAACCGTACGACAGCCTAAAGCAGATTATATCATAGCTTTTGAGCCTCTTATATTTTTCCGTACAGCATAAAGCCAGACGCACGTTTTAAGGTGTCAACTTAAACATAAAGCAAAAGCAACATCAAAATTAGTCCATTTATTCCGAAAATTGGAGCAACCACCCTTTTTGCTTTTTGAATTGTTTTATCTATGAGTAGACATAATGTTTCAAGAAGTTTTTCGCCGATAACCTTAACCTCAGAAACTGTTATTTTGCGACATGCAGCCCTAACATGCTCCAAGTTAGACATGGCGGAGAGCGTTGCCTCTTTAATGTAGCTGATTAGGTTTTCACGGTTTATAACTTCGCCTAGAGGATGATAACCACGCAGGTTTAACACCACAGCATTTACGGAATGCGTGTCTGTCGTGAAAACTTCACCCTCATCAATTCCCATTAAACGAAGATTCGCAAGTATTTTTTCACGTAGCCCAGCAACCATATTGTTTCCGTCAATAACCACATAAGCAGTTTTCTGCTCGCCCACCTCTGCGATTATAACTGTTATGCCTCCATGACCCATGCCATCTTTGAGGCTATATTCTTTAGGGATAACTGTGGCTGCACCTACTTTAAAGGGCAACTTGTCCATAGAAACCGCTGTTTCTAAACATTTAGCTGCAACCATTTTCAAGGCATCCAAAGCCTCTTGCATATACACGGTTCCGTCAATGCTGTTATGCGCGTTTACAACCGCACAACAATCCAAACCATGTCTTTCCGCTTCTTGATAAACAAACAGCCCCAATTCTTGCGGCAAGTCTTCAGTTGTTTTGGGCGATAAAGTAAACGAGAGGAACGCACAACTGCCGAATATTTGGCAACATGCCGTGGCTAAGCCATTGCTAACCTTAATAAAGGGTGTCGCCTCAATTTCTACACCTTTAAAATCCGCAAATTCAACAACTTGATTGGTTACTTTTCGGTTTTGAAGCTGAGAAGCCAAATCAAACTCGTGTCCAAGCAAGCCGTGAGGAACACACGCAACACAATTCAGCTTCTTTTCCAATGCAGTTTTAAGCGTGAAAGGCAAAAAACTGCTTCCAATGTTTTTGAAGGGTCCGGGATGAATTGAAGGTATAGCCATAACAGCTTTTGTTTTAGATGAATCAAACTTTATTAGTGAAACTTCAACATCCCGTTTTTCGCCAAGTTTCTCCAGAAACTCTTCGAAGGGGGCGTTTACGTCTGCTACCCAGTCAAGCAGGAAAGCCTTGAAAAGGTGAAGAGAAGGAACACCAATAGCCCGTTCACCTTCACGGTTTAAAACATACATAAAAAGGAAACTTGAAACAAAACAGGCAACAAGCGAAAGAGCAAATATGGGGAACAAATGGAAACTGACGGGATAGCCAACAATTGCCCAGAAAATGGCGAATATAACAACGCATAGAAAGGGTTGAAGAATAGATGCCAAAAAAAGACACTTACAACCAGTTAAAGAAGTTGAATTTAACACTACAAAACGGAGGATAAACACCGCAAAAAATCCTAAAAGCCAAAGCCTAAACAACCACAACAAATGAATAAGTGATGCAACAACTCCTACGGCGATGAAAAAAAGCCAAAAACCCCAACAAAAAAGGGAAAGCCCCACTGTTCTCCTCAAATCATAAATTGGGTCATTCCTAAAGAACACAAGATGAGTAGTATAGTCAAAAGCGAGAGTTATAAGGAATAAGGAAAAGCCCAAAAGCAACCCGTTAACCAGCCCTATAAGGCTTGGAAGGAAGACTACTGCTGAGAGGATTCCCCCAACCATACAAAACAATACCAAAATTAAAACCATCGTTTTATAGGCTGGAAGCTTGAACAATGACGAATAATGTTTAACTGCTTTTTCCATGGACCGCCCAAGCGAAAAATCGCTTGTCAACTTTATCCTCCCAATTAAGTTTTCTATGAAAGACTACAAGTCATATTAAAGTGTCGCGGAATTAAGGGCAGCACTTGCATCCTTTGAATAATTGCTTCCTCTTATAAACAGCTAATTTTAACAAAAACAGAGAAAAGCGACGCTGGAAAAATGGGGTGTCCACGCCATGTCACCGTTATTCCCACCATACCTAAGAAGAGCAACGGTTTTATCTACAAAGTGTTAATTATAATTATTTTGCGAGTCACATGCCAGAGCAAGCTGTTCCCCTCACAATATTTCATATGCTTGAAAAAAATTTAGGCAAGAAACTACGCATAATTTTGGATCCATCCTATGGTTTTGAGGGAACATTGGCTGCTGTAACTCGTGAACCCGCTGGGATATGGCTTTCAGATGCTGAAGCAATTATTTTGCGGGCGACAATTGCTCAGCCAATACCGCAGGTTGCGGGAAGGGAAGAGCGGAGTGAAATATTTATTCATCTCAACTCTGTCCAGCGTATAGAAGTGTTGCATGCACCGCCTTCACGGCATTAAAGTTAGCCAGAAGGGAAGAAATTACGAGCCAAAACAACTACAATTATTAATGCTATTGACAAACCAATGAGTATTTCTGGTTTCACTTTCACTCCTTCAGTTTCCTCTTCAAAGAATCTTAGGAGCCCCGCACTTGCAGCGGGCATAGGTGCTGATTTCTCTTTCTTTTTCTTACTCATTTAACAGCCACTCCTATTACTATGGCAAACAGCACTGTTATTAATGTTACGTTGAAAGTTTATTTTTTGCGGGTGCGATGGTAATGTGGAATAGCTGTGCAAACTACAATATGGACCATTGGGCATAGTAACCGCTCCTTAAAAACCTTCTTAGAATTGTTGGGCAAGCATGAAATCCAAGTTCTTGTGGATGTCCGCAGTTTTCCAACATCAAAAACCGAACATTTTAAGAAAGAGCAAATGGAAAGGTGGCTTCCAGAAAACGGTATAGAATATGTTTGGCTTGGCAAAGAATTGGGAGGCTATCGCCATGGCGGATACAAAAGGCATATGCGGACCAAACTTTTTAGGAATGGAATAAAAAAGCTCTTGGAAATCGCAAAAGAAAAACGCACGTGTATCATGTGTATGGAACCAAACCCGAAATACTGTCACAGAAGGTTCATATCTGCTCATTTGGAAAGGAAGGGCGTCAAAGTCATACACATAACTGAGAAAGGACAAAGAACACTTTTTATCTTTTGAAGGCAGCCATTTACCGTGAGATGGTGAAAGAATTTGCATATATCCGAATTTCAGAAAATGATGCATCACTTATATTTCCATAAAGATTCGAAACGTGGCGTTGATGGCACTTTCAGTTGGCTTATTGATGAAGTGAAGGAGTTGGGCGAAGCGTTAAAGACAGATAACAAACAAGCCTTGGAAGATGAGTTTGCCGATGTTGTTGCGTGGTTGGCTTCGCTTGCGAATGTTGTGGGCGTAAACCTTGAAAAAGCAGCCGTTAACAAGTATGCTGATAAATGTCCAAAATGCAAATGTTCACCGTGCCAATGCCCTTTTTAGCCCTTTAATCCACCAAGCGCTTCTGACCTAAACCCGTAAGCGCCCAAACGTGTGGTTTGCCGCCTCGACGCTTGACTATTTCCTCAGTCTCTAAAAGCCGTAGATGATGCATAACAACATTGTAGGGCATGGCTGTTTCTTTGGCGACGGTTTTTGCGTCAACCGCCCCGCCGCCTAGAACATTTAATATTTTGGTTCTTGCCCTAAGACCACGTTTAAGGTTTCTTATGTTTGATAAGTAAGCGTTTGGGTGATAAGCCTCTCTTAACATGGCTTTACCTAAAACAATTTAGCATTTTAACATAGAAAAGTTTTTGTTAGGCAAAGTCTGTTAGGCTTATTTGCCGAGGTTTCCGCCCCTCAAACAAAGCGTTAATCTCTTCCTTCACAAGCAAAATTCTCTGCGAATAATAAGCTGGCAACCTATACTTTTCAATTAGGTGCTGTGCTGCCTCCAAGTATTTTTCGATGCCGCCACGGTAAACAGTTAGGGTTAATTCTCCATCGCATGAGGAACATTTGCCACGGAGGGGCAAGCGCCTAAAAATTTTGCTGCATGACTTGCACCTGAAAGCTTGGGTTGAAAAGGCACGGAGGTTTCCAGCTATGTCTCGAATGAAGTGTTTTGTTAAAACTTTTAAAGCTACTTTTCTTGCGTCAACCGCCTTTATTTTCTCGGCTAGGTCAAGCTGGCAAGTTAACTTTTCAATCATCGAACTAAGGCGTTTATAGGCGCTTTCGACGTTTCCCATATTAATGTTTGAAACTGGAGTGGTGAAACTGAAACCTTCAAACTGTGCTTCTGTTCCCAGCCGATGCGAAATAAGGTCGATAATGCGGCTAACTTGTTTGGCTTCTGCATTCTCCAACGTTTTTTCGTAAAATTCCATGGGATAAGCACATGCAACATCAAAGTCATGCGCTTGCCTCTGCACTTCTTGGGTTTTAACCACGGGAATTAAAAGTAACGGGGCATCCATTATACCGCCTATCTGCGCAGGCAAATATTCACGTGAAAAATTAAGCAGAGTGTCCAAAGCAAGCATTAAAGCGTCTTCGTCGCCGTCGCAGTCCCTGCGTTTGGCTGAGTGCCAAATTGGATGTGCATAACAAACATTCAAATGCGTAAAACCAATAATCCGCCCTAAAATACCAACAGAAGTGTGCGGCGCCAAACCGACGGTAAGATGCCCTACAAGGTCATCTATTTGCTTAACATTGTAGTATGGCGAAAGTCCATAAACCTTCAACAAAAGCTCATCCAAAAACTTTGCAACACGCACAAAATATTCTGCACATTTTACTGGGATAACCACATCTTGAAGTTTTAATTCGCATATCTGGTTTTCATCTATTAAGGGTTTGCCGTGAATGTCATAGGCATAACCGAGTTGCCTAAGCTTCTCTATTGAAACTCCAATTTCGGATGGCTTAAAGTGAGTTAACGGAGCGTTTGTAGCATCAAAGCGTATTGTTCCGTCCTTGTAAACCGACAAGTCATACTTTGCCCGCAAAATGCCCTTCTCTATAATTTCAGGAGTTTTACTTTCGTTTGTTAAACCCTTAACGCCTTTCAAAACCTTAGGGACAGAAACCTCTAAACGTTTACAAGCACCTTCAAGCAACTCCTTAAAGTTAACAACTTGTTTCTGGTAGGAAACAGCATGCACTTTACAGACTGGACATTCAACTCCATTCAAAACCTTACCACAACGAGGGCAATGCCGCTTATACAAAGTTTCAGAACCACAACTTGGGCATTTAACCCTAAAAGTGAAAGTGCCACACACTGGACATTTACGTCGAACAACATCTACAAAAACCCTTCCCTTCTTCGCCGCTTCAACTATGTCCCTTTGGGCTCCACCAGCCAAACCAACTGGGAAAAGAACGTGTACAAGCGGTTTCATCTCACGCCTCTTCGCCTTTTCGGGACGCCCCATGCGTGTACCAACAAACGTCGGCGCTTTATCCCTTATTATTATGCCCGACAAGCGGCTAACAGCCTCTATAATGGATTTGGCGGAAGAAAACTCCACTGTGCCTGAGGATTGGTAACGAAGACAAAAGGCAAATGCGTGCGCATCTACACCTTCAATAACGATTTTGCCATCCACAACTTTATGTGGTAAGCAAAGCGTCTCTAAAGCTTGTTTGACGTTTTCTTCCATTTCTCCAACAACTTCGTCGACAACATCATTTTCCACTTTTATTTTCGAGTTAAGAAGCCACGTACGCAATTGTTTTAGCGTTTCAGTTGACTGGAGATTCGCCCAGAAATACGTGTAAAATGGGTGGAGTGGCACATGTAACGCCACAGATAAGGCTATGGCTTCTTTAACGTTTGGTTTGTTGGCGAATGGGTCTTCCAAAAACGCCTTCAACCTCTCGGATGAGATGTCAGTAGCTTCCGCCAAGCTTTGAATGTTTCCATTAAACCTTTCAGCAATGGCTTTTTGCAGGTCTTTAGCCCACCATTCCTCCACATAAGCGGAAGGTACAAGAGGCTTATTGTTATATAAGAAATCTCCAAAACTAACCAGAATATCGCCCAAAAACAATATTTTAATAATATCATCCTTTATCTGACTGAAATTTTCCATTGAAACACGAATAACAGAGCCATCCCTTAACAGGACAACAGGCGATTCCAACATGTCAACTGGAACAGCAACACCGCCCTTCCCGGGAAGTTCCAACCGCATTTGGGTTCCAGCAGCCAAAAAACCTTGAAGCACAAGCATCGCCGCCGGATGGATGCCCACAGCAGAAAGCCCAGTGTTTCGTGCCCTTCCATATCTTAGACGAAAACCACCACGCCTAGATGGAAAGGAGAAGATTGGGCGTCCCGCAATTACATCATCCATGAACCCAGCAGATTTCTTTTCAGACTTTTTACGAAGCTCCCTAAGCCAATCCCACCCTGGAATCCCAAGTTTCTCAACAATTGTCAAAACTTTAGAGGAACGTCCAACAACTCCGTCGTTCACCACCCTAAGTGCTCCACCCCGAACACGGTTAGTCTCAATTCTGGGAAGATTCCTAAAGGAAGAAACTTCAACTGGGTCGGATTCCGTTCCCGTCACTTCAACTGGAAGCCATTGAAGGGCTTTCCTAAGCTCCTCATCTGAAACATGATACTGAAAACGGCTTACAGAACGCTCATAAAGGCGCATCTCCTCAATAAACCGTGAAATTTCATCTCCTGTTGGCTTGTAACGGTCAAGCCCAAGCAACCGCCGCACAAAATCCGCTATAACCAACGTCAAAGCTTGATCTGTTCCACCAGCAGACCTTATTGGACCAGCAAAATAGATGGCGAGATAACGCGTCCTATCAGAATTCGTTTTAATTTTTACTTTCGCCACTCCTTGCAAAGGCGCTGCCGTAAGCCCCTCTGTAAGAATTGCAAGTGCAGTGCGTATGGCTTGTTCAGCGGCGGCTTCCGCCTCCATATGCCCAAATTTGCCGTGGACAATTTCCTCTGCAATTTTAAACGCCAACTCTTCCCTCGGAAGTTTAACGCTTAACTCCCTAATGCTTTCAGCAACACCCTTTGGTCCAACAAGTCCCTCCACAAGGTCAGCCAAGTCCTTAGCAACTTTACATTCAAGCGTTAGCACAGGGTCGAAGCCTTTCTCTCTGGCTTTTTGGGTTAAATGGCATAATTGTTCAAGTTTATCCTCCAAATTTTCTATATATTGCCAGTATAATTCACTCATCTGATTTTTCATGGCAAGCCCTGCAACTTCTTTTGGTCTCACAGTTATTTTGGTTTTTGTTACATAAAGAATAAAAAAGGACTTTGCAGGATGCTTTTATTCCGTGTGAATTCTACACAAAATATAGTAAACCACTTTCCCTTAAGTCTCTATGACCTGAAGCTTCTTATGCTCCTAATAATTTCGGAAACCCTTTCCCTAACTTCTTCCCTTTCAACAATATTGCCAGTCACAATAATATCTGCACCAGCAGAAGCCGCAGCCAACGCTTGTTCCCTAGATTTGATGCCTCCTCCAACAATCAATGGAACATCAACACAACGCTTAACAGCACGAATCATCTCTGGAGGCACGGGTTTCTTAGCGCCTGAACCAGCCTCCAAATATATGAAGCGCATACCCAAATATTGCCCTGCCAAGGCATGCGCAGCAGCAACTTCAGGTTTGTTGTATGGAATGGGAACTGCTTTGCCGACGACACTGGCGGTGCCGCCATCGCCAATAATTATGTAGCCCATGGGAATCGGCTCTAAACGATACTTCTTGATTAATGGAGCCCCTAAAACTTGGGCGCCAATTAAGAAGTAAGGGTCGATGGAGTTTAACAGCGACATAAACCATATGGCGTTTGCATAGCGGCTTATGCCCGTCACATTATTTGGAAAAAGAATTACTGGAACTTCCACAGCACGCCTAACTGCCTTGACAATGCTGTCCAGATGTGTTGTAGAAACAAAAGTTGAACCGCCAACCATCACAGCTGCAGTTCCGCTTAAGCTTGCCTTAGAAACTATTTTAGAAGCTTGAGGCGGCGTGACCTTTTCGGGGTCTATAAGAGTTATGTGAATTGCGCCTTCAGACTCGATTTTTTCAAGCAAATATTTTTCAACACGCCCTACCATAAGGCAACCCTACTTAAGCAGTTATTATTACCTCCTTAACGCTGAAGCTTTTCCATAAAGTTTGTCTGTAAATAGGCAGTAAACGTCAACTTCGCCCTGCGCTGGCTTAACTGAAAACTCCTCTTTTAAACCGCAACTGCCACACCCAACAAGCGCTCGCCCTTCATCACGCAGAATTTCAACTCTAACTGCTTCCTTCCCACACCTTGGGCAAGCGAAGAATTTAGGTAAACGTTTCCTTGGGACACGAATAACTTTTCTCCTTCTACGCCCCATGTTTAATCCTCTATACCGTAAACCTTACATCATTCAAGTATTTATTTTTGTCCATAAGCATTCCAATCATAAGCATAAAAGAGAGGTTCTCCTCCTTGGAATTAAAACTTTCAATTCTGGATTTAGACTTCCAAGAAGTGGAAAAGCGAATAAAACGTTTCATAAAAGATTATGTGGAAAAAACCCATGTGAAAGGCATAGTTTTGGGGTTATCCGGCGGAGTGGACAGCTCCACAGTGGCTGCGCTTTCCGCTTTGGCAATAGGCGGCGATAAAGTGTTGGGGCTTATGCTACCAGAAGATGAAACATACACTGCTGAAGATATTAAACATGCAAAGCTTGTGGCTAAAAAGTTTGGCTTCAAAACAGAGATGATAAACATCACTCCAACCTTAAAAGCCTTCTACAATTCCATACCCATTTTTGATCCCGCAGACCATCTGTGTAAGGGCAACATAAAAGCAAGAACCCG
Source organism: Bathyarchaeia archaeon (assembly GCA_038848525.1). Classification (GTDB taxonomy): domain Archaea; phylum Thermoproteota; class Bathyarchaeia; order Bathyarchaeales; family Bathycorpusculaceae; genus JAWCNN01. Next base: position 91,035 of record JAWCNN010000005.1, on the reverse strand, counting down.
CATGGTTTACGTTTACTACTACGCCAACAAACTCGGCATGTTAGTATGCGGAAGCTCAGACAAATCAGAAACAATGATGGGCTACTTCACAAAATGGGGAGATATGGCTGCAGACATATCACCAATAATGGACTTATACAAGACACAAGTTCAAAAACTCGCCGAAAACATAGGCATACCAAAAGAAATAGCGGCGAAACCGCCTTCGCCGGGTTTATGGCCTGGTCAACTAGCAGAAAATGAATTGGGCATAAAATATGAAACCCTTGACCTCATCCTTTACGGGCTGGAACATTTTATGGATGAAAGAGAAATAGCGGAACAGTTGGGCATAGAAAGAAATGTTGTGGAGCGGGTTAAAGGTAGGTGGCTTTCCACAGAACATAAAAGGCGAATGCCATTAACTGCAAAGCTTGAATATAGAAATGTTGGAGCAGATTTTAGACTTCCCTACGGTTTCAGCTAATTGTCAGAGTGAACAGACAATGAAGGAAAGAATCAAAATAGCCTTAGCACAAATAAGCTGTAAACGCGCAGACAAAACAGAAAACATAAAAAAGATGGAGGAAACTGTAGCAAAGGCAAAAAAGCAAGGCGCAAACCTTGTGATTTTCCCAGAACTTTCATTGACAGGTTATGTTGTCAGAGACCAAATCTGTCAAATAGCAGAGCCAATACCAGGCACATCAACCAAAGCCATAGAAAACATAGCCAAAAAATCAAAAGTACACATTATTTTTGGAATGCCAGAGTTAAGCGAAAAAACAAAAGCAACAATTTACAACACAGCGGTTCTCGTGGGACCAGAGGGCTTTATTGGAAAGTATAGAAAAATTCACCTTCCAACCCACAGCGTTTTTGAAGAGAAAAGATATTTCCGTCAAGGCTATGGCGCCGCAGTTTTTGACACGGAAATTGGGAGAATAGGTTTAATCATATGCTACGACATATTTTTCCCAGAAATAAGCAGACTGGCACGCCTAAAAGGCGCCCAACTAATAACTTGCATTTCCGCTTCCCCAGCAATTCGGCGAACTTTCTTTGAAGTTTTAACCGTGGCAAGAGCCATAGAAAACGCCGTTTTCCTAGCCTATGTTAACCTCGTAGGCATAGAAGATGGACTGCAGTTTTGGGGAGGAAGCAGACTCATTGGACCCAACGGAAAAATCCTCGCACAAGCAAAGTATGATGAGGAAGACCTTGTGACATGTGATGTGAATTACGGAGATATAAAAGCAATGGAAACATTTGTACCTACACTTAAAGACTTACGTCCAGAACTTTTTGGTGAGTTGAAAAGGCAGGCAGAAAACCTATAAAGGAAATGAAAAGCCTAAAAGCTTTGAAAATCACGGTAAAGTCACACTTGAAATTATCACATGTGACTTTTGCGTGATGTTAAAGGCTTAGAGAAAGCGCCGTTTTTCACAGAGAATTACAGTTTTAAGAACTTTTTCAAGTTCAAAATCTTAAAAGGCAAAATATTTTCGGCTTTACCAATTTTCTTGGCACAAAACGTGATGGTGAAAACTTAAGTTTCGATATTTTTAAAAGAGGGCAGTATACAAAATTGTATCCATAGAAAAGAATCGTGAGGAAGAAAGTTTGAATCTAAAAGAAAGCGTTCAAGCATGGTTGACGAGTTCCTTAAATGACCCCATTGTGAAAATACTTGCTTCAAATAGCCATTTAACAAAAACGCAGCTTGAAACATTACTCATTGACATTTTAGCTGAAAATATTGCTGGGAAACCTCTAAAATACGGTGAAAAAGCCAAATTACGACCATTAAAGTCAAAAATAAGCCGAGGAGCTTTCAACAGAACTTTAAAACAAGCAAAAGAAAATGTCATAAAAGCAATATATACAGTACTGCTTTTAGGGTATTTGGGAATTTTCGAAGACACATCTTTAGACCCCTACTTGGAAATAGCAAACAAACTGCGCGACTTCATAGAGGCATATAAAAACATGTCAAGCAAAAACGAAAAACTGGAAGAGCATGTAAAACTCATAAAAATGATAAGAACAGAGTTGGAAAATAGCCTCAAAACACTTTCAAGTCCTTCGGAGGGCATAACGTGACATCACAAATCACATAAAAAAGACAGCAATAAGCAAAGCGCACATGCCAACTAAAGCAAATAAAGCACCATAGTTTAAAAAGAAACCTAAAAAAAAGTCTTAGATTTTATGAGCACTCTATAAGTAACGCGGCATATATTGTTGTGACGTGTGATGTCATGTCATCTCAATAGCCACTATAAACCGCAATCCTTAAATTCTCTTCGCTAAAACTGTGATGTGTGATGTAACATATTTGAATTAAGCGTAATCACAAAAAATCACGGAGGACAATATAAGTGATCGATATCTTAATCTTTTCAAGTGTTCTAGTCGCTATAACAATTTTTGCTGCGTTTGAATATTATAGGCAACTTTGTAAAGTTAAGGCGGAGTATGAAAAGGCGAAAGAGACTGTCGAAGATATTGTTGTAAGTTTTAATAGGCAATTTAGACAGGAAGCGGAAAGAGTAGAGTTGCTTGCGTATAAGGTTGAGTCGACTTATTCGAAAGGTGAAACGGCACTAAATAGAGCGGAAGAATCCTATAAAAGAGTTCTTTCCTTAGAGGAGAAAATGAGCGACCTTCTAAGGCATAAAGAGGATATGTCAGTGAAGCTTGTGGAGGTTGATAGGAAACTGTGTGATTTTGTTGCATCACAAGAAACTTTAGCCTTAAAGGTTTCCGCTTTGGAAGAACAAGCAAGGGAGCTTTCCGCAGTTCCAGAGGTGAATGTTGAAGCGGTAATACCCATAAAAAGGGAGAAGGCTTTAGCACCGCTAACAGAAACAGAATTGGCTGTTCTAGAGATGCTAGCTTCGGAAGGTCCTAAGACAGCACCTGAAATAAAGGATAGGATTAAACTCAGTCGGGAGCACACTGCACGGTTAATGAAGAAACTTTATGAGGGGGGTTACTTGGAGAGGAATACAAGTAAAATTCCCTTCAAATATAATGTGAAGAAGGAAATGGAGGAATTTTTAAAGAAAAAGGAAAGCAAGGCCGCGTGAATTAGGGTACTTGTTTAAGTGACGCCTCCGTATAAGTTGGTGTCAATCGGTATTTTAGGCAGTTGGAAGCCCCAGTTTTGATAAGTGTTCCCTTGCTCGCCATTCTGGAGAGATATGTTGCCACCGTGCTTAGGCTTATTGGTTCCTTAAATTCCTGTTCGTAAGCCAGTTGAACTTCACGTGAAGAAAACCATGTTAGGGGGAAATTCTTTTGAATTATCATGCGAATCTTATCGTACTTGGAAAGTTGGTTAGCTAGTGTTGTGGGATTGCTTTCGTGATGCCCGCTGGTTGGCATTCCACCTAAAAGTTCAACCAAATCCAAAAGGCGAATAGCCTTATCTCTGGTTATTTGCCCTTCAAGCGTTAATGTGTATTTGTTACCCTCACCATCGAATATTTCAACGCGCATTTTTTTAGTTGACATTTACAGCGTGCATCCTTCCGGAAGGCTTTTCACAATTTACACTTCACAAGTTATAGCTGTTATGGTAAAGAACCAAAAATAAAGCTGTCAATTTTAAGTTTAAAAATAAAAAATGAAGAAAATTTGCTTTGTTTTTTGTTTCACAGACTTCACATTTTCTCTTAAAATCAAAAGAAAAACAAAAGTTAATTAATCTTATGCCTCCAGTAGAAGAGGAGGGGTGGGTATTTTACAATAAAGAGACAAAAAATAGTTAATAATTAGAAAATTAAGGTTAAAAAAGAGTCTTTGTTCAGTTAATTTCACAAAGTTTTCACATCTGTGAATAAAAAATTTAACGAGTGTATGTTATGTTAAGGGTTTATTGGAAAAAATAGAAGCGTCAAGGATTAAAAGAATTCAATTATAGGGGGACACACCCCTTCATTTCCATTGGAAAAAATAAAGTAAAGTTCTGGCAAAGAATAAAAAGATTATTTTATTGTTTTAGTATTAATCTATTTTTTAGTAATAACAATTTTAATAGTTAGTAATTTTTTACTTTTCAGAGTATATCTTCTCTAAACTTGAAATCAAATATTTTAGAAAAGTTTCAGAGTTTCCACTAGAAATTGTGGGGTGGGTCTTCATGCAACTTTAATTTTCTACCGAGACAAGTTCTCTTGTTTTAGATTTTTGTAATTTAAATTTAGTTTTCTATATGGCAGAGCTTATTTTTCGACTGGAAAATGGGGTTTTACCTTTAAACTTGAAGGGGGATTATTAACAAATGAATGATATGCTTGATGGTATATTTGAGAAGATTATTGGTAACGTTAGCATTTTTAGGGATAGAGATGTTTTGCGGCATGATTACTTACCACAAAAATTACCCCATAGAGAAGAGCAAATTAGACGACTTGGGGAAACGGTGGCTCCTGCTTTAAAAGGTGCTAGGTGCTCCAATGTTTTTATTTATGGGAAAACTGGAACGGGCAAAACTGCTGTAACAAAATATGTTTTAAGTCACCTTGAGGTTAAAGCAAAGGAGTTTAATGCGCCGCTTAAGTTTTGTTATGTGAATTGCCGTATGGTGGGTTCTGAATACCGTGTTTTTGCAAGTTTATGCCAAAATATGGGAGTTTCTGTTCCCTTTACTGGTTTGTCTGTCGGCGAGGTTTTTGACAGGTTTAAAACTAGCTTAGATGTTTTAGGGGTTGTTTTTATTGTGGTTTTAGATGAGATTGATGCCTTAATAAAGGCACGTGGCGACTCTCTCCTTTATGAATTGACAAGGATAAACGAGATTTTACGTAAAAGTAGGGTGTCTTTGATTGGCATATCCAATGATTTGCGATTGAAGGAGTTTCTTGATCCACGTGTTTTTAGCTCTTTAAGTGAGGAGGAAATGGTGTTTAGACCTTATGATGCTACCGAGCTGGGCAATATCCTTTTAGAACGTGCAAAATTGGCTTTTTGCGATGGTGCTTTATCTGAGGCTGCTTTGAGTTTGTGTGCTGCTTTGGCTGCTGCTGAACACGGCGATGCTAGGAGGGCTTTGGATTTGCTTCGTGTTGCTGGTGAGGTTGCTGAGCGGAAAGGTGCAAGCGTTGTAACTGAAGAGCATGTTCGTGAGGCTGAAAAACATATTGAACACAACCGTGTGGTTGAAGCCCTTAGAAATTTGACGTTGCATTCAAAACTTGTTCTTTTAAGCATATACCACCTTAACAAGGCGAATGTTCACCGTGCCATTACAGGCGAAATTTATGAGGTATATGCTGAACTTTGCGGGGAGTTGGGTATTACGCCCTTAACCCAACGCCGTTTAAGTATGCTAGTGAATGAGCTTGATGCTATGGGATTATTAAACGCACACGTTGTAAGTATGGGGCGTTATGGAAGGACAAAAAAGATTAGGTTGGAAGTGGCACGTAGTATTGTTAAAGACGTTTTTGCTAGTGACGTTAGGCTTGGATGTTTGGTGGAATATGAATCGAAGAAACTTTCGAAAAATGCGTGTGGTGGGAGTTGAAGATGGAAGTTTCCAGAAGGGCAGAACAAGAAAGGCGCTTCTTGTCTCGGTTTTGCTTAGAGAAGCCAAAATTGAAGACATAAAAATTGTTAAAATCAGTGTTGATGGTTGGGACGCAACAGAAAAGTTCGTCAAAACCATCGCCAAATGGAAATTCGACGCTGTCATGCTTGCAGGAGTTTCCTTTGCAGGGTTCAACCTTATAGACGCAACTGCAATCTATGAAGAATTTAAGAAACCCATTATCATAATATCACGGACAAAACCTAACAATAGGAAAGTGAAACAAGCGCTTCAAAGACATTTTAAAGATTGGGAGATGCGCTGGAGAGTGTTTAAAAAATTGGGGCCAATCCATGAAGTTTTTACTTTGGATGGTGAAGCTCCATTATATGTTGAAGTGGTGAATACAAATGTTAAATGGGCTTCCCGCCTTGTTCAGGCGTTGTCTTTTTGCGGTAGAGTTCCAGAACCAATCCGTGTTGCTCGGTTAATTGCACGTGGGTTATCCTAACAAAAAGGTATGACGTTAACCTCTAAAGTTTGAAGATTTACAACTGGAACCTTTCCCGGCGTGGGAGTAATGCCCAACCGTTTCATATATTCCGTTTGCCCTTGCCACCCACCAGAATTCACAACTAAAACTCCACGATAATTGGTATAGCCCAATATGTGTATGTGACCAGCATGGAAAATGTCTGGAACGCGCTCTATGACTAAGCAGTCTCTTTCTTCGGGGGATAGGGGCGTTTTTCCGCCGTAAACTGGTGCTAAATGGCGACTTTGCAGAAGCAGTTTCATTGCCTTTTCTGGATGGTTTGGGTTCATGTCTGGAACTGTAAAAAGAATGTCGTCCAAACTGCGCCCATGATATAACAGCACCTCCACACCATGAAGGCTTAAAAGACACGGATTTCCTAAAGAATAGACGTTCCTTGCCTCTTTGAGGGTTTCTAGGAAAGTATTTGATATGGCTGGTTGGGGCAACGCTTTCCGTGGAGCATCATGATTTCCGGGTATAATTACCACTTCTATGTAATCGGGAATTTGTTCGAAATATTTTCCAGCAAATTTATATTGTTTCACGATGTCTTTTACGGCAAGTTCCTTCGCCTGGTTTGGGTAAACTCCTATGCCGTCTACAATGTCGCCTGCTATTAGGACATACTTGACGTGGCTTGCCATTTCCCTCATTTTTTCGTTTCCATATTTACCATTAAGCCACAACACAAAACGGTTGAAAACTTCACTTTGAAATTTTGTGCTACCCACATGCATGTCCGAGGTAAGCACAGCGTAAACCGGAACTGTGGCTTTGTGGGGTGTCTTTTGTGCTATGTCCGGCAACAGAATATCCTCAACAATAAGCAAGTTGCTCCTTGTTTTTACAACACTTAAACACACAACATGGTCAAGCAGAAGCAACCGCGCTTTGCTTAAAAGCTCACCCGTTGCGTTTTGGGGCACAAGCACCGTGACGCTTGCACTTAAATCCTCAACTTTCAACAGAAACTTTTGCTTTGCCTCCCTTTTCTCAGTTACCATGCCAATAATTTTAAGACGTGTATTTGCGGGCGCCTTTAAAGCGTCTATAATTGACGCTGCACTTTTAACATCGATTCTCTGCCTCAACAACTTTTCTATCCGCTTGAATCTATCTCTAAAATATCCAAGGTAATCCTCAATTGTTCCATTTGAGCTTAGTTTGTCAGCCGGGTTATCAATAAACTTAATATCGGCTTCCACTTCTTTTGCGAAGGGATGAAACTGCCCTTTCCCAGTAATCGGCGACGGTTCGAGTGGTGGTTGAAGAGATTCTAATGGCTGTAAAAGTGCTTCTTCTGAAGATTCATGTTCTTTCACAAGCAGCTCCAGAAAGCTTCTCTCAATAAACAAAGGCTTCTCTTTTAGGCTTTCTATTTTCTTTAAAGCCTTACTTACAATTTCCGCTGGGTTTTCTGTCGCTGCTAAACTGCTTAGAAAGTCAAAAGCCTCTTTGCCAAGTTGGTAGCCTGCCTCAATGGTCAATTCAACAGCTCTCTGCAGTTTCTCATTCACGCTCATATTTTAAGTGTCCTCCAATCCTGCCTTTTTGGAACTATTATACAGCCTTCTTTTTCATCGCCTATTGCTTCTGTTTGGTTTTGGATGTGGAGGTATGCAGTTAAGGCTGAGGTTACTGCGTCGATTTCGTGCGGTGTCAAACTGCTGGTTTCGATGTCGCCTTTCAATCCTATATCCTTTAATATTGTTTGAATTTTTTTCCAGTCTTTTGTTGGCATGTTCAAGGCTTTGCGTGTTGATGTGGGGTGAACCTCTATTGTTTTATAGCCTTTCTCAGTAATTAGCTTGTTCAATTTTATAGCTCGTTCTGTAAGCATCCTCATTGCTGGAAGGCTTGGCGGAAAAACCCTGTATCCCATCTCAATCATTTCTCTGTCAGCCTTTCTTAAGATTCCCCTTTTCGGAAACGTTAAAGGCGCATCAATTGCTATGATTAATGGTTTTTTGCTGGTGATGCCCTCTAAAATGTCATTGTCTGTGTAGACCATGCTTGTTTTTACGGTTCTTCCTTTCCAAATCGCCCATCCAGTTGGGTTTTCCGTTTTCCCAGCCAAATCTATACCTACTATAATTATGCCTTGCAATACTAACATTCCCGCCTATTTTTATACATTAACCTTTTGTTTAGATGCGTTTATATCATAGCAACAGCAATTTTACCTTGGCGATGCAAGATGGATGAATTACGTAAGGTTCAACGTACCCCCAGCGGCACATTCTTCATTTGCCTGCCTAAACATTGGGCTACACGATACGGGTTTAAACCCGGCTCTGTCGTTGCTGTCAGCGAAACCAGCGACGGCAAACTCCTAATAGACCCTGAATATGGTGTTGAGCCATCCACCCGCACTGTCACTTTGAAGCCTAGTCCATATTTGAGTCGTGAAATCCTTGGGAAATATTTATTGGGATTTGATATTATCACTATCGAGGCAAAGGAACGTATTAGCCTTGAGGTACGCGACACCGTTAAGAAGGTTGCAAGTCGACTGATTGGATTAGAAATAGTCGAAGAAGATTATTCCCGCATAATTTTGCAATGTCTGCTGGAACCTTCAAGTTTTCCACCCGAAAAGATTCTACGCAGAGGCTACACAATAGCGGCTGGCATGCACCGTGACGTTGTCAACGCCCTAATCAGTGGGGACCCACAATTGGCTAAAACCATCATAGCCCGAGACGACGAAGTTAATAGGCTTCACTTCCTTTTGGTGCGTATTCTTCGCACTATAATCCAAAATCCCTCCCTAAGCGAAAAACTAGGCGTCCGCCCAATCGAATGTTTAGACTATCGCCTAACAACAAGCCTAGTGGAGGCAATAGGCGACGAATGCGTGCGCATAGCACAAAAAACAATCGAATTGAAAGGTGCAAAACTCACTGAAGAATTAAGGGAAGCGCTAATGAATTTTCATGTAGCATGCTTCGAAGCGCATGAAAAAGCCCTAAAAGCCTTTTTCATGGGTGATACGGGTTTAGCTGAAAGCGTCCGAGGAATGCAAGAAAAAATTGATGAACTCTTTGCTGACGTTGAAAAAATTGCAAAAGCACAGTCTTTCGATGTAGTGCCGAACATCTTAGAAGCATCCTCAATCCTAAAACAAATCTACGAACACAGCGTAGACATAGCAGACCTAGCCATGCCAAAAGAATATTCTTCCAAAATGGATAAAGCATAATCTTCTTTAAAATGAAAATCTTTTAGAAAGTGAAGCAGCGTCTTCCCTTTCGCCGGGGTGGCGGAGTGGTTAACGCGCTGGCCTCGAGATCACAAAACCAAAAAGGGGCTAAAGAGACAAGCAAGCCAGTGGGCCTTCGGGCTCGCAAGGGTTCGAATCCCTTCCCCGGCGCTTATGCCGAACCATTAATGTAATTTGATGCGAGTAGGAAAAAGCAGACTTGTATTTTTAACAGAAGGTTTTTTGGAAAGGACGCTGTTAATATTTTGAGGGAGATGAAGGTAAAAGGAACATGAGTAGAGAATATGATTCCCGTAGAAAAGCCAAAGAGAGCGCCCGCCGTAAGAAAGCGAGGGGGCATCAAACCAGAAGAGCTCGCTGTGGAAAGAAACAGAAGAGAAGGTAAATATACTTCTTGAAAACATTTACCGGAAATTAATGGTGCGCAGATCTTCTAATTTGAAAAAACTAGTTGGCGTTACAAAAGTTGCTTATAAGATAATTCAAATAAAATATTTAAAGAAAAAATTGCCCATATTTGGTTCTGCCGACATTACAAATTTTTGCAATCTAAAATGTAAACATTGTTACTGGTGGCTGAATAGGACGCTTCGCAAAGAATTAAGTGCTGATGAATGGAGAAATATCGTAAGAGAAAAATTCATAAAAAACGATGTAATGTCCATTAGTCTAACAGGCGGCGAACCACTTCTTAGACCAGACGTTATTGAGGCTATTATTAGCGAGATGAAATGGCGCTATGTTACCATAGTGACAAATGGGACATTGCCATTAGTCGATTTTGGTGCAGGATATTTCATTTCAATAGATGGAACAGAAAGTATTCACGACGCAATTAGAGGCGAGAAAATATATAGGAAGGTGAAACAAAACGTTCTTGACCATCCTGGAGTTGATGTTGTCATTAACATGACGGTAAACAGTTTAAACTATGGATGCGTCGAAGATGTTGTCGATGAATGGTACAGTTTCGCCAGAGCTTTCACATTTCAATTTCATACACCTTTCTCTTACAATGATAAATTATGGTTGCCTTATGGAAAACTCAGAAATAATACCATAGATAAGTTATTAAAAATAAAAGAAAAATATCCGGATTTTATTGCTAACACATCGAAACAACTAAACCTATTCAGAGATGGAAAATGGACTGCAAATTGTCCAAACTGGTTTTTTGTAAATTTGGATAGCAGCGGTAAAACAAAACAATATTGTGTCATATCTAACACAGACGAGAATGGAATCAAACCCATATGCGGAAGGTGTGGAATAGCATGCAACGCCGGAGCATACGCAGGATTGTTTTTGTCTGATACGGAATGGCTTAGAATGTTTAAAGTCGCAAAGAGAGTCGCACCTTTCAAGAATAGAGCTTTTTAGCCTCCGTGCAAAACTTATTTGAAGTTCCATCAAAATGTTAAATCAAAATCTGTAACCAATCCCGTAAGTTTTTGGCGTTTACAACTGAAATCCAACTTGGCTGTTAAGACATCGATAGTTTTGGGTTAGCGTTCTATTGTGAAGGGTCTTATATGTGCAGCTTTTGCTGGAATTTGGTCTATTAACATTTGTTCCTCCCATTTTTTGCCTATTCCAATCAATTGAAGCGTATTTGCCAATTTTTCAGCTACTTCTAATTTTGTGTTTCTTTCGGCATATATTTCCAGAAGGGCTTGACCTTTTTTGACTTTTTCGCCAAGCTTTACTTTTAGTTTTATTCCTGCGCCTTTCTCTTTCGGTGCGCCTGCTTCTCTGGCAATTTGGGCTATGTTTTGGTTATTAATCCATAAAACTTTGCCGTCCTTGTTTGCGGTTATTTCCGCCTTTTTTTCTCCCACTTTTATGTCTTCTGGCTTAATCCTTGGGTTTCCACCTTGAGCCTCTATTATTTCGCGAAGTTTTCTTTCCGCTTTGCCAGTTTTAAGCAGTTTTTCCGCTGTTTTCTTTCCGTTTTCGATGCCCATCATTTCAAAAAGTATGCCTGCAACTTCTGTCGCCTTTTCTTTAAGGTCTGTGGGACCGTTTCCCATAATTGTTTCAAGCGCTTCTTTGGCTTCAAGCCCTGGACCAACAGCGTATCCCAGAGGTTGTTCGCCGAAGGTTATTGCGCATCGAAGGTTTATGCCTAAGCGCTTTCCTAATTCGATGAAGTTGTTGGCTAGTGTGTGGGCTTCTCCGATTGTTTTTATTTTTGCTCCTCTTCCTGTTGGTATGTCTATGACTACATGTGTGGCTTCTATCGCTTTTTTCTTGCTCATTATTGATGGCAGCAGAAGCGGGTCTATGCCCAATACGTATTCAACTTGGATGAATATGTCGTCTGCTGGTGCTAACTCTAATGCACCGCCCCATGCCATGCAACCATTTGTTTTGTTTACGACTTCTGTTATTTCTTCAATGGTTAGGTTTACTGGGCATAAGCTTTCGACGCGGTCGGCTGTTCCTGCTGGGGAAGTAACTGCTCTCGATGAAGTTTTGGGAATGGTGAAACCTGCTGAGGCAATAATTGGCACTACCAAAATTGTTGTTTTGTCTCCTGGTATACCACCTATGCTATGTTTGTCTAATATGGGTTTTTTGTTAAGTTTTAAGGTACGGCCAGTTTCTACCATGGCTCTGGACAAAGCTTCAATTTCAAGCATGTTTAATCCGCGAACGTAAAGTGCCGTTATGAACGCAGCGATTTCGGTGTCGCTTAGGTGATGTTCCACTACATCTTTAACTATGGCTTTTATTTTGTTTTCTTGTAGGCTTTCGCCGCGAACTTTCTCTTGCACATAACCCAGCGATTCTGGTATGTGGGCGTATTGCACTTCAACGTATTCTCCAGCTTTTATTCCAAACATTTCCGAGATTTCTGTGTAGAGTCCTATGTGGTTGCGTGGGAAGTTGCTGGCTATGTTGGCTATGGCAACTGCGCATTTGTTTTTGTAGTTTATTCTTACTCTGTCGGAGGAGTGTACACCTAGTAATCCGGCGGTTTCATCATCTAATATGGCTATTTGTTTTCCTCCTGCTTGAATGTCTAAGAGCTTGGCTTTAAGTTTCATTGTGGTTCACATTTTTAACCAATATGGCTTGGATGGTTAAAAGTTTTAAACAGTGTTTTCCATTGTAATACTGAGGTTTGAGTATCTTGCGTTATGTGGACTTTGTGGATTTAAAATATACGCCTGAAGAAACGGATGTTGTCTGCGAGTTTTATGTTGAACCAGAAGAAGGCGTAGGCATAACGGAAGCTGCGGGTGGCGTTGCGGCGGAAAGTTCTGTTGGAACATGGACGGAGCTTACAACAGAAAAGGTTTACGTTAAAAAGCTTGCTGCCCACGTTTTCAGTATAAAAGGAAATGTTGTGAAAATTGCCTATCCCATGGAACTTTTTGAGTTCGGAAACATGCCGAACATTTTGAGCAGTGTTGCGGGAAACATTTTTGGACTGAGAACCTTAAAAAACATTAGGTTAAGGGACATAAACTTTCCCCCTCAGCTTGTTAAAAGTTTTAAAGGACCGAAATTTGGCGTTGGGGGAATTCGCAAACTCTTAGGGATTTATGATCGTCCACTTGTTGGAACAATAATTAAGCCGAAGCTTGGATTAAAAACCGTGGATCACGCAGAAGTTGCCTATGAGGCTTGGCTAGGCGGATGCGACATCGTTAAGGATGATGAAAACTTGAGCAGTCAACGGTTTAATCGTTTTGAAGAGCGTGTTGTCAGAACCTTGGAGATGCGGGATAAAGCTCAAAGTGAAACTGGCGAGAGGAAAGTGTATTTGGTTAATGTTACGGCTGAAACTGAAGAGATGCTGCGGCGGGCGGAGTTTGTGCTTGCTCACGGCGGCGAGTATGTGATGGTTGACATTTTAACATGTGGTTTTTCAGCCTTGCAAACACTGCGTAATCGAGATTTTAACCTTGTAATTCATGCTCATAGGGCTGGGCATGCAGCTTTCACTAAGAATCCTTTTCATGGAGTTTCCATGCGGGTTATAGCCAAAATAGCCAGAATCACAGGCGTGGACCAACTTCACGTTGGTACGGTTGTGGGGAAAATGTTTGAATTCAAAGAGGAAGTTAGGGAAAATTGTGAAGCGTTAACGATGGAAATGAACGGCGTGAAAAGGGTTTTACCTGTTGCTTCTGGAGGGTTACATCCCAGATTAGTTCCAAGCCTAGTCGAATTTTTCGGTAAAGATGTTGTTGTCCAAGCTGGCGGGGGCATTCATGGACACAAAAATGGGACGGCGGCTGGAGCTAGGGCTATGCGCCAAGCAGTCCAAGCATGTTTGGAGGGGATACCACTGGAAGAATACGCTAAGGCGCATAAGGAATTGGAGATAGCGTTGCAAACTTGGAGATGAATCGGACTATTCGAAAATCCATGGGTATTTTCTATGCACCACTTCGGCTACCGAGTGTGGCGAAATTATGCCTTCTTCGCATATTATGCCATGGATAAAGTCTCTTTTTGTCACATCGAACGCTGGGTTTCGTATAATCAAGTTTTTAGGCGGTTCCTTCCAAACTTCGTCTGGGCTTCTTTCCTCTATTTTTTCATAATCGCCATACATGGTTGCTGGGTCAAACTTTAGCAGTTCTGAAACTACGTAGAACGGTGTGCGGGCTTCATGCGCCGCCAATGCAATCATGCTTGTTCCAATCTTGTTTATGATGTTGCCTTCTGAGGTTATGGCGTCCGCTCCAACAATTACCATGTCAACTTGGTTCATAAAAAACCGTGCGGCTGAATCCACTATAAACGTAGTTTTCACGCCTAAATCCAGCATTTCTCTAGTCGTTATTCTTCCCTGCAAAAACGGTCGAGTTTCAGTGCAGATAACCTCAAACGATTTACCATTTTTCCAAGCCCTTTTAAGCATGTAAGTTAGCGTTGAAGAGTGGCAATGCGTTAGGATGACCGAGTTGTCACGGATTCTTTTCGCTCCTATCTCGGCAATTCTTTCTTTTGACTCTTCAAGGCTTTTGAGGAACTGTTGTGAAACAAGGGAAACCACAGCGGCTAACTTTTCGACTTCAGTTTCGCTGCTTTTTTCCACTTGACTTATTATCCAGCGGACAACATTTCGCATAAGCGGTTCAGTTTCCCTCGAAGCGAAAAGAATCTCTCTAGCCATTAAAAGTTCATTGAGAAAGTCCTCCTTGTTTTTTGCTTTGGTTTGGCTTGCGTGGGTTTCTATTGCTTTTATGGCCGCTATGGCAATGTTTCTTGCACCGCGGATTTCAAGCCGTTTTATTTTTTCCGCTGTGCCTTGAATAACCGTTAACATTCCTAGTTTACGCCCAGTTTTTCTCGGATTACTTGGCATTTTTTGGCTGCTTCTTCAACGGCTTTCATTAGCGCTTGTCTGACGCCGCTTCCCTCTAATATGTATATTGCCTCAATTGTTGTTCCGCCAGGCGTTGTCACCATGTCCTTTATTTTTGCTGGGTGCTCCCTTGTTTCTAAAAGGAGTTTTCCTGTTCCAAGAACTGTTTGGGCTGAGCTGTATAGGGCTAAGTCTCTCGGTAAGCCAACCTTTAAGCCTGCATACATTAGGGCCTCCATTATTACGGATATGTAGCCCGGTCCGCTTCCGCTTAGGGCTGTTATTGCGTCCATATATTTCTCTTCAACTTCTTCGGATTTTCCAAACATGTCCAATATTTCTTTGGCTTTCTTTTTGTCTTCTACTGTTACGTTTTCGCTGCAGCAATACGCCGTAAAAGATTCTTGAACTAGAACTGCAATGTTTGGCATTATTCTAACAAATTTTGCTTTTGGAACCAATTTTTTGTAGAAATTAAGCGGGATTGTGGCGGCTGTTGAAATCACGAGTTTTCCTTCGATTTCAATGCTTATTTCTTTGAGGATGTTTCCGACATCACCGGGTTTTACGCATATAAAAATGATGGATGCTTCTTTTGCAGCTTGGCTGTTATCAGTTATGATTGTGCCTAAATTTTCAAGTTCCTTTAGTCTTTCTATTTCCAGTCCAGTGGCTAATATTTTGCCCTCATACCCCTTTTTTAATAAACTTTTTACTATGGCGCTGCCTATCATTCCAGCGCCTATAACAGCGATATTTTCCATGTCATTCGCCTCAAGTTTTGGAGAAACCTTTAGTTAAAGAAACTCTTAACCCTTTTCCTAAAAGGGGCAAAGAATTCATTTATTAGCTCATTACTTTTGCTGTTGCTGGGATTTTCCTTTTGTCCATTGAAGTTTTCACAATTTTTATTTTGACGCTATTTAGGAATTTCTTAGCCGCCTCTTTTGCCTCTTTTCTCGTTTGGTATTCTCCTTTCAACTCAATCCACGGTAGGGTTTCGTCAACTTTTACGCACACCGTATACAAGGTTTTTCACCGTTGCTGAATGTATGGAAAAGTTTAGAGTTTGGGGTAATTAAAACGGTTATGAATTATAAATATTGATTTTTGTTAAACGTTTATTGGAAATCTATTTAAGCTATGAAGTGCCACCTTTTAGGGTTTGGGAGTGAACGTGAAGGTGGAGCTTGAAGCCCCGCTGAATGCCATGTTGAAGGGGTGCCTATGGATGGGTGGAGGCGAGGAAGGTTTAAAGGGTGGACAAGATGAGGCTAGCCAACAGTACGCAAAGAAATGCCGATGCCAAAAAATCTTTGCCGACACCTTTACAAGCCTCTTTTGTGGGCAATAATGTAGCAAATAGTCATCCATCTTTTTCAAACTCTAAATTTTTCGGTGTTTTGAGGCAGTCGTTGATGGCATACGTTTTTAATATTGTTGGAATTGCTGCAGGCACGGTAATCGCCTATCACATTGGCGTGTTTAGACAGTTTCCTTGGGCTATTACTATTTATCCTCCAATTTTAAGCGCAAGAGGTGTTATCGGAGGCTTGTTCTGTGGGCGTTTGAGTACAGGGTTGCACCTTGGAACTGTACAACCCAGTTTTTTCGGCAACACAAAGAGTTTTCATTTGTTGTTTCGGGCTGTTGTCGTTTTAACTTTGGAAGCAAGCATGCTAATGGGTTTGATTGCGTCCTTGTTTGCTAGTTTTTACATGAAAATAACATTGGTGGATATTTTGAACATTCTAGTTATAATGATGGCTACTATGGCTTTTGCATTAGTTATCATTTCGCCTTTATCAATGACTGTTTCTTTCCTTTCTTTTAAGCACGGTTTAGATCCAGATATTATTTTGTATCCAATAGAATCTACAGTGGCTGATGTTCTCATCACATTAACCTATGTTGGAGTGGTGAACACCTTTACCGTTGGCTTTGTTGGGCAGTCTATGCTTGTTTTTATGTGTTTTGCCTTGGCATTTTGCACAACACTCTTTCTGTTAAAGAATGCTCGAGAATCCGAATTTCTCAAAACAATCAAGGAGTCTCTTTTGACGATAATTTTTGTATCCTTTGTTGTTAATGTGGCTGGGTCTACTTTGGGTAAAATTGCAGAAACCGTTGGAAGCGAGAAACGGGAAATTTATACAGTTTATCCAGCCTTGATTGACACAATTGGCGATGTAGGAGCAGTTGTTGGTTCCACAGCCACAACAAAACTTGCTTTGGGCACCCTCAAAACATCTTTTTCATCAATTAAATCGCATGGTACAGAAATTTTTGGCGCGTGGGCAGCTTCTCTAATAATGTATTGTGCATATTCTATTTTGGCTTTAATAATTCAAGGCGTTTTTAACCCCTCAAACCTAATTGGTTTTACGACGCTTTTGCTCATTGCCAATTTGATGGCTGCATCATGCATTATATTTGTTTCATATGCAGTTGCCATCTTAACATATCAGAAGGGCTTGGACCCGGATAATTTTGAGATACCCATTGAAAGTTCTATGGCTGACACAATAACTTCAATATCGCTGCTTGCCGCCCTTTGCTTGGTGGGTTAGCCTCTGAAAAGAATAGACTTAAAATATTTCCTGCATATACTTTCATTTGGAGCGACCTCAACTATATGACTGGTTTCGAAAAGATAGAATACAAGCCCATACCCGTAAGAGAACTGCTGTTAGAAATGAAAAATCTCTCCGAGTTAATGATTGATTTAGCTTATTCTGCCGCATTATTCAATGATAAAGACCTTGCCGAAGATGTTTTAGAGCTTGAGCGTCGTGTTGACACTTTAGCCTATCAGTTGGACATGACTATCATGATAGCAGCGAGAGACGCTAAAGAAGCTGAAATGTTAACTGGAGTTTCCACAGTGGCTGCTGCAGCAGACAAAATTTCCGATGCAGCTGCGGACATCGCAGTTATTGTAACGCAAAACATAGGTGTGCATCCCATTTTCACCGAAATTTTCGAAAAAGTTGAGGAGCGTATAATCCAAGCTGTTGTAAGCGAAAATTCTGTGCTTGTTGGAAAACAGATTTGCGAGTTGGATCTGGCGGCGAAAATGGGCGTGGACATTATTGCAATTCGCAGAAACAAAGACTGGATAATAAATCCAAAGGATACTGAATGCATCCAAAAAGGCGATGTATTAATAACTCGTGGAGCGCCTAGCGGCGTCAAAGAATTCAAGGTTCTTGCCGAGGGAAAACCGCGGGAAACGGAGGATTAAAATGTCTCGGTATAGCGAAAAACGGTTCAATGAGGTTGTTGAACGGTTTGTTGAGCTTAAAAACACTTCTGAGTTGATGATTGATTTGGCTTATTCTTCGCTTTTGCTTAACAGCAAGGAGCTAGCCGAAGAAGTTCAGAGGCTTGAAGAATGCGTTGATAAGTTGCACACGGATTTCGAATTGCTTGTTTTGTCGAGCAAATTCAGAGAAGAGGAGGCTAAGGGTTTTCTTGGGTTGATTAGGCTTGGTGTTGCAGCTGAAAAAATAGCGGATGCAGCAGCGGAAATAGCCGAAGTTGTTTTGAGGGAGATAGAACCGCATCCAATCCTAAAACTTACAATTAAGGAGGCTGAAGAAACAGTCACCCATGTAAAAGTTGCGGAAAATTCTCCGCTGGTAAACAAGACTTTGCGGGAAGCTCGGATTCCTGAGGAGACTGGCATGTGGGTTCTTATTATAAAAAGGGGCGACAAATGTATAAGACCTAAACCTGACTCAAAAGTTCAAGCAGGCGACGTTTTAATTGCTTCGGGTTATGCCGAAGGTGAAGAGGACTTTAAAAAGTTGGCTTCTCCATAGTTCCTCTATTAATATTGGATATTTATTTTAGATTCGTTAACACTATAAACTCGGAATCCGATTTTACTTTGGGGGCTGATACTCACGAAAAAGAAGACAGCATCATCGCAAAATGGTAGCCTTACATGTCCAAACCCATCATGTGGAAAAACTTTCGCTGTTCCCATTAAAGTTGAAAATCTCAGATCGAAAGGCGAAGTTTATGAGGCGTGTCCCTACTGCTTAACGAAAGTTACGTTAAAGAAAGAGTTTAAACCCACCGCAGAGAGCCAAATAGAAAGCATGCAACCAGAAAAAGAATCGAAACCACCTCCAAAAGTAGGGAGATGCACCCACTTTTTTGGATACTTGAGTAAACGTTCAGCAAAAGATAAAATACCTGAAGAATGTTTGACATGCGGAAAAATAGTGGAATGTATGCTTCAAGGCGTAACTGGTTAGGTTGGTTATCCATGATACACACACTCTCTTTTAAACCTTGTAGGGCTTTCTTAAAAAGCGAATAGGAGACTCTGTGGTTGTCAGCGACTTTACAGAAAAAACCACAAGCCATTCTAGCCTCAACTGGCTATCCAAAGGAGTTAAACGCTGAAACAGTAACCCAGCTGGTTACGGGTTTTCTAAAAAGGATTGGGCATAAAGGATATTTAAAACCTAAAAGGGTTGCATTGGAAGAAGGCATGTACACTGTTGAGGTGGAAATGAAAAAAGTGGTTGCAATAGTTAAGGTTGCCGCTGAAAACCATGTTATTAAGGAGTATGAAATACAGCCTAAAGGAGAGGAAACATCTCTTATCTCGTTTTCTCCAAAAATTCTCGTGGTAATTTTTGGCATATCCGCAGTTGTGTTTGTGGCATTATATTTTGCGTTCAAGATTTTTGGAATATAAATTCAGATTTCATCATACCATTTTAGCCTTAAATGTAGAAATAGCGTGAAGTGGAAACTACCGTTATTTCTTTTTTCTTTCAGGCTTTTTCTTTTCTTCTTCAGTTTCTGTTATTTCTGTTGTTTCTTCTGTTGGCACCTGTGGTTTTTCTTCTACTTCCGCTTTTTCCTCTTCCTTCTTCTCTTCCACTTCGCCCGTTATCTCTTCTATTGGTTTCGGCGGCGGCGTTGTCGCCATAGTCCAGCCTATCCATGCACCTATACCCATGATGGCAACGAAGGCTATGAACACTGGTATTGCAATTAACGTAAACGAAAGTTTCCAATCAAACGGGTTTCCGCCGAGGTAAAACAGCCCAACAGTATATAATATGCCTATAATTACGCACACTGCAAATATTACTCCACCAATTGTTTGATCTTTACTAACCATTTATGCATCACCACTTTTCAAGCCAATGTTATTTCCTTTTGCTCTTTAAAAACTTTACCGTAATTTCTACTATGTGGTTCCCATTTCCCATGTTGCCAAATACCTTTTCTGCTCGTCAGTTAAAGCGTCTATCCTTATTCTCATTGCGTTAAGCTTTAGCCTTGCAACTTCCTCGTCTATTTCCTTTGGAACAGGATAAACTTTCGGCGGCAGTTTTTCTGTTTTGGCTAGATATTCAACGCAGAGGGCTTGGTTTGCGAATGACATGTCCATAACTTCGGATGGATGTCCCTCCGCAGACGCCAAGTTTACAAGTCTTCCTTCAGCCAAAAGATACAGTTTTCTCCCGTCCTTTAACGTGTACTCGTCCAAATTTGGTCTTATGTTCCTCTTCGCAGTCGCCAACTCCTCCAAATCCCTTATGTTTATTTCAACATTGAAGTGTCCGCTGTTAGCCAGTATTGCGCCATCTTTCATTTTTTGCATGTGCTCTTTTCTTATGACGCTTATGTCGCCCGTTGCCGTCACGAATATGTCGCCTATTGCAACTGCTTCCATTATGGGCATTACTTGGAATCCGTTCATTGCAGCTTCAAGCGCCCTCAGCGGGTTCACTTCCGTAATTATTACGTTTGCTCCCATCCCTTGGGCTCTCATGGCTATTCCCCTTCCGCACCATCCGTAACCGCAAACAACAAAGTTTTTACCCGCCAACAGAATGTTTGTGGCGCGTAATATGCCATCTATCGTGCTTTGTCCAGTTCCATATCTGTTATCAAACAAGTATTTCGTGTAAGCGTCGTTTACGGCTATTATCGCATATTTGAGCGTGCCAGTTTTTTCCATGGCTCTAAGCCTTAAAACGCCTGTTGTTGTTTCTTCCGTGCCGCCTTTAATGACATTTAAAGCGTCGGTTCTTTTGCTGTGGATTGTTCCAACAAGGTCTGCGCCGTCATCAAGCGTTATTGCTGGTTTGTGGTTTATTACTTGCTCAACACACCAGTAATACTCCTCTGTTGTTTCTCCCCTCCATGCAAAGACGTTTGCGCCCTTTTCCGCTAGGGCTGCTGCCACCCCGTCTTGTGTGGAAAGCGGGTTAGAACCACACAACGCAACTTTTGCTCCTCCATCAAGGAAAGCCTCAACGAGAACAGCCGTTTCCTTTGTTACATGTAGGCATGCGCCTATAGTTAAACCCCTAAAAGGCTTTTCTTCATTGAATCTTTTTTGGATTTGGTTTAGAACTGGCATGTGCCGTGAAGCCCATTCTATTTGCAAATGCCCGTTAGACGTCAAACTTATGTCTTTAACTTTGTAGCTTTTCATTTCGCTTTCCTCATGCACATTTAAAGCCTAAACTATTTTAACGTTGACTTTTTAACTTTTCAAGCAAGTTGTTTTTGGCTTTTTCAGCCATACCCATAACGTTTTCCATGTTTAATGTTTGTATTTTCCTATTTTCCATAACTATTCTGCCATTTATTATTACGGTTTCAACGTCTGAAGCTTTCGTTGCATATACCAGATGGCTTGTTTCGTTGTAGAGTGGGCAAAGGTGCGGTTTAGCCATGTTTATGATTATTATGTCTGCTTTTTTGCCTTTGGCTATTGAGCTTATTTCTTTTTCCCAAGACAGCGCCTTTGCGCCTTCAATTGTTGCCATTTCCAAAATTTTTTCAGCTGATAAAATTATTGGGTTTTTGTTTACTCCTTTGTGTAGAATGGCTGTTGTCTTCATTGTTTCGAACATGTCGGCTGTGTTGTTGGAGCATGGGCTATCTGTGCCAAGCGAAACCGTCACGCCCTTTTCAAGCATTTTTGGGACGGGACTTATTCCAGAAGCCAATTTAAGATTTGAAACGGGGTTATGTGAAACTTTAACGTTTCTTTTCTCCATAATTTCCATATCCTTATCGGTTAACGCTACACAATGTGCAGCAATCACATTCCCATCCAAAACGTTTAATGAATCTAAATACTCCATTACTCCACCTTTTAACTTTAGATTAAAGGCTTTTTGAATTTTTGCTGGTTCATCTTCGGTTTCAGCGGCGTGAGTATGCCAAATTATCGGCGCATTTTCCGAGCCGTACTTTGCATTTAGATTTTCCCTTACTCTTTTTAGTTCCGTCATGTATTCGGGGTCAACGGTGTACGGCGCATGAGGGTCTACGCTGACACGAATTAACCCATCAGCTTTGCCGTGCCAGTTTTTGGCTAAATCTTCCAAAGCTTTTTTGTCTTCGCGTTTCCTCCATGAAAAACATACATGCCCAACCACTCCTCTTAAGCCAGCTTCGGCAAACGCCTTCGCCTCGTTCTCTTCGGGCGTGTAATAGTACATTGTGTTGACCGTTGTTGTTCCGCCCATTATTGATTCTACTGCTGTTAGCAAAGCGCCAGTGTAAATGTCGTATGGAGTCATGTGCTTTTCTATTGGCCATATCCATTTTTCCAGCCACTCTTGGAGCGGCAGGTCGTCGGCGTATCCCCTTAAAAGGCTCATGGCAGCGTGCTGATGAGTGTTAATTAGGCCTGGCATGACTACTTTGCCTTTTGCATCTATTTTTTCGTAGCCTCTTCCATATTTTCCCTTTAATTCGCTGGTTTTGCCGACATCCACTATTGTATTTCCTTCTATGGCAATGACTCCTTCGTGGATAATCGGCTGTTCACTGTTCATTGTTATGATTGTTCCGTTTTGGATTAGGATTTCCATGATATCGCCTCTTATCCACTACCTTTTTAACTTTAACCATCATATTTCTGCTTGGTGGATGATTCCATGATAGAGCTAAGTGTGGATTTGTTAGAGGATTATCTTTCTTCTGTTTATAAGGCGAAAGTGCAAGTTTTGCGTTTCTTTCCTTTGGGCATGGAAACAAAAGCCGAGACTGGGAAGGATTTGAAGGGTTTTGGTTATGGCATTCCTTATGTTATTGAGTTTTTGGTTGATGGCAAAAGTAGACGGGCTGTTTTGGAAACTATGCGCCCTGAAGGGTTTGGACACGACTTTTCTTCTGACCGCGCTGGAATTTTGCTTTGGCAACACTACGCCTTTAATAAACTGCCTTGTCATGTGCGTTCAATTGATGTAGGCGCCTTCACAATGGATGGTAAAGGCTTGAAGTCTCTGGGCGACTGCAGCGAATTTTTCATTTTAACCGAACTTGTAGACGGCAAACTTTACCATTTCGACCTAGACCGCATTAAAGAAACTGGGCAGTTAACCCCTTTAGACGAGCAACGCTGTTTGGCTTTATCTGATTATTTGGTTGAAATTCACAGGGTTAAGTTGGATGCGCCGTGGCTTTATGTTAGGCGTGCCCGCGAGCTTGTCGGACACGGCGAATGCATTATGGGTTTGCTAGACAGTTACCCATCCACACTTGATTTCGTCTGCCAGTCTGACCTAGCCGATATTGAGAGGGACTGTGTTGTTTGGCGTTGGATACTTAAACATAAAACGCACAGGCTTAGCCAAGTTCATGGCGACTTTCACCCTTGGAATGTCATGTTCCGAGAGGGCGTGGACTTCACGGTTTTAGACAGAAGCCGAGGCGAATGGGGCGAACCTGCAGACGACGTTACCGCCATGACAATCAACTATATTTTCTATTCTCTGCAGAAACACGGCGAATTAACAGGTGCTTTTGAGCGATTGTTTAGGTTTTTTTGGGATAACTACCTAAAAAAGACTGGGGACTGGGAAATTTTGGAGGTTGTCCAGCCGTTTTATGCTTGGCGTGGTTTAGTTGTGGCTTCACCCGTATGGTATCCAAACCTCAGCAGAGATGTCAGAATGAAACTTTTGAATTTTGTTAAAAATGTTGTGCATTTTGAACATTTCGATTTGAAACGTGTAAACTCCTATTTTGAAGAGGCGGTGTAGCAAAATTGCATTTTAAATGTCGCTGTCTTTTACCTTTTTCAGACGACACCAACTGCAAACTTGTATAAAATCTAAATTTTTATATAATAAATTGTGGTTTAAAACAAGCTATTTATCCTCTGACGGTGGCGGTGTTTGGTTTGGAGGTTAATTCAAGTGAAGATTTGAAGAAACTTCTTAAGAAAATGGGTTATTCGGAAAGGGCAATTAAGGAAATTTTGAAATGGTATAAACAAAACAAATCTTAAATGGGTTGGGCGTGGTGAACGGCGTTTATGTTTTAATCATTAAAGTTGCAAAGCCTATTAGCGTAAACGTCGGAGCTTTGGGCAAAATAAATTTTGAAAAGGGCTTATACGCATATGTAGGTTCTGCTCAAAAAGGGTTAAACGGAAATTTTGGCACATAGACTATCTGTTGGAAGATGAAGCCGTAAAAGTTTTGAAGGTTTTCAAGAAAAAAGCTGGAAAAACCTTTGAATGCGAAATCGCAGAGAAAATAAGCTTGAGAGGAGTTGCCGTTAAAGGTTCGGTTCTTCGGATTGTGAGTGCGTAAGCCACCTTTTTAGGCTTGATGAGTACCAATTTTTAAGAGAATTTATACAGGAAACGTAAAATTGCATAGAGAGTAAGCTAATATGCCAAAATTTTCAATCAATAAAATGATAAAGGATGGGTAACGCAGTTTGGAAGAGGGTTGGTGTGTTTGGGTTACTGGCTTGCCAGGAAGCGGCAAGTCCGCTGTTTCTGAAGCTTTGCTTAAACTTCTCAACCAAAAAGGTGTTAAAGCCCAACTGTTGGCTTCGGATGCGCTCCGTAAAGTTTTGACTCCCAAACCCACTTATTCGCTTGAGGAACGCGACATCGTTTACGCTACACTTATTTACATTGCCAAACTTTTAACACAAAACGGCGTAAACGTTGTTATTGATGCTACTGGCAATTTGAGGCGTTATAGGGAAAATGCACGAAAACAAATTCCAAAATTCCTAGAAGCCTACTTGGAATGCCCTCTAGAAGTTTGTATGGAACGTGAAGCAAAGCGCACGGAAACCCGTCAAGCACCCAAACAAATTTACGCCAAAGCCTTAAAAGGAAAAGCGCCAACAGTTCCAGGCGTTGGACAACCCTACGAACCGCCACTAAACCCAGAAATAACCCTAAACGCTGCGCAACTCAAACCCGAAGAATGCGCCCAAAAGATATGGGCTGCCATTTCTAAGCTTTACCCTTTCTGACATAATTTAAAATGGTATTCGCTTGCCCCTCCGAAATCTTTTTTGTTTGAAAAAGCGCATCGACGATTTCCGATATTTTCGTTAATGCTTGTACTTTGTAGCCTAGCTTTTCAAGGTTTTCTCTGCCGCCTTGTTCCCTGTCTACGACGACCACTACATTTTCAACTTTTGCTCCAAGCGTTTCCAACGGTTTTATTCCTTCAAGCTTAGCCAATCCTTCAGAAATAACATCGTCAAAAAACAGTATGTGTTCGCCTTCCACAACTTCTGTTCCAATTGTTCTGCCAGTTACACCATAAGTCTTTTCCTCTTTTCGAACGACTACGCATGGCAAGTTTAGTTGACATGATATGTTGGGCAAGAGTAAAGCGCCTTTCAACTCAATCGATGCTAGCTTGTCCACGGTGGCGGAAGCCATAACCCTCCTAATTTCGTCTGCAACGGCTTCTACAACTGTGCAGAAGTCTTTCGGCGAAGAAAGCAAACAAGCAAGGTCAATATAATATGGGCTTATGGCTCCAGACTTAATTTTGAAACTGCCAAACTTTAAACAACCAGAACTATAAAGTGCATCGGCAACCTTAAACGCCTTTGCTGACATGTAAGCTTAATGATGTGATTTTAAATTTAACGTTTACTCAAAAGGTTTGCTTAAAGAAAATGGATGAAAATTTCACGGTTAATGTGTCCAGCCCTTCCTTCTCTAGCGCTTGCGTTTACATGCATGTAAACGGTAATGTTTATAACTTATTGGTTTCATTCATAGAAGCGCTGAAGCGGGAAAGCCATGGGTCACCGTAAAACGCACGCTCCGCGACATGGTTCGCTTGCTTATTTGCCTAGGAAACGTGCTAAAAGTTTGTTGGCTAGAATTCGCTATTGGCCTGAAGTCGAGGCTGACACGCCTAGGCTTCTGGGGTTTGTGTGTTATAAAGCTGGCATGACCCATGTGTTTGCGATAGAAGATAGAAAACGTTCGCCAAATTATGGTAAAGAGGTTATGCGCTCTGCCACGGTTTTGGAAACTCCGCCCATGCTTATATGCGCCATAAGAGCATACACAAAAAATGCTTATGGCTTACAGCCTCTAACGGAGGCGTGGATGAAAGACCCTCCAGAAGAGCTTGAAAGGGTTTTTACGCTTCCAGAAAACTTCAACACAGAAGAAAACCTTAAAAAAATTGAGGAAAGCTTGGCGAAAGTGGCGAAAATCCGTGTTGTAGCCATAACTCAGCCTAAACAAACCAGTGTACCGAAGAAAAAGCCAGATGTGGCAGAAATAGAAATCGGCGGAGGCACAATCCAACAACAATTTGAATACGCAAAAACCCTGCTTGGAAAAACTGTAAGTGTGTCGGAAATTTTTAAGGAAGGACAATACATAGATGTTATTAGTGTTTCAACTGGAAAGGGCTTTCAAGGACCAGTAAAACGTTGGGGAGTAACAATTCTACAGCATAAAGGGCGAAAAACAAAGCGGGGCATAGCAACCCTTGGACCGTGGAACCCCCACCACGTCATGTATAGCATTCCAAGAGCTGGACAAATGGGTTTTCACCAAAGAACAGAACATAACAAACGAATTCTCAAGATAGGTGGTGATGGCAAAGAGATAACGCCTAAAGGAGGCTTCATTAGATACGGCATAATCCATGGACCATACATACTGCTGGAGGGAAGCATACCCGGACCCGAAAAACGTCCAATAAAACTACGCTATCCAGCACGTCCACCGAAAGGTGTCGGTGAAGAACCACCACAAATTACACAAGTATCCCTTGAATCTCCACAAGGAAAATAAATGGTGAAAAGACAAATGGTTAAAAGAACAGCGAAAATCTTCAACCTCGAAGGAAAACCCATTGGAAAAATACAGCTTCCATCGGTTTTTGCTACGCCGTTAAGGTCAGACGTGATAAAAAGGGCTGTTGTCGCCATCCAGTCGAACAGGATTCAGCCGCAGGGCAGAGACCCGATGGCTGGAAAGAGAACCACAGCCGAATCTAGGGGTGTGGGCTTAGGCATGGCTAGAATACCACGAACTAAGGGTCCAGCTGGTAGGGGAGCGTTTGCTCCTGGAACTGTGGGTGGAAGGGCAGCGCATCCGCCAACTTCTAATAAAAAGATTGTTAAGCGAATAAACAAAAAGGAAAAGCGCCTTGCACTTTTTTCGGCGATAGCTGCAACGGCATTAAAGGAAGTTGTAGCTTCACGGAGACATTCAATTGAAGATGTTCCAGAAATTCCATTAATAGTTACCAGCGACATAGAAGAGTTGAAGAAAACTAAAGAGGTTGAAGAAGCTCTCACCCACTTGGGAGTGTTTTCCGACATTTACCGAGTTAGAGAAAGTAGAAAAATTCGTGCTGGAAAGGGCAAGCGTAGGGGTAGAAAAATAAAGCAGGCTGTGGGTCCACTCATAGTT
This sequence comes from Bathyarchaeia archaeon, assembly GCA_038848525.1. Taxonomy (GTDB): domain Archaea; phylum Thermoproteota; class Bathyarchaeia; order Bathyarchaeales; family Bathycorpusculaceae; genus JAWCNN01. The sequence continues at coordinate 63,730 of JAWCNN010000005.1, read as the reverse complement.
GTGGCTGAAAACAAGGGGTTAGTTGAAGCTGCAAGAAACATTCCAGGTTTAGATGTTGCCACCGTTAACGGTTTAAATGTTGATTTGCTTGCTCCGGGCGGGCATCCAGGTCGGTTGACAATTTGGACGAACGGTGCAATTGAAAGGTTAAATGCACTTTATGGAGGCGAAAAAGCTTGATGAACCCGTATGAAGTTATTCTTTACCCGTTGATGACGGAATCCGCTAGCTTAATGGTTGAAAAGGAAAACAAGCTTGTATTCATAGTTAACCTCAAAGCAACCAAAAACGATGTGAAAAAGGCTGTTGAAAAACTCTACGAAGTTAAAGTTGAAAGAGTCAACCTGCTAATCACACCGCAAGGGGAAAAGAAAGCCTTTGTTAAACTTCACCCGGACTATAAAGCGGCTGATGTTGCGATTAAGCTTGGAATATTGTAGGAGGAATACATGTGGGTAAGAGAATACGTGTTCAAAGGCGCGGGCGTGGTGCACCTACGTTCCGCGCTGCAACTCATAAAAGAGTGGCTCCTGCTGAATATCCAGCCACGCCAATAAGCGAATACCTTGAAACGGTGATAAAAGGGGTTGTTGAAGAGTTTGTCCACGACCCTGGAAGAGGCGCTCCACTTGCCCTAATAAGATTTGAAAATGGTGAAACATGCTACACTGTGGTTCCAGAAGGACTTTATGTTGGTCAGCAAATTCAAATGGGCGGAAAAGCTGCGGTGGATGTGGGCAACATAATTCCCGTAGGGAAAATTCCAGAAGGCACAATGATATGCAATATAGAGCTTCATCCAGGAGATGGCGGCAAAATTGCAAAATCCTCTGGTACATACGCAACAATTGTGACGCATACATCGCAGGGAACAATAATTAAACTTCCATCTGGGAGTGCACGCTATATTAATGATCATTGCAGAGCAACTGTTGGGGTTGTTGCGGGTGCTGGTAGAACCGAAAAGCCCTTCTTAAAAGCTGGTGCGCATTTCCATTTGATGAGGGCTAGGGGACGCAAATATCCTAGAACCCGTGGTAGGGCAATGGTTGCCGCTGTACACCCTTATGGTAGCAGCAAAAGAAGTGCGAGGAAGGGGACGACGACTTCTCATGGGGCTCCGCCTGGACAGAAGGTTGGGTTAATTGCCGCTAGGGGTGCTGGACGGAAAAAGAAAAAGTTAACGTAAATGGCGACAAGCCAGAAGGTTTATAGCGGTTGATGTAGTGCATTTTTATGGGTTTGGAAAATGCCTAAGGAATTTGCATATCGTGGGTATCCTCTTAGTCAACTGCAAACTATGTCAATGGATGAATTTATTAATTTACTTCCTGCTAGGCAAAGGCGAAGTCTACAGCGTGGTTTAAAGTCTGAACAGCGGATATTGCTTGAAAAAATAAGGGAGGCAAAAGAATCCCTTAAAAAGGGAAACAACGTGATGGTTAAGACTCATGTGCGGGACATGATTATTTTGCCGGAAATGGTTGGCGTAACAGTGCACATTCACAATGGTAAGGAATTTGTTCCTGTGGAAATAAAGCCTGAAATGGTTGGGCATTATTTAGGCGAGTTTGCAATTACAAACAAACCAGTGAAACATGGGACTCCAGGCATAGGTGCTTCTCGTTCTTCAATGTATGTTCCGTTAAAGTAGCCTATTCGCTTTTAAGCGCTGTAATCCATTTCTGAAGGTTTTTTGCTTGGTTGTTGAGGTGGGGGTATTTGCGGAAGCGGAATCGGCGGTGGAATGTTTAATGTTCTGGATATTATTACGGATTCTATTAGTGCAACGTTTGATATTGACTGCGCTATGATGGGTGGTGGAGGCTTCTTCTCCTCAAAATCCTTGCAAATTCGTTCAATTTCGCCAGCGTCGCCAGCTATGTAGGCTTTGCCTTTCAAGTTTATTTGTGCTAATGAAGGATTAAAGTTAACCGTAAAAATGAATGGCGCCTCTAAAAAATCAGTCTTTTTCTCCATTTCTGGCACGCTGAGGTTTATGTTTACTTGGATTGGCGGAAAAGGTTTTCTGATGTCCCAGAAACGTTCAGCTGAAACATTGGTTATTGAAACATTTACCCTAATCATTTTCAATCACATAAATATCAAAATGTTTGGTGGGATTTAAAGTTGTTTACTTTGCAGTTTTATATTTTGTGAAACCGCAATGTCCACAAGTGTACCTGTCTCCGTGGTCAGCCATAAAATATCCTGGTCCGCATCGTTCACATGTGGGGCGCAACCTTACAACATTTTCCTTCTCAATTTTGTACAGCGAGAAAACTCCTTTTTCCTTCTTCTTTTTCTTTTCCTTTTTTCCTTCAGCAACAGCTTCAGACATGGTTTATTCCTTTCCTTCCTCTTCTTTTGGTTTTTCCGGTGGAGCGTTCCTTTTTATGATGTGTTCGGGTTCAATAAGCTTTGCTTGTTCAAGAGAATCATAGACATTTGCCATTCCCAAGGCGGTGCGTGTTCCAGTTTTGGTTTCAAATTTTTTTATGAAAACCAAGTCCACATTAACCTTTAATGCTTCAGCAACAGCCTTTCTAACTTCAAGTCGTGGGGGTGTAGCGCCTGTTTGGTTATGTTCCACTTGGAAGGCGACTTCCCTTCGTTTGAGCAATTCATTTTTCTGATCTGATATTATTTGGATTTTCATTGTGACGCCTCAAATGGGTGTTGATTGATGTCAAATCTTTCTATTTAGTTTTTCCATGCTTTTCAGAATCTCAGAAATTTCCGCCTTTTTCTCCGGCGTAACCTTAATGACTACTATGCCTTCATATGGTTGACCGTATATGACAAAAGAGTTTTGCGGTGCATATAAAACGGCAATAAGCGTCAACAAGTCTTCTTCTCCATCTACAACCACTTTGGCGTGTTTGTTGCTTTTGAATGCTTCTTGGATTGCTTTGACAGCCTCTTCTGTTATTGTTCCCGGCGGGTTTCTGGCATGAAAAGTTTTCTCCGCTTTTGTCTGGATTGGAGGGATTTTTCTTCGCATAACTTTGTTATCCACAATTGACAGTTGCGGGAATAGGTGGCTTTCCGTAAGGTTTTTTGAGACAACATCTCCAACAGAAATTATAGCCGCTGGTTTTTCTTTTTCAGCCATTTCCGCCAGTTTTTTCATTGTTTCAGAATAAGAGCCTCGAATTAATGTGCCAATTGGGTTTTTAAGTTTTAAGCGCAGTTCTGGTGTAAGGATGTATAAAATTTTCATTTTTATCTAACTTTTAATGCGTAGCGTCCCTTTTCTTTGATGTTCATAATTTTTGCAATAGTTGAACCTTCTGGGTTGAACACTATCACCATGCCGCTGAAGTCATCGCTCAACGATGAGGTTTTACATTTTGGGCAGACGCTTCCTTTGGTTATGAAGTGACATGTGGCGCAGGCTTTTTCGCTCATCTAAACCACCATTCACTTCTGTTGGGCTGGTGCAGTTTCCTCTTTTTCTGCTATACTTTTCCGTAGTTTTTGCGTGTCTTCTTCAATCCATTCCAGCTTGCCGAGGAATGGCTGTCTGGCTGTAACCCCTATTTTCCCTGAACCTCCAGCCCTAGCAAGCGAAACTGCTGTTATTCGAACACGAACTTGGTCGCCGCTTGTAAGTTTCCTTTTTGTTTCTTTACCAAACAAAACACCTTGTTTCTCGTCGTATGAAATGAAGTCGTCCATCAACTGTGAAACATGAAGCAAAGCGTCAACTGGACCTATGCGCACAAAAGCGCCGAAATCGGCTACTTCCACCACTTCGCCCTCCACAACCTCCTGAAGTTTTGGATAAAAAGTTAGCAGTGAAAAGGTCACTTTGTGGTATGTTGCGCCATCCCCGGGAATTATTTTTCCAGTGGGGCTTACTTTCACGTTTATTACGGCTATAACATAGCCCAATTCTTCGTCTACAACCCCCTCATATTTGGCTTTAACTTGCTGGTGACCCACCGCTTCCAGCGGGTTGCCGAACGTTTCTGGTGGAATGCGAATTGTATCCTCTAACGTTACAAGCCTAAACAAAGGGTTTACACCCACCCATCAATTTCTAAACGTGACTTTTGCCTCACATAAATAACTGGCACATTTATATCTCTTAGCCTCTTTCTAAGCCTTCTATCATTCGTAAACACGGGACAACCCCACTCCCCAGCCACTTTAACAATAATGTCGTCGGGCGAAATTCCGCTTTCCCCGACGACATTTACCAGCTTGCATTTCTCAGCAAGCTTTAAGGCATATGAAGCCTTTTTCCGCATTTTCGGCGAGTCCTCCCCCGCAAGCCTCTCAAGTTCTTGGCGGACTGGCAAAAGCAAAATAGGTTCAAATTTCCTTTTTAAAAGTGTTTTTAACTCTTCAAAAATGTCAATTTTAAATTGAAGCGGAATAAATAATGCGTTTGAATCTAAAATTATCCTTAATGTTTTTTTAGCTTCCATTTAACGTATCATTCCGTATCCGATTAGTCTCCATCTTCCCGCAATTTTTCTGCTTAAGGCAACCCTCGAACCAGCTTGTGTGCAAACTGGTCTTGTAAGCTTAACCGTAACCATTCCCTTTTTTACTGCGACAACTTTTCCAAGAGTTATTGCGGCGCCCACATGCAAAAGAATGTTTTCGTTCATGCTTATCTCTTCAACCTTTAAAAGCTCCTTTGTTCCCACAGCCCTTTCAAGAACATGCGTTTCCAATGTCAACTCTGACAGTGTCGGCGGTAACATGCCAGTTTTTCCAGCAATGTTTCCAGTTAAGCCATCCGCTTTTGAAAATGATGGGTCTAAAAGTGTTCCAACACCCACCAACCCGCCGCAATGCGTCTCGTTTACGCTTCTTCCACCAGCATGCAAACTAACAATCTGACTGAAAAGAGGATTGTAAACGCTTTTTCCCTCTACGGCTACGCCGGGACGAATCTCTATTTCATCATCCACCACAAACTTGCCTTGAATTATTGTGCCTCCAATAACGCCCCCCTCCAACTTTTCAATTGGAGTGCCCGGCTTGTTAACATCGAATGAGCGGACAACATACATAAGCGGAGGCTTGGTTTCATCCCTTTTCGGCGTCGGTATAACCTCCTCAATCGCTTGTATAAGAACATCTATGTTTATTCCACGCTGAGCCGAAACTGGAATTATCGGAGCGTTTTCGGCAACTGTTCCCTTCACAAAATTCTTGATTTCCCTATAACTTTCAAACGCCCTTTCCTCAGTGACAATATCAATTTTATTCTGTACAACAACTATATTCTTTATGCCAATAATTTCAGCCGCCACCAAATGCTCTCTTGTTTGCGGTTGGGGACACGGTTCATCAGCCGCTATTACAAGTATGGCTCCATCCATTATTGCCGCTCCAGAAAGCATAGTCGCCATCAAAGCCTCGTGACCCGGCGCATCCACAAAACTTATTGCACGAGCAAATGCTGTCTTTGAGCCACAGTTGGGACAAACTGGCTTTGTAGAATAGTTTTTTGGCGGTTCGCAGCTTGGGCATTTATAAATTGGCATGTCTGCATAGCCCAACTTTATTGTTATGCCCCTTTTCAACTCCTCACTGTGCCTCGCCGCCCAAACACCAGTCAACGCCTGCACTAACGTTGTCTTGCCATGATCAACGTGTCCTATAGTGCCAATGTTCACTTCAGGCTGTTTCGGTATGCCAACGCCTTTTCCAGCGCTCATTCCCTCATTTCCCATAATATTTACAATTACCATAAAGGGTTAAATCTACAAGTTAATAAACATTACATGCCTAAGAACTGCTTGCTGTTTGAGTTTGCGCTTTTGGTTCAGCCTCAACTTCCCCTTCTTTCTTCTCCCTTGACTTTTTCTCTTTTGGCTGTGTAGCAGGCTTCTCTACAATTTTCATGTTCACCTGAACAATCTCATCCGTAACCACATTTCCACGAACCGTCTTACGCCTTCTCGCCCCCTCACTTGGGGGATTAAACCCCGTTCCGCCACTTAATATCACTTGTCTGCGGACCCCACCATGAACGTTTGGTCTCATTGGAAAACCATCCTTATCAGAACCACCAGTAATCTGCACTTTGTAGCCAGGCAAATCCACAATCGACCCGTCCAGCACGTCGCCTATTTTCTTTCCAATCAATGGAACTGCACGTGACTCTTCAAGCTCCACAGCTTTTGACTTTCCAGTTTCAAAGTCTGAAACTATCACCTTAAACTTAGCCATTGACGACCGAACCTCAGCCCAGTGTTATGAGTGTTAAAAATTCTCTCTATTAAGGATTTATGAAATCAATTGCTAACAAAATAAAATGGAGATGAAAACGCTATTCCACATGAACTCTGAACAGGTCTACGTCTTCCCGCATTGATGGCGTCAACTCAAGAAAGTCTCTAACAGCCCGTTCAATATCCTTCGATTGAGTCACATACCTCCCCACAACAATTATGTCTGCGCCCTTCTCCAAAGCTTCCTTTGCAGTTTCAGGCACTATCCCCCCAGCCACAGCAATCAAAAACCGCTTATCGCCAAACGTTTTCCGCAACTCCCCTATAAGGTCTAACCCAACAGTTACGCCAGTTTCCTGGTCTATCCCCCTATGTATCATAATTATGTCGGGAAACTCCTTAAGCGCCTTAAGTTTCTTAATGGGATTTTCCACGTTTAACATGTCAACCGCTGCATATATCCCAAGTCTTTTAGCCTCATGAATGAAAGCGTCAAGCGTTTCTTCTGGCGCCAATCCGGCGGCTATAACAGCATCTGCAGTTTCATCATAAGCCAAATCCACTTCAACCTTACCAACATCCAAAGTTTTCAAATCCGCAATCACAAACGTGTCTCTAGCAACTTCTCGCAAGTCGCTTATCACTTTTGTTCCATACCGCTTAATAAGTGGCGTCCCAGCCTCCAGTATAATTCTGTCGCTCCTTGGAACTTGCACTACAATCTTCTTTGTTCTCTCCAAGTCTGGTATATCCAAGGAAATCTGCAGATACGGCGGTCTCCAAAGACGAGGCACTCTGAAGCCCATTATCGGATGTTTAGCCCTATCCTTATCATAGAAAACCTTTTCCAAAGAAGGATACTTCGACAACGCCCTCTTCAAAGCCAACTTAGTCGCTCCATAATTGTAATGGTATATTTTGCGGTAATCACTCGCCTGCGGATGCACAAAAACACTGCACACCACAACCCAATCATCCACCCTCTCCTTAGGAATAATGCCCTCCTCAACAGCATCCGCAACAGCCTTCGCCACAGCAGCCTGCGCCGGCCCAAAAATCTTGTTCGCATCTTCAAGGCTTTTAACGGTAACCTTCGGCACCAACAACGTATGCGGCTTAGGTGGAAGATTAGGCCTTATAACCGCCAGCAAAGGCGTATGCCCCATAGACAAACTGGAAAGACCAGCCGCAAAAGCCTCCCCAACAGGTCCATCCTTGTCGCCTATCAAAAGGTCAATATGCGCAACCTCGTTGCCTTCTCCCACAAGAGCCTCACCAATCAAATAAGTATACTTTTGCGCCTCCATAGTTTCCGACAAAACATCCGCTGGCAACAGCCTAGAAACCTCATCAAAATCGACATTAAACTCTTTCAGCCAAGCATAAAGGGTATCCCTATGTACATTCAAGATTTTAGCCGTACCAGAAACTGTAGGTTTTGCCGGTTTTCCCCTGTTTAAACAGCGATTTTTTGCATCTTTCCTAGCAGCCTCCGTCAACATTTTAATAAACTCCTCTTTTGTTGCTGGTTTTTTAACATTACATTCCGACATTATTAAACCACCATAGAATTAAGTGTTGCTAAAGTCATATATAAAACTGTCGGGGAAATAAAATAAAACTCTAACAAAAAGACATTTAATGGACAAATTTTGTCGGAAACTGAAATATAATAAGTGCTCGGGCGGGAAAACGGCACCAATTTTACCAGACGCTTGCCAAGAAGAATGGTGAATACGAAAGCTATACGCCTTTATTTGCAAATTTACGTTCTCATGAATCTAAGCTCATTCAAATAGCAGATATTATCGCTGGTGCTATTCGAACAATGATTGAGAAAGGAGTCTCGCCAAATCCTCTTGAGCTTTTGCCCTTTGATTTACGTAAAATGAGAAAATATTCAGATAATCCACCCAAGGCTTATTTTTGGTTTCCTTAGCAATAAAGGGCATTGTCAGGTGTCGTGCGCCGTTGGGTTAAAAGCGCGGACATTGCCTCCTCTGGAGACCACGTAACCCGCTAGGCACACGAACTTTGGTACCCTCATTCAAGTTTAAACTGTTACTGGATGCTTATAAACTATTTCTGGAAACTTCTTCCAGATAAGTCCAAAGCGCAAGTTTATTATTTCAAATAGAAACATCTTATAAGCTGAAATGTGGCTTTTTAACTAAAAATAGCCAAAAATCAGCCTAAAAAAGCAAATTGGCGCCGGGAAGGGATTTCAACACCAACTTACCAGTAAAGTATTGGTTATATGTCTTAACGAAAGTTTGAACTCAAGCTACATCTCAACCTTAATCTCAAAGCTATCTTTACGTGAGGCTCTGAAATATGCTGAAGTTCTGGAAACAGATACAATATGACTAGATAATGATTTACATGAAGTTTGCGTCGCGTTTATCGATATTGTTTGTCACATCTCTTTTTAGTGTATCTATTTGATGACTCAGTGACAGTTCAACCTCAGATCTGAGGTGCCAGCTTGAGTTAGTAAACTTTCTATTTTTGAGAAGAATTTGTTTAAGTCGTAGAGTGCGCAAATTGGAGGGCATAATGTGTTTAGCCCTTCGGAGTTTATGAATTCAGTCACTTTTTTGCGTTTTTCGCTTTGCCATATTTCTTGTAATGTGTTGTTTAATAGATTCCCTATGGCAACTTGGCTGTTTAAGCCCAAGTCGCAACAGTGGTAAACAGTACCGTCTGAACCAACATAAATGTACCATGGACTAGCTAGACACGTTTTGAAGGGGTGAGTTTTATTGTTTATTCCTTCAAATTTGGATTTTAAGTAGATGACTTTTATGTCGGTGCCATTCAATATTGGTTTTACTTCGCTTTCAATTTTTGATTGGGCAAGTTTAAAGAAACTGGCTGGAAGTTGCGCGCCTTCATATAGAAAATTATGGTACATCTGGTAAAATTTCCGCAGTTCCCTCTTACTCTTGAGGTACTCTAGAACTGGGTCTGCGCTATCATAGAATTTCCCTTTAATGAAATTCACAACGAGTCTGAAAACAACATAGTCTATGCCTCCTTTTGGAGACATTGAGTAAATAAACCTTATGATCGTCGCAATTTTGTCTAAATCTAAAATGTTTATTGGCTCAAGGGTTACGCAAACTCCTATGGTTGTTTGGCTTTTCCTTTTAACTTTTTTTGTCAGTAAGTAGACTACCGTTTGTGAATAAGCCAACTTCAAGCTTTTTTTCTTTTGCATATTTTATTCCATCAGGTAGGTGGCGATAGCATGTTGGCTCACCGCCACCAGTAAATACAACTCCCTTAATCCCCCCTTCACAGAGTCTATCTATTATAAGGCACAATTCCTTATAGCTCATCTGTATTTTTTTACAGGACTTCATCAGTTCCATCTTAATTTGACCATAGGTACATCTTGGACAGCGAAAGTTACACTGTAAAGTTGGAACTATTTGAGCTGTTACAGGCGTTACGCTGTAGAAATCTCCCCTCAAGACTTTTTTGACGTTTTCATCGTGAAAAAGGAATTTGATAGGTGTATAAACGCCAGCAGCGGGATTTAATAGATCCCGTAAAATCTTTTTACATTTTTCTCCCGTTATTTCTCCTTCTCCATAACTTAGAGGACAAACTTCTAGGGATTGCCCCATTTTTCATCTCCCAATTTTATGCTTTTGGTCAAATAGACAAGTTTATCTGACCAACAGTTTATATTGTTTCCAGGTTATTTAAGCCTTTCGGTCAAATTTAACTAATAATTTATTAAATATGTTAAGAAAGCGCCAGAGAGGAAAAATTGTATCACCCAAAAAGTCAAGGAAACAATTAGGAACGTCCAAATCACAATTAAATAGTTGAATGAAAAAGTATTTGTCTGGTGTTCCTCTAACTCCCGTTCTTTTAATATTTCATCCCTTCTTTCAAGTTCTCTTTTTAAACAGTTAACCACCACCGATTATCGGAAATATCCTTATGTTAGAGTTCTCCGAGATTTTTCCCATAGTTGCTTTATCCACAATTCTGCGTTCGTCTTCGTCGAAGACAAGATTTCCTGCGTCTATTTCTCTAGAAATTACTGCTATTGCTTGTTCTACTGTGACCTGCTGTACCTTATCTCCGTCTTTTGTCAAATATCTCAATTTTATCACGTTTTCACCTCCTTTTCTCCATTATTCCAATTACCATGCATAACACAAACGCAATAACTATCATAAATGTTGTATTGAAAGCGTATAATTGATCTTCTACTTCTATAGGTATAATCCTGCATATTATAAATATCAATATTTGTGAGATTAAAGATATTTCAACAATTTTTAACAACGTTGATTGCGTTTCATCTAAAGTATAAATTTTGTTCCTATGAGAGCGATAGGTGTGTCGCTGATATGGACGATGTGGAGTATATATGGGGGACATCATTAAGGGCGGCGGTATGTTTACTTGTCCCCCCTCAGCGGGTTTATAGAATACATTTAAGTTTCCACATCCCCAGTTCTTAATAAGTTCATCTTCTTTTTGAGTAATCCAAATGAATAACGTTGATAGTAAGTCTGGGTCTGCAAAACTGCTAGGCTTTAGTACTCTCCCTATTTGCGGCGTCCCCTTATCTAGACGCATAACGTGACCATTTGGATAGAGGCGATATCTTCCACCATTCGAACCGCTTATTTCTATCGGTTCGCCTTTGATTTTAATCGTGAAGTATTTACCATCGTTGTTGAGAAGTTTTCTAAAGAAAGCCCATGCCTTTTCATCGGCATTTTTATTCGTTGCATTATTTATTTCCATTTAGTTTTCACTTCTTATTTTTAACAAATTGTCAAATAAACTTGTTTATTTAATAATCAAATTATGTAATTTTCTATTATTTAAATTTTTCGGTCAAATTTAATTAATGACTTGTCAGATATGTTAAGCGATAGAGGAAAGTAGACGTGTCGCTTGAAAAAATCGAAGAAACAATGAGAAACGCCCAAACCATAATTAAAGAGTTAAACGAAACCGTAAGCCTGCTATTGAAGAAACTTGACAAGACTATTGAGGAGGCAATCAACCAATTGAAAACTGAAAAGGCTAGGTATGAGTATTTAAGTAAAGGATTTGAGCCAAGCGTATTGCTAGATTTTCCAGATCACTTAAGGAAAACCATGCGGGCAGTCCTCGAATTGGGCACAGGCACTGCGGAGCAAGTTAGTGAAAAAACTGGGCGTTCAAGGTCGCTTGAAAGCACATATCTTAACCAACTGTGCACGATGGGATATTTAATTAGGGAGAGACGCGGACAACGAGTGCATTATAAAGTTGATTTTAAAAAAGCTGAGAAGGTGGTGGGTAAATGGCAAAAATAATTGCAGTTCACTCTTTTAGAGGAGGTACAGGAAAATCGATCATAGTGGCAAGTCTATCGGTTTCCTTTGCTGAAGACGGATACAACGTTTGCGCTGTGGATTCGGACATAACAAACCCGAGCCTTCATATTCTATATGGCTTAGGTGACAAACCACCATATCCTACCCTTAGTGAACATCTCATAGGAAAATGTGAATTTCTTGATATGGTCAAGGAACTTAAGGTTAGCGAGAAAGGTAGGCTATACTTGATTCCGGCAAACCTCAACTGCGAGGCAATAAAGGCTTTTCTAAGGGAAGGATACAGCTATGAAAGGTTAAACAACGTATTGCAGGAAATAGAGAAAAAGTTGGCTCCAGATGTTGTGCTAATGGATGTTAGACCTGGATTAGACGATAAAACTATGCTAATTCTCGAAAGGACGCACCTCCTCCTTTTAGTGCTTAGGAATGATAGAGTTGATCTCCTCGGAACGGGAATCGCATTAGAGTTTGCAAAATATTTTGATATTCCAAAAAAGTATTTAGTACCGAACATGATAAGTAAAAAATATGATTTTAAAGAGGTTAAGGAAAAAATTGAAGAGCTTTATGAGCCGTATAAAATCTCTGTTCTGGAAGTATTACCAGAATCACGAAAACTGCAGGAGTACCTCATAAAGTCGCCTGGAATATTCATTAAGGACCATCCCAATGACATCTTTTCAAAAGGAATCAACAAATTAAGAGAAACGATCAAAAAACGATTGGTTGATTCTAAGATGTTCTTCCGGTGTTAGTTTTACGGGTTCATAGTCTGGCTTAAAAGGTTTTTTCTGCGCTTTCTGACAATTATAACAACAGCTGATACTATAATTATGATTACTATAATTATCCACGAAAGTGGTGGATTGTCTGTTTGCGCGGTTGTATTCCATGGTTTCATGAGAGGATAGTTATCTTGATTGCTTGTTGCTATAGGATATGGTTTGTCTCCTATGCCATCTCCATTACTATCTTGACCAGTATAGTCAGTCCAATAGTTGCCGCTGGACCCATTATCCCAACGGTTAGCACGAATATTATAGTCAAAACCCACCTGCTCGAGGTTGCTTACAAAATTGTTATGATAAATAATATTGTTCGACGCATTCTCAGTGAGTAGGATGCCCCATCTTTTATTTTCTATTATGCTGTTTTTAATTATTGTGTTGTTATGAGAATTGCAGAGCAGGATGCCAATGTTATTTTTTGCTATGTTATTTCCTTCTATGATGTTATAGTTTGAAAAAGAACGAAGGAAGATGCCATCCTTGGCGTTATTTGCTATGTTGCTTCCAACTATGCGGTTGTTAGAAGACTCATGTAGCAAAATGCCATCAGCTGTGTTATCCGTTACGCTGTTTCCAATTAAGTTGTTGTATGAAGAATTATCAAGCTTAATGCCATAGGTGAATCCTTTAATTGTCATGTTTTTTATTGTTACGTTAGTTCTTCCAAGAAGTTCTATTCCTATGTAGCACCAGTCTCCACCACCTGTTCCTTGAACCGTGTAGCCTGCCCCATCAATTACAATATTGTTCATCCAAACAACAATCTCATCATAAATGTTATTAGTGAATGTGTAGAGGTTTCCATCACGTTGGATTGGTGCTGTGGACGGGTAAACGCTTCCATCATCTTTAATGCAAATAGTTTCCGAAGCCTTGACCGATTGAATGTTAAAAGCCAAACTTAGTATACCCATTACAAGTATTTCTAAAAACATACAAGGAGCTATTTTTCCCATGTCCATTTCTCGTTGCCTAATTTGTAATGCTTTAAATCAAAGATAAAAATTTTCGCCAGTCTATAAGACCCAAAGTAAGTTTTGTTACCCACAGTTGCCCTACATTTAAACAAGGCAAGGCTGACCGAAAAAATTTAATAATTGAAAATAAATAAATTGATTGACAAATTAAACAAATTCATTTTGAAAACTTGTTGAAAATATTTAACGAGGGAATACCGTGAAAAATACAAAAAATCTAGAAATATTCAAAATAAAAAAGTTAAACAAAAAATTTTTCACTTTATTTTCAGTCCTAAACTTATTAACTATTCTGACCATGCCCCAGTTTAGAAACCAAGTTAATGCTGAATGCCAAACTTATTCCTACCAAACAGTGTTTCATAATCCTTATGCAGAATATCTTGTTGATGTAGTGCATGACACTTGGAAATGTATAACATACTTTATGGCTAATCAAACGGGTTTACCGCTTGACAGAAGCGATCCCGACAACCCACAAACTTCACTTACAAACATTGGATTATACATGGCTTGCGTTGTTGGGGCATGCGATCTTGGCTTTATAAACAGAACAGAAGCCATCCAAAGGTTAAATCTAACCCTTTCATCCCTCTCAAGATTAGAGGTGTGGCATGGTTTCCCCACTGAATGGTTGAACGCCTTCACACTTGAACGGATGTGGACCAATTTTTTATCTACTGTGTCGCTTGGCTGGTACGCCGCTGGTCTAATTACTGCACGAGCAGCCTTTCCAGAAATAAAAGACAAATGTGACCAGTCACTGGCTCTGATGAACTGGTCTAAACTTTACAACCCAGAAAAGGGACTCTTATATGGAGGCTTCGACCTAAGCACAAATTCTTACAGCGACTGGTGTTACAGTGAACTTTCCTCTGAAAACCGCATGGCCAGCTTTATCGCTATAGGAACAGAACAAGTTCCAGCTTTCCACTGGTCAAACCTAAGCAGAGAAATGGAAACATGGCAAGGAATCAAATTTTTATGTTGGAAAGATTTCGGATTATTCGTATACTTTATGCCCGGCATATTCATTGACGAACGCGCAAGCTTTATTGGAAGATCAGCCGCCAACATAACTAGAGCACAAATGCTCTTTGCACAAGAAAAAAATTATAGTGCTTGGGGTTTCTCGCACTGTGACTTTCCGTGTGAAAAGGCTTATAATCTTTCTTACAATGTTGTGCCTCCATACGCATCCATTAACACGATACATTATTACCCAATTGAAGTTATCAGGAACATGAAAGAACTTGAAAGACTAAATGCCAGACCCGAAAGTTACGGTTTCAGGGACTCAATAAATATAGAAACCCAACTAGTCGACGACTCATATCTTGTATTAGATCAAGGCATGCTTTTCTTAAGCCTAACAAACTATTTGAACGGAACAATTTGGAGATATTTCAACTCAGACCCCATAGTACAAAGAGCCAAACAGCTTATCTCAGACTATCAAATAAGCAACGAAACATGGCAAGCATACAAAACAGTTTTTGAGAACGCCACGATCGCGCTTATGTTCGCTGAGTATAAAGGGATCAACGTGAATGATTCTCTAAATGATTTGATGGAGGCAAAAATGAAGTTCAATGCGGGACAATACTCAACAGCAAAGGCGATGGCTGAAACAATATTAAGCACTGAAGTGGTTAAAGCAAGTAGCTTACTGTGGGAAGCTTCACTAACCGTGCATAGGATGGCAGAAGAAGGCTACAACGTAACTTTGGCGCAAACACTTTTAACAGAAGCCGAAAAAGCACTGAAAGCTGGGCAATTTTCCGATTCAATTATGTTGACTGAGCAAGCAATAGTTGCTGCCAATAATGCGGAAATACCTGAATTCACTGCAACGGGCATGGTTATTGCTACGATTTGCGTCATAGGAATAGTCTACTATTTAAGAAAAAACAAAAGCGGAATATGGACCGCCAAATAATTGGCCTAGCGATTTTATATGCGTAATGAACCCCAACAGTTTTACCAGTAAATTAGTCAACGTTACACTGTTAGCAAATTCTGAGTCTTTCCAGAATCCAGATCACTGGAGTTACTGCAGCTTCGAAAATGTTAGTCTCTCTTGTATGCATTGTTGGGCGCCTTATTCTAACAATAATTGACATGTTAGCGTTAAATTCCTCCAAATTTATAAAGTCGTTTTTAAAATAACTCTCCCAAAGTCTATTATTGGAAATGATTTTCTGCAAATGATTGATGTTTGCAAAATTAAGTGGGTTTTCTTCATTCAGCAGGTCATCTGGATTTTTACCAGTTTCTCGATTGTAGTTTAAGCCGATGATCCTTAAATCGTCCGGGTTCATAGCAGGAATAACTAACTCTTTAAACCAATTTGCCGGATTGGTTGAACTAAGTTTTTCTTTAATGTACGATCGAAGCCTCGTTTCTAAGTAGCTGATAAGTTGGTATGCGCCTTGTTTAGGGTCATCAGAATACTTCCTTAGACTTGAACGGATAACTTCCTTATCAGCAGCCTCAAGTTGCTTATTGCTCAAGTCTATAGGCAGAATCACAAATTCTGATAGCGTTTCACAAATTTCTTGACAACTTTTTATCGAATCTCTTGGTTCTTTAACATCCGCTGAGAGAAGCATTATAGCTTTTGAGCATTTATACACAATTTCTTTGTTATTCATTTTCGCGGCTAATTCTCTCGTTTTCTCGTAGGTTTTGACGGCTCTTCTTACATCATCGAGGGTGTAGTAGCCTCTCTCATCTTTGAAAAATTCTTTGGCATTCCTTATTGCATATCTCCACTCAAGTCGTGCATGATGAACTATTGTTGGTATTCCCACTTTTCGTGAAAGCAACCCACTCTCTTTATATGCTTCTGCAGCGTAAAAGAAATTTTCAACAGCCGATTCAAGCTCCTCGTTTTCGTATAGTAACCCTATACTTAGATAGGCATCACCCATTTCACCAATGATCAAGTATGCCTTATCGATCTCACGAGTTTCTATACTTCATTCCAAGGTCATATAGCGCTAATGCGGCATTATGATAAGCAGTAATGGCTTTACCAAGAGGTGTATCTCTAGCATATGTGAAGAGTTGGATTTCTCCGACACATGTTGAAAGTTTGTCTTCTTTAATCTCTCTTTTTAATGCCTTCTCATTCTTTAATTCGGCAAGTTCAATGTAATTTAATGCAGCCTTCCCATAAGCCTCCGATTCAATAAATCGGTTACCAACATTTTTGAAAAGTTGAGCCGCTTTTTCATAACAACTACAACTGCCTTCGAGCACATCAATTAACCTTAACTTAGGCGATTTGTCATCTGTAAGCGAGGGTTCTGATAAGTATTTTAAAAGCATTAAAATCATTTTGAACTTAACAGCCGGCTAGAAAATACTCTCTTCCAGCCGAGTAATAAAACTTAGCAGCATCCTCAATTTTACCTGATTGTTCTGCATCGCTAGCGCTTCGACTTTGTTCCTTCGCATTCTTAATATGTTCTTCTGCCTCTATTAAATACTTAGAAAGTAAATCCGACGACAGTGCTATTAACCTCCATGAAAAATTAATTTCTCTTGGATATAAGATTTTATAGGAAGAATTGTTCAATTTTCAAATGAACCAAATTCTGTTTATCGTCTTTTTATGTCTGTTTTGAGCGTAAAAGTTAAGATGACCGTAGAGACCTTACATTATGAGAGGTTGTGAAAAGTAAATGCCTATCTTGACAGCGGAAGAGAAAGAGTTACTTACAAAAGCCGCAATTTTAATAGATGAATTATTGGAAACTCTTGAGGTTATGCAGGATAAGAAGCTTGTTAGAGATTTGAAGATTGCCTTGCGCGAGGTTGAAGAGGGCAAGACTAGACCGTTGAATGAGCTTATAAGAGAGTTAAATCTTGAAGGCGAAATTTGAAATTCGATTTACGCCACGTTTCTTAAAAAACATTAAGGCTTTAGACAGAGAAATTCAGATACGGATAATTCGAGAAATCAACATGCTAAAGACTAACCCTTACATAGGAAAACCTTTACGTGGTGAATGGAAAGGCGTTTACTCCTTAAGAATAGGCGATTACAGAGTGCTTTATCACATTAAGAAGAACCAGGTGTTCTTGTTAGTTGTAGGTCATCGTAAGCGTATCTACTGAACTAGCCTAATATTGAACTTAAACTATATTGATGTTTTGCCGGTGGATCCGTGCTCCAATCTTGGCTCGCTTCCAAAATGACTCAAATAAGTCTTTTTTAGTTAAAATAAGCCTAAAATGAGCCTAAAATTAAATGCTCCGGGCGGGATTCGGACCCGCGTCTCCGGCTCGAAAGGACCATTTAAAGGTTTTTCCATTAAAAGAGCTGTTAAAAAGTCGTTTATTCCCATTTTGGCTTCTTTCGCCTTGGCTCTGAGCAACTGTGCAACTTCGGTTTTTAGGCATATGCCTGTCATTCCAGGTTTAGGCATTTTCCTTTTCCGCCTCCCTACGCTATTATTTTTGCAGTTTCTGGTTTTTAAATGGCAGTAAAAAATTTCTTTTAATGTTTCTTGGACGAGACACGCAATTCTTTAACAGTGAAATGCCTACATAAACACGCTATTTCATTAATGTAAGCAATGTTATTTCATTATAGGCGTGCTTTTATGTAGAGCATTTTTCACAAAATTTTTTTAGGTAAACTTAACTTTAATTTTGGAGTTAATTATGCCATTATATGCTACTAATAATGAAACAATAAACATGATAAGATATGCTCTTAGTGTGTTTAAGCATCGAGAATATCTTAGCGGCTTCAGCGAATTGTCTGCTTATCTGGCTTCTCTAAGTTTTGAGAGAATAATTCTTCAAACCGGAAACAGGTTCGGATTAGACAAAGAATTTGGAGTGTTCAGGTATGAAGTTACAGACGTAATTAACTTTCTGAAGAAAAAGCAATTAATAAATGAAGATGAGTATAAAAAACTTGTATTTTGTAGGGATTTTAGGAATAAGGTGATGCATAAAGGTGCAACTACGACGGAGATACAAGAAATTAAAAAAATATTAAAGACATTATGTGAGATGACTGGACTTGTTTTGGAAGAGGAGTTAGAAAAAAGAGAATTTGAAGATATATTATCGTTTGGTAAAAGACCAATTGTTAAGCGCGAGTTTTCGGTCATTCAAGACTCGGACTTTGATGATTTTGTTAAACTTTATGAGAAGGCATTAGCGTTGCATTTTAATTTAGAGAGACCACTGTCTTTGCTTGGCTTGAAGCCGGAAGAAGTTTCCGAGTTTGTTCCAAATAGTGGTGGAATCTGGCTTCCCTGGGTATTAGGAGAATCTGGAAGCCGCTCCCATATAAGGAGAGCCACTTTAGGCATAACGTTTACTCCAAATAGCATAAGAGTTGGAATCGATTTTGGAAGCAAAGCTTACAAGGCAAAGCAACAGTATTATTCCCTCATACTGGAAAACGAGATAGATGAAGTTCTTTCCAAGTTAGCAGAATCAAATTATCTATTTTACGATACGTATTGGTATTATCACGTCAGAAACCTAAGAGCAATTCAGACATACTTCAATTCGCCACTAGAAATCAAGCATCAACTTCGGACAGCGTTAGAAGAAGTCAAGGAAAGTCTTAACCGATCAAAATCAATGACTGGACATAAATTTTTAATTGGAAAATTCTTTCAAAGAAGCACCATAGAGTTCGCTAAAGTAATCGAAAGTTTGCCTAAAACGATCAGCGACATTTTCAGCGATTTACAGCCACTACTGGAGAAAATAGAGAACGCACCGTATTAACAGAAAAATAATAGTAAAGAGGATTTAATGCTATGGTAAACGATATTTTAGGAATTCTGAGAAAGCTCGTGGAGTGCCTCGGCAATGAGGTAGATATTCAATTTATTCAAAGGAATGATTTACCCACATTACCAGTTGATCCATTCAGAGAGGAAGAAGCGGAAAAAAGCAGGATTGCTCATTACCTTCTATTGGCTGCGTCTATTGATATAACTCGAATTGTTGGAGCAGCAGAAAATGCGAGGAAAATTTTATGCTCCCTGTATAACTTGGTTGGTGAAAGATTGTTCACAGAAACAGATGTTTGGGAGATAGAACGCTGGTTTAATTATTTGAAAGGGAAGTATAATTTAGGAAGAGAGAGTAACAAAATTCCTTACTACATCAGTAAAGTAAATTGTTTCGTCAAAGAAGTGGGCGGCGATTTGTATAGATGGGGGAGAGGATATAAAAATGTAAAGGAATTGATTGACTTGATTGCAAATAAATGTGACCTAGGAGGCCCAAATTCCGCCAGAAAACGTGTATGCATGTATTTAAGGTGGATGGTTAGACCTAAACCTGATTTAAGATTGTGGAATCATTTATCACCTCGTGATCTTTATCTACCTCTTGATAGAAACGTAGGTTATGTTTTATCGAAACTCGGGGTTCTTAGCGAGGAAGAGCTAAATTACCTTCAATGGAAACACGTAGTGAAAGCTACAAATTTTGCTAAGGAGCTTTTCCCTGAAGATCCTGTTAAAGTTGATTATCCCTTTTTCCTCATTGGAAGATGGCTCAAGAGTAGGCAAGAAATTGGTGAATGTGAAAAATTAGCCAAAATAATCTTCAAGAGATGACTAGATAAATGAAACCTAGTCAACTTATTCATAAAGTAAAGGAAGAAAAGCATTCAATACTACTGATTTCAGCATGTTCTTGGTCCAAAAGACGCGATAATGAATGTGAGAAAATAATCCAAAGCTTTCGTTTTAAGATTTGTAAAGATCCAAGAGTTTATACTGATAAGTTCTGCGAGCTTAATTTGCGTTTTAGGCGATGCACAGAAAAATATCATTCAACAGCAGTTGACAAAAGCTCAAAGCCTTATCCAGCCTTCATTCGATATTCTGGTTATTTTTACAAGGCTATCGAAGAAAAAAGTTTGGAACTATGGATGGAAGCATTAAAGCAAGGATGGAATCTTCTAATTCTATCGGCGTTTTATGGCCTTTTGCAGGTCACAGAACCCATTAGGTATTATAATCTTCAAATTTCTCAATTGAATGAAGATTGCCAGAAGATTCTGCCTGAAATTCTCAATGCATATTTGGAGGCCAGACCAGAAATAGAGAAAATAATCTTTCTGACTTCGGAAACGTATAGTCGGCCGTTTATAAATAAAACGATCAAGCCCATCTATAGACTCTACTTAAAAGATGCGTCTGGCAGAGAAATCCTAGGCGATTATGGCAAAGATTTTTATTCGCTTGCAGGAAAAATTTTCGCAAACATACTTTCTGAAAAAGAAATTTACTCAATTAACGATTCAGTATCAGCAGAGCTTTTAGCTCGGTAGATCGAACGCCTATACAATGCTCTATGCTTAATCTTTAACCGAAATTTCGGCGATTTTTTAAAGGCGAATTTTCCTAGAATAAGTAGGGCTTTTAGTCTGAGTTAGGAAGCTGCAGGCACTACATGAAACTGAAACGCAAAGCAGACACTTCTACTCAAGATATGCGGAATACGTTGCACAGTTAAGGCGAAAGGCTGAATTAATAAAATTTCACTCTTTTCTTCTTATCAGCTCTAATCTCTCGATTCTCGAAAATTTTTAATTCTATACTGTAAGTAGGATTTTGAGGCATTACATATTGAGGCGAAGGATAAAGGAAAAACGTGTTTATGAACAGAAGCGGATTGACGAGCAATCACTTTATTATATTGTTGAGAGGGATTTGGACAGAGAGGCAATCTTTGAACATCATGATGGATGGTATTCTCAGGTTCCATTCGGTAGGGGAAAACGTATCGATTACGTTGTAAGGTATGGAAATGATATTTATGGAATCGAAGTCAAGAAAGGATTTCCGACCGAGCGAGATTTTAAACAGGCGGAAAGGTATCTCAGCTTCTTTAATGGGATGTTTCTTGCATATCCATCGGACGCTGTGGGGCAAGCCGTTTACCTTAGCGAACTAAAAGAATCATTATACCCGGACATCGGTTTAATTTCTCTTACACTTTTTAGGTCGCATATAATTCGCAGAGCTAAGCGAAAAGAACGCCAACATGAGCAAATATGGAAAACGTGGTTTGATGACGCTGAATATTTAAGTTTGCGAGGCTGGGAACGAGTGCAGTTAGATAGACTTCCAGAAACTGTTCTTGAAGACGGTGGTTTTTGGGTTACTTTTAACCGAGATTATCAAAAGACTGAAAATCTTACGAAGCTTTCTTTAACTGAGGCTGACTGGAAAGGATTAGCAACACTTTATGGTGCACATTTTTCTACAAGTGTTCACAGATTTTTCCTCTTTAAAGACCTTAAGAAAAACTATCGCAAGGAAATTGGTTGGAAAAGCTTTGACTTAACAAAATTAGAACTTTCCAATCTTGCTGTATCAAGAAGTTATGGAACGCTTGACTCCGCATGGAGTTTAAGCGATGCTGCATTTTTCTTCATAGATAAGGTTCAAAAAGCGATTAAAACATGGCTTGGTAAATCAGAATGGGAAACCCTAAACAACAAAATTAGCGAATGGAAAAACCGACATAAGGAAAACCAAGAAAAACACAAACATGAAATCATAGAGGAGTGACAGCGATTATCGGCGGAAGAATTTCGACTTAAGATTTTATTTTGACCAGAATAAGTAAACTTTAGTTTGAATCAAGAAGCTGCAGACTTTGATTAAATGTGCAAGTCTTTCAAGACCCGCTTTGTTTATCTCATCAATGTAGACTTCCTTTTTTCCGAAGGGCATGTGGCAGAAGAAGTATTTCATAAAACGCGTATGACTATGCTTAATTAAGGCTTCTTTAATCGTCTGTATTTCTGTTTCGTTTAGGGTTTTGAGCTTGTTTAGAACGTATCTTTCGCTTCCTAAAAGTTGAGTGTTGAAGCCAAGATTCTGCAAAGTCTCCACAATTTTTAAGGCTTCTTTGGGTGGATGCTGTTCAACTATTTTCCTCATTCCCGCTTTTTCCGCGAAGGGATTATGTTTTGCCATGACTGCTGGCATCTCTATATAAGGTGTTCCCGCCAAAGGTAATGTTTCTTTTATGAGTTTGACGCCTAAGCCTATTGTTCGATATTTTGGATGCACAACAACGCGGCTAATTATGCTCAGTTTCTCGTTTAGTTCTTTCATGCTCATTTTTGGCAGGACAAGCCTACGACCAAAGCATGTTGGTGGCGGATGGGCATAAACGATTACTCCGCATAATTCTTCGCCACGTTTTAAGCAGAAAATTTTGCGTGGCCCAGCTATTTTGTGGCTTCTATAATGGAATCCCGCAAGCCTTCGCCAATCTTCAGTTGTGCCTTCCTCTATGCGCATTTCCTTGACAAGGCTACATTCTTTGGCTGGAACGTTTGGGTAATAGTTTACGGTTATTTCTTTGCCGAACCGCTTGTGAATATGCACGCTTGGGTTTAAGTCTTCAAATAAGTCCGTGTGAGTTGTTGCTGCCAAAACCGCTTTTCCATTCTGCCTTGCAAGCTTTTGAAGGTTATACGCCACAATTTTAGCTGTGTCACGGTCAAGTGTAGCAACAAACTCGTCCAAAATCCAGAACTGCACTTGGCTTTCAATCATTTTTGCGATTTTGTAGCGGTATTTTTGTCCGTCGCTTAGCTGTTCATACGTGCGCAAGAACAGAAAAGCATCATTTAACCCTACTCTGCTGAGAAGCTCAAAGGCTTCCTCAAGAGACTTGCCAACAGTTTCTATTAAGGGCTTGTTTGGTTCAGGCTTAATGTCAGCAATATTTATGCATGTTAAGCCCAAATCTTGCCTTATGTCCTTTTCCAAAGCCTTTAGCAAAACGCTTTTTCCACTTCCACTATCACCCGTAATATAAACAATGTCTGTAGGCCCGATCTTTAACTCAACATTATCATAAATTACGAATTTTTCCCACTTGTCTAAGCCTAGACCGAAGGCTTCAGCCACGCCTATGACACGGTCTGTTGGCTCTGGGGCTGCGGTTTCATAGTCTATGTTTATTATGAATTTGCCTGTTTTGTGGTCGTATCTGCGTTTGAGGCTGTGGATACGGAAAAACTCGCGACGTCTCATCTCGTTACGCCTGTCGCTTGATGTTGGCGAAGTCTGTCCCGTAATTTCTGCAGTTTTATTTTACCCATGGAGGCTATGCGTGGGATTATCCAAATCTTGGGTTGCGGTTCTGTTCTTGTGGCGTAGACGGCTAAGGCTAGGCTCCAGAAGCGGTCGTCGTTTGTGCCTTCTGGATGGCTGAACTTTATTTTTCCGTCTTTTGTTAACTCAAAGCGTTCAATGTTTAGCTCTGCAATTAAGTCTGAGTCGTATGGGATTTTGAGCCTTTTTTCAACCATGCATTGTTTTAGCCATTGAGCCATTTCCTGTTTTGTTTCAACCGTGAATTTCATGCCCTCTGTTTCCGCTATGCCCGCGTTAACCATGTCTTCGACTATGTAGTCGCCTACTCCGCTCATGTCCACGAGAACTTTGTTTATTGTTTGCCATCTGTCGCATAGCGTCTTAACATAGCCTATCACGCTTGCATAAGGAGTCCGCAATGGAAAGCGGTGCATGTGGATTAATTTTATAGAGGAATCTTCTATTTGGACGATGGAGAGCACGCTGTAGTCTTGGTATTTGCCCAAGTCAAGCCCAGCGTAAAATTCTCCTTTGGCAAGCTCCTCAAAATCGTAATATTCTAGTTCGTGGTCTATGCAGCTTGTGATTAGGGCTTGGCTTAGCCAGACATTTTCGTCTTCAGCCCATTCCGCCTCCATTTCTCGGCGCCAACGCCAAGGGTCACCCTCATACTCCTTGCGTTTTTTGTCGAGCCATTCTTGAGTTATTGGTCCTTTCTGTTCAAGCACTTGCTGGTATGTTATGTGGCTTGTTTTAAAATGCCTAAAGGCTGGGTCGTGAAAGATTTTCCAGAATATGCTGTCCGTGTGCCAAGGCGTGCTTGAGGCTATAAATTTCCCGTTTGTAGTAGCCAAAGTGAAGCTTATAGCGTCATACATTTCCTCGTCGTTTGAGATGAAGTTCAATTCATCAGCATAGACGCAGTGAAGCGTAAAACCACGCAGGTTGTTTGGGTTGTTTGGAAAAGCCTGAATTACGCTGTCGTTTTTCAGTCGCACGATAGACCTTTGAGGCGAATAAAATAGGCCTTTCGGAAGCTTGGTTCTGAAATAGTTTATTTTTGTTATGGGAATCATTGATTGACGCCATGAAGGACCAACAATGGCTATTTGCACCCCAGGATGCGTCAAAGCGTAATGCAGTAGCCAAGCCGCTATCAGATGGGTTTTTCCACTTTGGCGGCACCATCGCAAAGCCACATCGTTATATTGTTCAATTAATTTAGCTGCTTCAAGCTGATATTCTGTCAGCTTTAAACCGAGAAACTGTTGGCAGAACTGCACAAAATCTTCGGGTATTTCTGTGGCTTTGGCTTTCTGTTCTTCAAGCCATTCTTTTTCAATTTCCTTTGCTCGTTTCATTATGCTCTTTAGACTCACGCATCATACGCTCCAGATTTTCAAGGTATTCCATTGCCTTAGCCTCGTCGAAGCTTTTGGAGAGGCTGTTCATAACTTGGCTTAGATACCCCATTATCCTCATCCAGTTTTGAGCCTCTTCAACCGTTATGCCCTGGGCTTTGGCGGCTTCTTTGGCTATGTGGAACATGGCTTCAAGCTCATCCATAAGCCTGACACGAAGGCTTTGTGTATCCTTTTTCACAAGCCTTGAGGCTACCTTGACTTTCTGCAAAAAACTTGACCTATACCTACCCCCTATAGCTTTCACCTACCCCTCCCCTTCTATGTTTTCTGGGAAAGAAAAATGCCTGTTATATTGCCCACCAAACCAGCAATCACGGTGAAAATTTCGCTGTTCCACCTTCCCAAAACAACCAGATGCACAGCTTCAGGGGCTGTTAGGCATGCGACCATGCCGAGGCTGAAGTAAACAGCATAAACAAGCCTCTCGCTCGGCTGTATGATGATAATTTCCTGTTTTCCTCTAGGCCCTTTCCGCTGGATAGTTTTTGTTAAAGCCTTTTTAATCCAGTCTGTCATGGTTTCTCACTTTCTGCTGTCTTGTGCGTTGAGGAAAAGTGCGTCTTCCACCAAGCAAGAAGCTGTTAAGCAAGGCTTTAGCCTCGTCAACAGGCACATGGTTTTTGGCTATAACGGTAATGTTAGCTGTCCAAGAAACTGGAATGGCTGTATAGTCAATGTCATACAAGCCATCAGCATAGCGGAAGTTGTTCTGCCCAAGGATTATGTGCTTGGCTCTTTCACCCAAAACGCCTAAAAATATGCCCCAACTCTGAACTGGAACATCTATGGCGCGGACGCCCCCGCTAAGGCTTTTGCCAACAGAAGCATCGTTCCATTCAACACGGATTAAATCTCCGACTTGAAGCTGCCTAATCTGTTTCAAAATCTCACTCTTCATTTTTATCACGCTCTTTTTAGGGTTGGAACTGCGCCTCTTCCAAGCTTGGTTCTGGAAAGTTTTTCAACAGTAACCGTTGTGCTGCGTAAACCATAAAGATAATCAGCCAATAATGGCGGAGCCTTGCCAAGCTCCAGTGTGACTTCTAATGTTTGGGTTTTGGCATCAACATAGTATTGGGCGGTTTCAACACGGTAGTAGCCGCTTATGCCTTCGTTGGGAAGCTGAATATAGATTTTGTCTCCTGGGAGGATTGGCGTGTTCCCATAGTCCAGCACTGTGCTTCTGACAACTATGTATTCGGCTGGGTCTTTAAGGTGGGCCAGCAACGCTCTGGCTCTTAACTGGCATTCATAATCGCTGTAAAGCTCTTCATCCGTTTCTGTGAGCTCTCTTAATCCATACAGGCTTTGGCTGTTGGTGTCTTCAACTGTGGATGAAAAACGGCAGTTTTCAAAGAGTATGTGGTCAACCCACATCATTGCATATTCGCCGAGTCCGCCAGACTCTGGAAACTGCATGTAGAAGCCTATACGGTTAATGTTGTTCCAGTCTGGGCTACCGTAAGGCGCCCAATACTCTTCAAGGCTTAACTCAATCTTTTTCCAAGTGTTCGGCGAATCAACAAGGTCGTAAAGCAATTCTCGATAATAATAGTTGTCTGCGTCTTTGTGAAGGCGCACTTGAATAGTTGTGGGATTAATATCACTTTGGAACGGTTGCCATTTAATCCAAAAACGCAGCTTCTTGAAGCCGTCGGGTTCTCTGCATTTGATGGTGTTGGGCAGAACACGGTAAAGCCCAATCCTGTCCCTTGTTGTGGAGCCATAAGACCAGTAAACGTGCATGGAATAGCTGTCAGTGTATATTTTCTCTCCGTCCTTTGTAACGTGGTCTGTGCGTCTAACGACTGAATGGTCATCAAAGTATGGATACCAGCCTTCATAATCCTCTGTTAAGCCATCTTCATTAACGTCTGAGGGTAACACCTTTTCGAGAGCGCCTAAAACTTTGATTCTATTACGAATCCTGAAAATGTCTTTCCGATATTCGCTATACTCAATCTGTTCTGAAAGGCTTATGGATGATGTTTTACTGTTTTTGGGGAAAAACTCAAATTTGCCGTCTGGAGCCACGCGGAAATCGAAGCCTACAACGCCGTTTTTGTCAGCGGACTCCGCAATATACTTGATGATGTCCCAGACAGGTGTGTTCTCATATTCCAGCCAGGTATAAGTTGTATCCGTGTTTTCAACAAGCTCTGTTCCGCCACGATTATGGCTTAAACCCACGTAATAATCAAGCAGGTATTTGACTATGTCTTCGCCCTTCATGTTTTCAAAGGCGCCTGTAAAAACTCGGCGGAAGAGGCGTTCTCCCCAGCATCTGCCGCTAACCCTTGTGTAATGTTCTGTTGGCGTGGATTCATGCTTTATAGACTCAATACGGCATGTTATTATCTGTGGAACGTTTGTGCTTCTTCCAATGTCAATATGCCCATCCATGCCAACAGCTAGAGGAATGGAACCGCTTGGACTGTATTTTCCATCCCAATTCTGCAATAGCAGGTCGAAGCTGCTAACTTCACGTGTGCAGCCTAAATGCACACGGCACTCGATAACATCGGATTGCGGTATGCCATATTGCCCGAAGGCTATAGCCATCTTTGGAATTTCAACGCTCACGGTTCTACACCACGCCTATACATTTCCTCTTCGCCAGCACGGACAACTGTTCTAACCCGCACTGTTCTTGCAGTCATCTCGCTTACAGCAGCATTATATTCCTTGACAGATTCAGTTGCAGCGTTCATTTGGCTGGCGAAATAGGCGGCTGCCGCTGCGGCAGCTATAATAACGCCTATGCCCACGCCGGTTAAAGCCAGAAAAGTTGCATAGCTAATGTTTAAGGCGTTTTGGGCTGCAGTGGCAAGCCAACAGGCAGCAGCATAAACCTTTTTGGCTATGGCTAAACCGGCGCTTGTCCGCAGGAAAACACCCATAACCGTTACAAGATACATCAAGCTACTCAAAACCCGGGTCTGCTCCGTATTTAATAATCCAAACGTGTGAGCCAAATGGACAATAGAGCTTCCGGCAGCCCCTAAACCAGCCATAGTCGTGCCAAGGTTTCTAATCCGCACGTTCAAGGCTTCAGCGTCAGCTTGGATTCTGGCAAACTCGTGGCTGGCCCGGTTTATAGCTCGAATGCTGATGGCTATTTCACGGAAACTCATAGTCCAGCCTCCGAAGCAGCCTGCTCCAAAGCCTCAACAATGATGTTTTCAAGTCTTGGAAGATGCCGCTCAATAGCTGGGTAAAGGTATGGGCGGGCTTGCATGTAGCGTGTGCCAAACTCCACGTATAGGGCGTAAGGCGCATCTGCGCCCACAACTGCAACCCATTCCTGAACTCTGACGTAAATGGTGCCTCTCAAATAGCCTGTTCTAACCGGACAAGCTGTTTAGCCAAGGCTTTAACGTCTGCAGCCCAGCTCGACAGTTGACTGTGAACCCAACGCTGCATTCCACTGTCAAACCGTTGCATTGCTTGCTTAAACTCCTCTACGCCTTCAACATCGCATGTTATCTCAACCGACATTTGCTTTCACGCTCCGCCTTTGCTTTTTCTTCTTCCACCTGCCTGTCCAACTCATTTAGAATGATTACGAATTGCTGGATTGTTTTGGCTGGCTGCTTTGCGAGTTGGCGTGGTGTCCATCCGAACTCTTTGCAGAGGCGGAACTCTGTAAGCGTTGGGTTTGGCTTTTGACGTCTGATACATCGGATAAAAAAGCCGCTTCTTGTAAGCCAACACTGTTTAAGCGGTTCACTATTTGGCTGAAAAGCTCTCCCAAGCCTATTGGAATACCCTTCTCTGGGTCTTCGCTTAACAGTTTTTCAAGGCTTATAGGCTGGTTGGGCGGCTGTTCTTTAAGGCTTGCCCAAATGGTTTCCGCCTGAATGGCAATATAGTCGCTACTGATGACTTGCCCAGTTAACGGGTGATATTTTGTGTATTTCTGGATTATGCGGCTGCGTTTAGCCCACGTCAGCTCTTGGAAAACATATTTGCCCTTGTATTCCTCGCCGTATTCGTCTCCAATAATGACTGTTTCTGTTCGCATTAGGCTATCACCACGTCCCTTGCCACAAACTTGGCTTTGCAGCTTACCAGATCTTCAATGCGGGCTGGAGCTGACACGTCTTCCCACTTGCAATATTTGAACAAGGCGTATGCGCTGCCCATGACAAATTTTAGGCTAAACTCCGAGTCGTTGAGAACATCTTCAAACTCGCTTTTGTCTTCAAACTCGAAGATTACTTCGCCGGCAAGCTCCCGGTGGCGGGCGACAAGATATTTCAGCAAATAGGGCGTTGTGGCTCTCTGCACTTGCACAGCCTTCAAATTGTTTTCAATGGAGAACTTCCAGTCTGTTACCCGTTCAACAGTTGTTAGGTTGCTGCCATCAGCGGCTCCCTTCTGCATGTAGCAGTCGGTTACTCCGCCAGCATAATCCGCGTATGTGCCTGTTTTAGCTGTGCCAGTTGCCAAATTCTGCCCGATAAGCTCAACAGTTGCTTTTGCAACATCGTCAGGACTATATTCCACGCTTAACTTGTTGATGCGCATACCACTATAAGTTAAAGTTAAAACGTCTATCGGCGAACTGAACAAGCCTTTATAATAGACTACTTGAAGGCTTAAACTGTTCAATGTTACAGCATGTTGAATGAAGTTTGCCGGAGCATCCGCTGGCAGGACATGCCCAATCTTTATTGTGGGAGTCCGCAGGCCACGTTTTAAAGCTGCTATGTCTCTGCTTCCAACAGTCCGCAGCTTAATCAGGCTGGGGCTTAATGCTGGCTCAAGGCTTTCCGCTGGAACACCAATCCAAGACGGGTTGCTTGGCGTCTGCCCATAGGTGGATTCCTGAACATGGTAAAGGCGGCATTCATGCGCTCCGTATGTTTCAGGCATTTTCCATTTTCACCTCTCTTTTAGAATATTCCTCCTACGTCCTCAAAGGACCATGATTTAAGCTGGAACTCCGTGTGGTAAATGAAGGGCTTAACGTCCACACGGTCAGAATCTCGGAAACTTATAACGTCCAAATACGTAATTCCATTAACCGTAACTATGCAACTACAAAAGTCACAATATATCACGGCTGCTATAGAGCCATCGCTTGAATAAGTTGTCCTCGCCAAAAGCCAGCAGTAGCCATTATCATCAATGTAGTTTGCTATGTTCTCTGTTAATGTTATGGATAATGTCTCATCTGTCCCGCCTGTCCCAGTTTGAGCGTTTTGCCACTGTTGAGCGGCGTGGTTCCAAACTTTTATGGTTACGCCGTTTCCGCCAGGAGCCGTGCCGTAACCTTCAAACTTCAGAACAATCTGTTTAACCGTGTTTTCCCGGCTTTCAATTTTGAAGCGGAAAAGCATAAGGGCATATTCGCCATTAACATTGGTGCTTTTAGAATACCGCTGGTCTTCACTATACCAGATTTTCTGATATTGCTCGGCAGTTAGCTCTGTCCAACCAGCAGCACCGGGAACAGGCTCGCTTGAAGCTCCTGCATGAAAAGCCTTATGCGGGTCGCCTTCAGGCCAGCCTAAACCAACAAAATTATATTCTGTAATGTTTGGGCGTGTGCGGTTCTGATGGACAATGCGGTTAACTTCCCAAACCATCTTGTTGCGTGTCAGCATGTCTTGGCTCCAAACGCCCACACGCAAAGTGGAGACGTGGCGCCGTATTCGCCCAGTCATTTCTACCTTTGTGTCTGCAGTTTCAGCCAAGCCAACGGTTATTTGCCCCTCATAGTTTTTGAAAAGCTCTCGGTCATACCATTCTCGGCTAACATAAATTTTGGCTAAACCGCCATCTTCTCGGATAACACGCATGTTTTTGCTGAGAAGTCTAACAACGGTTGTAACAGGGTCTTCTGCTTCGCTTATTATCCAACAAGCCTCCTGCAATTGGATTTGAAATAGGCCGTTTCGCCCTTCCAGTCAAAGACTTGAACGCCTAAAACCTCGTAGTCAACGCCTTTCCGCTTGACTTTATCCCGCTGCCTTAATGGAATAAACGTGTAAACTGTAATGTAGTCGTTGATTATGTAGCCTGGCTCAATCAAAACCTCATCAATCTTTGCGGGTGAAACAAGAGCCTGAATGTCTATGCCATCACCATAGGAAATGGTTTCAGCAGCTTCTCGGATCGGGTAAAGTGTTATTGTTTCGCCTTGGGCTTTCAAAATCTGCGTGAACCTTGTTAAAGGCTCCGTGTAGTTTAGGAAAAGCCTCGCCAACCAGCAAACCGTAACCATACTCCACTTGTTCTCTATGGGGCTATAATCATCAAACTTTGGACCCCAAAACATGAAGTCTTCAGCATGTTTCTCGATTACTTTCATGCTGTAGGCAAGGCTTGGCTTATCATGGGCGGCTCTAATCCGCCAGAGGATTCCAGCAGTTACGCCATCATAGAAAGGGCAGGCTGGAAAACGGGTTGCAACATCTATGTAGCCAGCCCAACAGATGGCTGGATTATAAGCAGAATATTGAGCGGAAGCCTTAATCGTGTTCACAAAATTGTAAACTTTACGGCATGTTTCACTCCAGCCTTCATACTCATATAAGCCAAGCAAGGCATAAGCGATGTTGTCATCGTAAACCTCATTTTCAGACAAGCCTATCCTGTGCCATTCGCCGTCTGAAGGGTCAAACCAAAGCCAAAGGTTTTCCAAGCCTTCCCGCAAAAGGCCAACAGCCTTGCTCATCATGGTTTGGTATGTGCTGGCGTTTGCCACGTCATAAGTTTCAGCCAACATTTTCAAGCCTATAAGCCCATAGAGACAGTCAACGTCAAGCTGCAAACTCCAATTATCGTTAATGTCCACAGCCCTTGCAAAACCGCCATAGGTCTGCTGGTCTTGCATGGTTTTAAGGAAGGTTTTGCCGGCAAGAATCGCCGCGTCCAAATAATCAGCATCGCCAGTAAGCTCATAGGCTTTTAGAAGGGCAGGGATAACACGGCAAGCGTCTATACTATAATATTGTGTGCTGTTTTCAGTTGATTTGAAGCCTCCATAAGCCTTTTTCTGCTGGTCTGTGCATTGTTGGGTTAAAATCCAATCCGCCAGCGAAACAATCTTACCGTAAATGTCTGTTCGGCGATCATTAAACTGCTCTGCAAAGTAGGCGTCATAAAGGAAGTCTATGGCAAAAGCTGCAGCCATCACGCCTCTTCCAACAGAGTCTAGCGTGTCCGGTGGGATAACATAAAGGTAAGGCGCAAAATCCATTACAAATTGATAGTAGGCTTCTGGAACCATGCCCAAAAAGGCTACACTCTCCTAACATGGCAGCCTTTCAAGCTGCCTAAAATCCGCTCAAGCTCGGATTGAAGCACATTTAGGGGCGGAGCCTTATCCAAAACTGAAACATTTTGGTCGCCTACGCTGAAGCTTAAGCCTACCGCAGAGCCACCAGTCAAATAACAAATGGCGTAAATAGCTGCAAGCACTGTTATGAACTCTTTTTCTGCTTCTGTGCAATTTTCAGAGTCTATTTCCTTTCCAAGTTCAAGCTCAAGCGTAACCTCAGCCCGCTTAATCATCTTAACAATTTTAGAATCAGGAATATCTGATGAGCTGGCATTAATCACATCACGAACATCATTAACGGTTACGCTTGCCAAGGAACATACTCCTTACGGTCTGGCCCCCCTTAGACTAAGCTAAAAACAGCAAATAGGCAGATAAAAATAATTTTACCCAAAAATCGGCATGAAACAGTCGTAATATACGAAGAATAACTAAAATTTAAGCACAATTAAAAGAGAGTTAACTGACTTGGTGCTCGTTGAATATATATTTCTTCTACACTTTTAATCAAGTCTTTATGTCGCTTCTGCAGATTATTAACGTTCCAATCCTGAAATTCTTCAACGAGTTTTTGCGTTAATCGAAACGGGGAGCATTGCTTTTTGATGTAGACTTCTATCTTTTGACTAAAGTCAAGGTTACCCGCTGAGGAATTTTTACTTCCGCTTAGAAGAACAAGGTTTCCAAGCTTGTTGGTCAACTTTTTCCTCGCATCTTCGTCAAATATCTCGATCCATTTGCTTTTCTCTGGCGGGGTAACTGGAAGTATATGTTCAACGGTGATTGGACCGGAGTATCCCTGAAACACTGCTAAGTCCCATAATTCCATGTCCAACCTCAGCAAAGTATATTTCGCCAATTTGCCACCTTTTAATTTATAGAATTGTTCATTATCGAGAACTGGTTCAATTATCTTTTGAAGTTCTGAGGAATTATTAAAGTCTATATATCTAGTCTTT
Organism: Bathyarchaeia archaeon; assembly: GCA_038848525.1. Lineage (GTDB taxonomy): Archaea > Thermoproteota > Bathyarchaeia > Bathyarchaeales > Bathycorpusculaceae > JAWCNN01. The sequence goes on along the minus strand of JAWCNN010000005.1, from coordinate 30,622 downwards.
TGGGTGGGTGGTGGTTTATATGAAATCATCTTATGAATAACATCTTTTGGGTTTTGATTATCGTCTATTATTTGAATTACTCTAGAGAAACTTGTTATCCTTTCGCTTGGAGAGAACCCCGCTATCCATTCGATAAATGTCTTTCTTTCTAGCTGAATAAGAAAATCAAGCAAGTTTTCGGTATCAAATTTTTTACAAAAAGCTAATACTGGTGGAATCCATTCGGAAAAGGGTAGATACTCCCTCATAAGATTTACTAATATTCGATATCTATTTCGTTTCTTTGGTTCAGATTCATCAATTTCTGGTTTAAGAACTCTTTTTTCGTAAATTTCAGCAAATTCCCTAATAAGCTGGAAAAATTTTTCTCCTTTCTCAATTTTCCCAGTTTTGTAAAGCTTTTCATATTCTTCATGTAAGCTAACCCTTGCTTTGTCCTTTGTATAAATCGTTCTTACATGAGAAATTAAATTTTCAAGTTCTTCTCTACTTAACTCCCCTTCAAGTTCGATCCATTCTCTCGCATATTTGTCTTTGAAACTCTTATCTGGAATAGCGTCAAGATTTATACCTTTAATAATGTCTATTGAAGAAAGTGGAAGGCCTCGTGTGTTCAAGACGTTGAAAAGCCTTATTGCAGAGGATAAATCTACAGTTCGAATGCCAACAACATAAACATTGTTTAGTAGATACTTAATAAAATCATGAAGCAGCTCTTCTCCACCAAGCTTCGAAAAATGTTCAGCAAAGAGCTCATGGAATTTTTTGACAGCTTCATATAAATGATAAACGGGGTCGTCTTCATCCTTAAGCTTTCCTTTATATTGCTGTAAAAATTTTCTTGTGCCATCCTCAACGTATATATAATTGCTAAAATATTGTTCCAACTCTTCCCAAGGCTTCAAACGTTCGGCTTTTGACCTTTTTAGCAGCGGGCTTTCTTTTTGACATAAGAGACTTTGTAAATCTCTTTTGTAGTCATTATCCTTGATAATATCCCTCGCCACTGCGATTAACGTTATTAAAGACACCAATCTTTGCTGGCCGTCTATTACTTGATGCAAATTTTCTCTTTCATTTACTAAAACCATTGAACCCAGAAAGTAGATTCCGGAACCTTTAGATTCAATCATAGACTCATAGATATCCACAAATAGTTTCTCAAAATGTTCCTCAGTCCAACTGAAGGGTCGCTGAAATAAGGGAATGTTAAACAAGAATTTGTCACTAAAAATATCCCTCAGCAGATAAGGTTCTGCCTTAATGGGTGAGGCTAGTTCAGACATAGTTTCCACCCAATAAATGCTTATCTTCAGTATTTTAGTAATTTAATGCATTTAAACTTCATGATGACAGAGTAATGATTACGGTTTTGCTGTGTCTATGAGTTTTTGTAGCCAGACCGTGATTGCTGTTGGTCCGACGAGGGCTGTGTAAACGTCGAGGGTTAAGCCAGCTACGTCTAAGCCTAAGGCTGAGAAAGCGCCGACTGCTATTGTCCGTAGAAACTTCTTCCAGTTGAAGGGTTTATCTTGTGCTGAATATCCAAGAAACGCATAGATCAATGCAGCAATAACTCCTAAGCCTACATTTAGTCCATTCATTTTTGCCCTTTTTCACCTCCTCTTAGCCTTTTGGAATGATGTGGCTAAGCTTGAGTTTCGATTTTTGGCTGAGTTTCTTGTTCCCATAATTCCCACCCAAATTTAGCTGCGTTCTTGCGGAACTCTTCTGGGCGAATAAAGCCCAGCTCTGCAGCCTTAAGCATGTCAGCCATAACAACTTCTGGCACTTCTGGGCTGCCCCAGTTAAGGCGAACCTGAGCCTTTGCCGGGTCATATCCGGCTTGGGCTAAAACAACATCAAAAATGTCTCTTTCCACCTGCCTTTTTATGTAGCGTTGTATGGGCTTTATCAGCATGTCTTGGAGGTCTAGGGCTGCGTTTGCTGAGGCTTCCGTAAAGCCCGGTGTGCTGAAAAGGCGGGGTAGGGGTGTTTCACATCCAAGGTAAAACTGATTGATAATATGGTCGATATAATATTCAAAGCGGCTGCGCGGGTCTATTGTTACCGGAAAAACGTTTGCTTCCTGTTTTCCCGTGTAAAAGAGCCATGAGCCTTCTTCAGGCCTTTCTTTTATGGCCTTTTCAAACTTGCGTATGGTTTCCTCGCTTGCGTTTGGCAGGTGAGCCAAAACATCCGGACCAGCATACTTCTCAAAAATTTTCGGCATAACCTTCTCCAGTTTACCCTTCATCCAAGCATAGCTGGGCCGCTTATCCGAGTTAACAGTCAAAGTATGAAGCAGAACTTGCAATATGCCTATGCCGAAGGCGGACTGTCCAACACAGTTTATCCGCCAATGAATAACCGCTTCGGGCTTAAGAGATTCACTATTGTAAGAATGCTTTAGCTTGTAGGCCTCAACCTTGTAGGGAACTTTCAAATCTTCTTGAATGTAGCTTCTCTCAATTTTTTCTATGGCGTCTATTGGAAGCCTATGCAGTTGTGTTAGGCGTTTAGGCGTGATTTTAAGCCAAAAATCGTTTCCACAGGCGATAAGCACACGAGCCATGTCGTTCAAAAGGCTATCTAAATTAACGTCTTCGTTAAACTTGTCAACAACCTGCTTTGCCTCCTCAGCCCTCTCATATTCCTCGTTAACCGTTGTGTAGAAACCCATGCCCACGGTGGCTGCAGCCAAAAGGTCAACGCTTGCCTTGCAAGTGGGGTCTCGTTCATAAAGTTGCATGACATCGGCAAGCGGGATTAGGGCTGTTTCGCTGAAAGTTTTTGAGCTTGGGTAGGCGTAGCCTGAAGCCTCACGTCTTGTAAAGGCTTCTCGCAGTCGGGTCCAGAGGCTTGGTTTTCTGCCATGTGGGTCAGGCTTTTGGCTCAACTTGAAAGAGCCTCCAGAAACCTTTTGCCCTTATCCGTGATTTTGTAGGGGGCTGTATGCTCTGCAGAGGCTTTTGTTATGTAGCCTTGATTTTTGAGAAAGGCGAGAATGCTGTCAAAGGTGGCTCTCGTGCCACATTTCATAAGCGTGCGTTTTTCAAGGTCTCTACGCCTAAGAGAACCAGCCCTCACAAGCTCCGCTAAAACTATGCGGGCAAGGTGCAAATCCCTTTCACGCTTTTTCATGTGCAAACAACCTCAACCGGCTTTTGAGTGCCATAAAATGGGGAGTCATCTGGGTGCTCGGCGGTGTTATTGCAAATCATTAAGATTTTGAGGTCACGTTTGCCGTCCAAGCCGTAAGTGCCTGGCGTTAATTCAGGCGTGTGAGGCATCATTTCAGCCCCGCAAAGAGGGCAATATCTCCAACAGTCGCAGACGACGATGTCGCCTTTACGGTCTGAGTAATGCACTTTTCCACATTTGCTGCATTTTCCGCTATATTTTGTCATGGGCTATCCTTGGATGGCTTATAGTGTTGTGCTTATGTTGGTCATTTTGGCGACCGCTTTGCTGCGTAAGAAGCCTAGGCCGAAGCGTGTTGTGGCTCTAACGCCATACTTGCCCGTTTTCGGGTCTTCCCAGTCTTCTACGGTTACGTCTCTGCGGAGAAGCATGACTGCTGCCACACGGGTGTCTATGGCGTAGGCTGTTCCGTTAGGCACGAGAGTGCTTGCTAGCACTTTCATTCCTAAGACGCTTGTGATGATGCCTTGTTGGATGTTTGTTTCTTCAGAGGGCAAGTATTGGGCGTGAATGAACTTGTCATCGTTGAGCAGTTGGTGAAGCTGTGTTTCGTGTAGGACTAGGACGTTTGGTCGCCAGTTTTCGCTTCGGACAGCGTGGTGAAGTTTAAGGAGTCCAGACCAGTTTAGGGCTACGCCTCCACCGTTTATTGGTGCTCCGCCAGCCAAGTCTGAGTTTGCAATGCTCCCGTAGAGGGAGAGTATTTTGTTTGTTTCCGCTTCGCCTAATGCTCTGCCAACCTTTTCAACCATGTTGTCCATAACATTCCATGTTGCATCTTCAACAAACTCGCGGGTCCATTCTTCGCTGGCTTCAGCCAAAATGTTTGTTTGAATGTCAACCGTGCTATGTTTCTTGCCGCTTAGCCTTGTGGTTCCGCCTTCAGCATACAGGTAAGCCACTGCTTTCTCGTCGAGCGGGAACCGTTCAAGCGGCTCTGTGGTTGTGCGGACGTTGATTATGTTTCTGCCTATAAGCTCTGGATAGGCAGCCTCAACAAGTGTATCATGCATTCGCCCGATGGCGCTGACCATGTCGCTGAACAAGCCTTCTTTAACGCCTACCTCGTAATATCGCTTGAAGAATGGATGTGCAGCTGCTTTTTCCTTGAGTTTTTCATATAATTGTTTGTGTTCCGTGTCCTTCTGCATTAAGCTTTCAAAAATTTTTGGCTTCATGGCTCATCACTTATCCACGTAAATGAAGATGAGGTCTCCGTCAGCACTTGCAGTTTCAAGGGCTATGCCGAGTTTTCTGGCATAGTATATTGTGTATGTTGCTGAGCCTCCCTCGTTTACCGCTTGGTCAACAAGCTGTGTTACTTTTCCGTTGGCTGCGCTGCAAACAGCTTTTCCCCGGTTTATGGCTCCGGCAGCCGTAACCTTAACCCTGCCTCTGATGAGCACTGGGCATGGCTGTCCTGAGCTTACGGTTTTTAGGGCTATGCCTATGGCGTCGTCTCCGCCTGGGCTTGGGGAAACCTTGTCGTCTGCGCTTAAGTAAACCGGGTAGCCCTTTGTTATGTTGGCTGCTGCTTCAAAGGTTTCGATTATGGCGTTTGGGTCATCTGTTTCGCCAGCAGCCATCCAAGGTTTTCCCGTCAAATCAGCCATGTGCTTTCACTCCACCTTTTTCTTTTGGTTTCAGCCAATTCGTCTTGGCTTACTCCCAGCCACACGAAGTGACCGTAATTCGGGATGTGAATAACATGAAATGTGGAAATGGTTGCCTTGGGCGTCTGTAATGTAGCCTTCAAGGGCGTTGTCTATGGGTTTGCCACACGCCCTGCATTTACCAACCACAAAGCTTGGTTTCTCACTCACCATTCATGTCCCCTTTATATGGCGTAAACACGGCTGCTAAGCCTAAAGCTGGTTTGGGCTGTTCCGCCATTTCGATATGCTACACGAACATAACGCAAGGTTATGGCATGCTGTTGTATAGATGCCACCTGCACTGTTGAGCCGTCTGGATTTGTAACTGCTTGAGTTGCTTGATTACGCACTGTAACCCATGTTGAGCCGTCTGGGCTTTCCTGAATCATCAAAGTGCCAGCTTGGTCGCTGACAGCGTGGGCATTAATAAACGCATAATGATCGTAGGGTGAACTGCTGCTTATCTGCGTGTCCCTGGAAGTGCCAGTAAAGCTGGCGTTAGCTCCGAGCGCAGTTGTGGAATCCGTGTAAGGCGTAGCCAAAAGGCGAGCTGAAGGCACAATTATGCCTATTCTGTTAGTTCCAGCAGGAAGGGCTGGAGAAAAGCCTACAACATTAGTTGGCAAAGCGAGGGCCGCTACGGCTGCTCCTATGCTTGCGCCAAGCCATGTTCCAACAAGTTCTGGATAAACAGCTACAAAGTCTATTTGGCTTGTTCCTGTGCTGAGGTTTTTGAGGCTTATGGATAATGGCTTGTTGGGGATTTTGCTCCCTTGATATGGCCCATAAAAGGTTCCGTTAACCCACATCACTATAGCGTCTGGCTCCCAAAGGATTACGAAAACGTTGTAGCTGTTTTCTGTAATGGAAACTGCTGTCGTTCCCTCTGTAGGGTCAACAGTGCTTTTATAGCGTAGGTTTCCACCGCTCCAAACAACATAATCATTCAAGCCGTCGTCAAAGCCTATGCGCAAGTTTCCAGACGCAGAAGCCTTTGCAACAACTATTAAAATGCCGTAGAGGAATTTCCGTTTGCTTCTAACTTCTGTGTTGGCTCCCGAAAGCGAAAGAATGCTGTCCGCTAAACTAGGCGAACCAGCAATAATATCCCACTGCTCAATGCTGTCAAAGTCATCCCTAAACACGTAACGCCCAGAAATTGCAGCCTGCCCCACAGGCTCTGGAATATTAGCCAGCGTTTCAGCCATTAGGCGGTTCTCTCCTTGAGCTTCCAAATAGCACGGCGAATGTCTTGGCACATCCGCTGCATCCCAAGCGTGCTATGTTCAACCGCTGGGCTTGGCAGTAACCCTTCAAGAATTGCAATAGCTTCTTTAACAGGCATCATGGGTTCTTTGGGCTTTTGAATGAGGCTTTCAGAAACATTAGCTTGGCATTGCTTAGCCTTTAATTCTGCAACTTGTTTTTCCAGTTCTTGGATTTTCGCCATTAAGGATTCTTTTGCTTTTTCGCATAGCGACTTTTCCTGTGCTTGTGTTAAGGTTTCTTCGGCTTCACTGCAAACTTCGCTTTCTATCCCGGCTTCTTTTGCGTGATCGCACAAATGCCTTTTAGCCTCAGCCCTCTCTTCAGGCGTTAAGTTAGTCTGGGATAACCGTGCCAGAGCGTTGCGCAAATGGGGCAGGTCTAAGCTTCCATCAGCCTTGTGATGGGGCAAATGCCTAAGCGTTCTTGGAACAGTTTTGCCCTGCTCATCCTTTGTTCCTCCCTTGCTGATTACTGCAAAGGCTGAATCGGGCAGATCGTTAATGTAGGCAGTATCCCACTCTGCCTCTTTCACACTCGGCTGACGCCCTAAACTTTCCAAAACATGAATGTTGGTTTCAGGTATGCCGGGAACAGCCACAAGGCTTAACTCAGCATTATGCAAGCCATGAGGCACCTTACCATCTAAAATGTCTAATGTTTCGTAGTCCGCGCCTACGCTTACATGCTGGACCAAGCCCTTGCGAATCTTTTCGGCTGTTTCATCATCGTAAATTTCAGCCTCATACCAAAGGTTAGCGCCGTCCCATTCGGTTTTTGTAACTTTGCCAACAGCGTTTGGAACAGCAACATGCTCGATATAAACGGGTGCAGAAACAAGCTTTTGGGCGAAGGCTTGAAGCTCTTCAGGCGTGTAAATATTAAAGTTTCTGCTCATGCCAGCAGTCATCGCTATGCCTTTAATGCGTAAGGGCTTGTCAACAATCTTTTCAAGAACTTTGAATGGAAAAATAGCCCTAAAATGCTCCCTAACCTTTTCTTTTGGCATGGGCTTGGTGTAGTCCCAGCCCTTTTCTTTACACGTGGCGTAAAAAACGCTTAAGGCCTTGCGACAAGTTTTCCCAGGGTAGCCCTCAGCCGTTTCTGTCTTAGCCGTTTCTTCAGATTCGCCCGTGCAATACTGCTCAGTCATGCCATCAAGCATTGAATGAAAATCTTTATGGATCGGCAGGAGACTAAACCAGCCTTTCTCAGCTCTGCCCTAAATAAATATATGTTTCAAAAAATAAATTGAATTATACAATGGGATGGTCAAAAAGTGGCAAAGAAACATATTGTAAGGGTTGTTTTAAGTCCACAACACAAAGAACTATTGGATAGAATATGCCAGAAGCTGGGACAAAGCGAAAGCGAAACCCTACGCATAGCATTCCTACAATACGCTGAAAAATTAAGTTTAATAACAGAAAAAGTCCACAGCTAAGTTATCGCTTTACTAATTTGCGCACGATAGGTGAAATGAATTGAATAGAAGAATTTGGAGTGGTATCATTGAAAGAGTTTTAGGAATTCAAGAAAATACCCTTTTTTAGCTACGTTGCCACAGGAATTAGCTGGGAAAATCAAAGCCAGATACACCTATCATAATATTTGTAGCGAACAACGGAACGAAACTGCAGAAAATACAAGCCTAAAGAATTAACAGGTATCAAATGTTATATCTGGATTAAAATCTCTCCAACAGAACTATCAGCGAAGTGGAATACGAACTCATCGTAAAAAATGCGAGTGGAGACATCATTATGTTCCGACCTGGAAAAATTTATGATATATTGCCTAACCGCCAAAGTTACGACATGACTGAGGTAGAGATCAAAAAGAACTTAAGAAGGCTGGCATTGATTTGACCGAGGATCTAAAGCTGACAGTAGAATTAGGTGATAACTCGCGCGAAGATTGTTTAATCTAAATTCTTTAAGACTATTCCTTCGCCTTGATTTTTCTTTCAGCGCCCTTTTAATTTTCTTCCACATCTGGGGCATTCATATCCTCCAGATAAAGGCTTTCTTACACATCCGCCGCATAGCCAAATCTCGCAGTGTGGACAATAGAACATATCACTTACTCCTCTAATTTTTCCACAGATCGAACAAGGTCTGAAGGACATATGATTCACACCTCTATCCTTGATTTAAATAGCGGAAAAAATATAAATAGTTTTACGATAAATCCAAACAATAAGGTCGGTTGAAACAAAATGTCATACTCGGCGGAGATAAGTAGAAGAAATCCAGGATGCATAATGTTCTTGCTTGACCAGTCCGGCTCTATGGATGATGTATTTGGCAGAGAGAAAAGTTATAAAAAAGCAAGAGGTGCTGCTGACGCGATAAATAGAATTATACGTGCAATCATTGACAGGTGCACAAAGGATGAAGGTGTCAGGGATTACTTTGATATTTCAATAATTGGGTATGGTTCTAAGGAAAATTATGCAGGTCCGCTTTTTGGAGAGAAGTTCGTTAAAGTTTCTTGGCTTGATGCACATCCGCTCAAATTTGAGGAAAAAACGGAAAAAACGCCTAAAGGTGATGAAGTTCGTGTAAAATTCCCGATATGGTTTGAACCTGTGGCTTATGATGGCACTCCCATGTGTAAAGCTTTACAGCTTGCCTATGAGTGGCTTAAAGAGTGGGTATCGGGACGTCATAACGCTTTTCCTCCTTTAGTATTTAATATAACTGATGGTGAGGCCACTGATGGAGATCCTGAACCTATTGGGAAGAAAATAATGGAACTATCTACAAATGATGGAAATGTTCTGCTATTCAATTGTCATATATCAAGCACCGAAGCGGAGCCCATATTGTTTCCGTCGGAGATAAATGAGCTGCCAGCAGATGACTTTGCAAGAATGTTGTTTAGAATGTCAAGCGAGGTGCCAGAAACTATGTCAAAGCTAGCCAAGCTAAAGAAAGGTGCAAGAGGATTTGCCTTTAATGCAGATTTAGCTGATCTAATTCGGTTTTTGGACATAGGGACAAGGCCAGCTCTTGGGCAAATGAGATGAGAGTATTAGATGAAAAGATGTCTGTTCAATTAAAATCTTTTTATATGCAAAAATTGGGGAATGAACCAAGCGATTATGAGGATTCATTCTACTATGATTTAAACAAGGGAAAATTTGCAATTGCAGATGGCGCGAGCGAGTGTTGCTTCGCAAAAATTTGGGCCACATTACTAACAGAAAGTTTTGTTAAGTCGGACTTAAGTTTATTTTCTTTCAAAAATTTTTCATCTGACGTATGGAGGAAAGTATCTCATGGCTTCTTATCTATCGCTCAGAAGGAATGGGTTAACAAAATAAATTGGGAGAACTTAAAATGGAACGTGTTTGAAAAAGCAAAAAAAGGAGCATTTGCCTCATTTCTTGGGTTGGAGATTCGAAAGAAGCGTTTTAAGGAAAGGTATAGTTATAAATGGCGTGCTATAGCCGTAGGAGATTGCTGTCTTCTTCGCGTGAAAAGCCAGAAATTAGTGGATTCTTTTCCCGTAACGGATAGTGCAAACTTTGGAAGTATGCCTCCAATGCTTTCCAGCATATCTTCATCAAAAGCATTAAACGAGGCAAAAGTATATGGCAAACTCGGAGAAATAGAAAGTGGGGACATGATGATACTTGCCACTGATGGCATTACAAAGTGGATCATGCAAGAAAGTAAAATCAATAAACAAATTTTTAGAGATTTAGTTTCTCTGGAGAGCAGCGAGTTAAATTCGTATTTTGAAAGACTAATTGAAAGCGGAAAAATGAAAAACGATGACATTACTGTAATTATATTGAGTCTTTAAATCGTTTTAAAATGTTTCGGGCATGTTCTATCACTTAACGGATCCTCATTAAGCGCTTCCAACAGAAGTTTTGTTAGCTTTTGCACTTTCTGTGAAGAGCTCCTTAAAAGGTCTTTTATCACATCAGATTTAAGTGGATTTTTGAGATCTTTTTGCGTGAGTATCAAACAGTCATCATCATGATACTTTTCCCAAAGTTGTGGATTTTCAGATATGGCCAATAAACTTAGATATATAAGAAGTGATGCGAAGTTATCTAATCTTTGATCATAATGTTTCGCATCTCTTTTTGGGTGTTGGTAATTTGGATGCCCTAATTCTGGTGAAATTTCTCCCGAAAATTTAGGAATGTATATACCATCATAATCTATTAAGAATAATTTGAAAGAATTTTCTTTATCACTGGACAATACCATGATATTTTCATGATGGAGGTCTCCATGAGCTATCTGATTCTTTTGTAATTCGATAATACAATCAATGAATTTTTCTGCGACCCTTTTAAGTAGATTTGAATTATGAAGGTTATCAGTAATGAATTTATCCAGCCTCTTTCCTTCTATCCAGTTCATTTTTAATATTGGATAAGTTTCACCGTGAACTATGATTCCTTTTGGAATGTAAGTAAAGTCTACGAAAAAGGGAAGCCCAACTTTGCCAAGGTATCGTGAGATCTGCTCGTATCTTTTCTCAAGGTATTCCATTGGTAGAGTATAGCATTTAGCAGCATAAATATGGTTGCCATGATAAATCTTAAACACGCACCCATAGCGACCACTTATTGCTTTAGGTATGCCCCACCTATCTAACTCAATTACTCCGTTCTTAAGGTCTGAGTCAAGAACGAAGTATTGTGGACTTTGGAAACTTGTTTTATAATCTTCAATATCGGGCCATTTGAGCGTTGACAAAGTAGTGGTAGGAACAGTTGAAATTGAAACTTCTTTAGGATATATTGAAGGGGATGGAGGTGTTGGACCCGTTGGTGCTGTTGGAGCTGATATTGGTAACGGCGGGAGTTTCCGTATCCTTGTCCAATGGCTAAGGCGAGCAATGGTGGCTAAAATTCCACTAAATATTAGGCCCTCCACTGCCGTAGAACTTATAGCTATTTGGATGGCATCAATACCTGCATAAGCCATATAGTTTTCGGGCTGAGGCAGCACTAATCCGACAATCATGCCTACCCAGTAACATATCCCGAACACGAGACCCCACTTGACACTTTGTTCTAACATAGAATATGAGACGGTTATTATAACCAGAAATAGGAACCCTGCTAAAAACCACGTTGGAACCTTTGCAGATAAGACGAAAGATGAGAAGTTATATGAAAATCCAAGAGGGTAAGACAAAATAAAGGAAAATACGAAAATGAAAACCGTTATTAATGTTCTTCGGAAGCTTTTATGAGGCAGTGCTCTTGTTAAAAGCAGGAAAACACCAAATATTAAAAGTGGCATTGTCAGCGGTGGATTAGGCAAAACTTTCCCCATGGAAACTACATGACATTCTTTTGACCCTGTCTCATAAAACCAAGCATTAACCTTTACTGAAGTTTCACATGGAACTTCACCAGCTGTATATGTTGCAAATGAGCGTCCAGCATAGTCTGTTGGGAGATAATTTGACTTTAGCATCCCGCTCAGAAGGGGGTCTCCGCCAATACCCCATCCAATAATTTTACCAGGTAACGGTATGCCATACGCATCTTTTAAGGTAGCCGTTAGAGTGATGGACTCGCCCGGCATAAGACTAAAACTGGCGGGATAAATCTCAATCTGGTAAGGATGCATAGCCGTGATTGTTAAATGGATTCCTACGCTGTAAGTTAGCGTGCCACTTTTTCCAGTCACGGTTAAAGAATAATCTCCAGTAACCGCTGTTGCGGCAACAGAGACTGTTAACGTAGAGTTGATCGAGCCATCTGACGGGGTGGTCACCATTGCAGGATTCAGGGTCGCGGTAGTTCCTGCAGGTGCTCCATACACTAATAGTTCCACAGTTTGGTCGAAACCGTTAATCGACGTGATCGTTATGGTATATGCAACTCTTTCCCCTCTAAGGACTGTTTTCGAAGATGGAAACGCTGATATTTTAAACCCCTTTATTTTGACAGTTACCGGAGTGCTCCAAAGCGTATAAAAAATGGCAAAAGCATTTGCGCTAATAAACAGTAGAATAAGAACTACGTAGATAGCTATTTCAGTGCTTTTCCTCATGGGAAAGCTCCGTCGAGTGTCTTCTTTTGCTTTATCCAGGAACTATGTATAGCGTCCACGAGAAGGTTTGTAGTGGGCAATCAGACGCAACAGTGATCTTATACTTAGTCTGTATTGATGTTCCAGGAGCAAGCGTCGCAGGGAAATTAGTCCAATACCAGCCATACCAGCTATCGTAACGATACCATTGCCAACTATCAGTTATTTTAGTTGTAACGTCCTTTAAAGTTGAACTCCAGTTTATTGTGATTGTAGCATTTGGGCTTGTATTATTTATAGTTAACAATATCTCGACGCTCGAACTTGGAACAACGTTACCGAAGCTTATCGACGTAACTTCGTTGCCTTTAGAATCCAGAACTACGATATTTTGCACCGTTGTTGTAATGGTAGCAGCAGTTGGAGCACTCCACAAGTATGTTAAGGCGTATACAGTAGAAGCCAACATCACGCTGCACAGCAACACTGTCACGATCTCAAACTTGTGTTTTTTAAATCCTTCTTTCCATTTAATCTCCATGATGATCACCAATAGATATTCATGGAAATTTATAATTAAAACTTCTGGAAGCCCTCTGCAATAGGTTAATTAGCTTGTGTGTGCGTGCGCGCCTCTGCACAGTGTAATTGTCTCTCTGTTTCTTTAAGAATCAAGCATTCTTCTTTAAAATGAAGTAATAGCCTCTCCGCTAACCTATCTCTATGTTATTCATCTTCGTTTCTTCCCACTCTAAGCGTGTTAGTCTCTCTTCGGTATCTCTGACACGCGCACGCACTAAACTTTCTCTGCTTTCACCTCCTCTTCCTGTTTCAACCGCAAGTCAAGAAGCGTCAGTTGTCTCAGCTTCTCTTTCAAGTGTTCACTGACATACTCCTCAATTGTTGGAATGTCTATTCTGTAAATGATGATTCCCAAGGGATTCCTCGCTGTAATCTCCAGAAACCCCAAATCCTCAGTCAGCATCTTCATATACTTCTGTATCGTGCGCTTGTCAGCTCCAACATAAACCTTAATCAACTTCTCAACATGCGTAGAAGGAATCTGCAGCCGATAGCCTTCCCTAAGCATCTCCTCAACAAGCTCAACACATTTCCTAAAAGCTTTACTCACCATGAATTCACTTCTCCTCTCTAATTTGAAATGAAACCCTCGAAGTATTGAGGGGCAAATGTTTGGGGCAAAGCGCCAAGTCAATTGGTGTAACTGGTTTTTCACCATGCAGGTGAATTATTATAACAAATTTCTGCTTCATCATCATTTACCTCACAAACTCGATTCTAAAACCCCGCTCAGTTATGGCGTAAAGCCTCTTCTGATAACTTTCAAACTCCTCTTCAGTCATCAGAATGACGTGTTCAGGCTCTTCCTTTGCTGAATGCATTAGCCTTCCAAACCTTTGGCTTTCCTGCATTCTGCTTCCAAAAAGGAAGGCTACTTCTATGACCCGTTCTATTCCTGGAAGGCTTATTCCCTCATCACCCACACGACTAACAACACACGCTTGGCTTTCTCGGATGATTTCAAGCCTGTCTTTGGTTTCTCCGTAAACGAATGGTATGTTGAATGTTTTGGCTATTTTCTCGCCTAAATCAAGCCAATCACAAAAAATCAACGTCTTAACAGGTATTTGCAGTAATTCACCAAGTTTCCGCATTTTCTCACGATTATCGCTCAAAATATAAACTCGAAAGGTTGGTTCTCGCACAACTTGAAGCCTAATCAGTTCTTCCCAACTCATGCCAATTGGAAAGCCTGTTAAGGCGATAATGTAGTTTTCACGCCCATCCTCACGGTAAGGCGAACCGCTAAAACCCATGCGGTATTTAGCCTTCAAAGTGGCTAAACGCACAAACGTGTTGGCTGGAAGATGCTGGCATTCATCAAAAATAATTAAACTGTATTCGTTAGCTTTGACTTTGTCATAAGCGTGGTATGTTACAACCTCTGTTTCCTGTCGGTATTGCGGTATGTATTTGGCTATGCGTTCAAGCCACTGCTCCTTAAGCGTTAAAGTCGGAACAACGACGAGTTTTCTGCCCTTGACCCTTGCGAGGGCATAGATTCCGAAAAGGCTTTTTCCGCTTCCGAAAGCCCAGAAAACTCCAATAGCCCCTTTATTGAGAAACTCGTTCCAGGCATATTGCTGATAGCTTCGCAGTTTTATGCCATCATAGGGCCTAAGGTCCTCCTCTTTAACGGGTGTTGGCATAAAAGGCAAAGTGCCATCTTCAATCATTTGAGCTATGAGCTTAAACTCGTAGCCCTTTTTTATGCGCAGCCTATCCTCGCCTTCACGCCTTGAAATAAAATGTTTGTATCGGTGTAGGGCTTCTTCTTGCAGCTCCTTACCCGTTAGCAACATGCCATCATAAACTTTGAAGGGCAAAGGCTTTGCGAATTTGAACTTGTCTTCGAGGCTTGCTGGGATTTCGCTGAACCATTTAACATAACGGTTCACAACGAAAATGTTGTAGCTTTTAGTGCTGCGCTCAAGCCAGCCAATCTGAAAATCCAGCCATTTTGGGGCTATAACATACCATTCATTAGCCCTTTTTGGGATAATAACGTAAGGCTCTTCAAAAAAGGGTTCTAAAAACTCTTTTCGCACTTGGCTGAAGCGGAACAACTCCATTTTACGCTCAAAATCGCTTTTAATCTGAGCCTGCAAAACATCAATGGAATGCTTCAACTCATCCAGCTTGGCGAGGGCTTCCATGACGCTTTGGCGAACCTCAGCCGTGTCAAACTCACTCAAGCCTTAGCCTCCAATAAGCTTCTAACTGGGCCTAAAAACCAGAAAGAAACCTTGAGATGGAAAGGCTTTGGCAAACAGATTATTTGGTTAGCGTTAAATCTGAGCAGCCTTAAGTCTTGCAGACACCATTTGCAAACATACAGTTGTTGATCACTGCCGAAAATAATTAAAAACTCTGCTTCGTTATGTGTGAAAGGATAGCATAAAACGCAACGGGTCAAGAGTCACGCCTTCTGCTGAGTATTCCTTCAAGGTGCGGCTTTACCTGGTGTAATGAAAAAGCGTATTCGATTAGCAATCTCCACAACAGTTTGCTTTTAGCCTCTAAACGCTTGGCAAGTTTAGGTCCAAAAGTTGGGCTTATTTCCAACATTTTCTCCACAACCTCAATTATCTCGTCATCCCTTGGACACCAATCCGCCTCAAACATGCTTCTGATGCGGAAGTTGTCGTCTTTTGGTAGTTCAAACTCGATGCGTAATGTTGGATAGTTTGGATTAACCCTGTGAGAATCAACATCCTTAGTCACCCTCAAACGCATAAAAAAGGTTCAGCCCTGCTGGACTATGCGGACAAAACCCTGAAACTCATCAACCTCTACAGAGTCAACCCTATGCCCTAAGGCTTTGACACACTTGGCTAAAGCCTCGTCAACCTTGCCAACAAACTCCACAACCCTTGAACCGCTAAAATAAACAACCTTCGTGATGTTGCCTTCGCCATCAGCCTGATAAAAGACTGTTCCAAGCTCATGCATAGTCTTACGCAGAAGCTCAGCATCAGTGATTTTGGCTAAAAGCTGAAGCTTCATTCATCACGCCCTCCAGCAACTGCTTTCTCAACAACCCGCGATTCTACATCAACCAAAAAGCCAAGCTTCTCCTCAAGACGCTTAATACGGCGCTCATGATCAGCCAAAACATCAAGCGTATCCCTTAAGGCGTAAGCTAAATCCTCAGCAGACTTAACCAAAACCTTCAAGTCGCTTTTTCCACTCATCGGTGAGCTTCCCTTCTTGCTTTAGGCAACCTGCTTGTGGGATTTGGAATTGGATTCTCTTTTTCTTTGTAGGTTTTCAGTCCAAGCCTGATGATATATTCAATGAATGTGCTACGTTTTGTAATGCCCCTCAACTCATCTATCTCCCGTAGTAGTTCAGGCTCGATTGTAAATCCAATTTTGACTTTCAAGGTCATGTTCTCCTAAAGGTTCTTTGGATACTCAGTATACATAGAAGAATTTATAAATCTAATTCCACTAATCATACTTGTAATACCAAAAACGAAATAAACACTAAACAACAAAAAAGGGATGGATAAAGATGAAAACCCTAAAAATCTCAGACGACATCCACCAGAAGCTCACAGCCTTGCTGGGCGAGTTAACAGCCCAAACAATGAAAATGCAAACCTACCAAGACGCCATAGAAGCCCTCCTAACCCAATCAGTAATAGCCCCGCCAGAGCTACTCCGTGAAGTAGAAGAATTCATAACTAAAAACAAGCATAAAGGCTACACACGCAAAGAAGAGTTCATACGCCAAGCCATACGCTTCTTCCTAAAATGGGAATCAGAAGAATACGAATACATAGAAATCCCAAAACAAAAATACGACAAACTAAACAAGGCAGTGAAACAAATGAACACACCTTACTACAATGCAGAGGAATTCATAGACGACCAAATAGACAAAATCCTGGACCAATACGAAAAATGGCTAAAAGAAAAAGGAGAAACAGAAGAGTAGAAGAAAATAGAAAAAGTTACAAAATGGCTAATCTACTTAACCATTATTTCGCCTTTAGCTAAATCTATGTTTACTGCACGTATTTTTAAGGTGTAGACTATGGCCTTTTTAGTGGCATCGTATTTTTTGTCCAGTAACCCATATTTTACGAGCAACTCTAGTTCCTTATAAACAGATTCTCGGTGTATCTTTTGGAACTTCACAATTTCTTTATAGACATCTATAGCACGGAGATGCTTGTCATTAATGATCTTAAGAATTCTAATACGGGTGTTGCTGCGAATTGCGTTACCTAAGTCTGTTATGTGCATAATGAATGTGCAATTTAATGAATGATATAAAAATTTGTTATCTTTAAAGTTAACTTGTTATCTTTATTTTAAACAAAAGCCTAAAAACTTCGTTTATTAACACTCTGCCGATGGATTCTCTTAGTCTTATGCGAGAGCTTCAATGTGTTTTGAGTAAAATAAGATGGAATATCGTCGGAATTAAGACAACCGAAGGGCAGATTATCCCCGTGCCTCCAGAATCACGAATCGTTACAGTGATTCTTCAGGCGTTGGCTATACCTCGAATACAAAGTTGGGCTCGATCTCATAACATTAATGTCGAGGATCTAACCAATGAAACTCGTAGTTATCCCGATATTGCCTTGAGCGGTGGAGATTTGGGTTCGCGCTTAGTGGCCCTTGATATAAAATCGGCAAGGTTCCTTGGTGACGATAAAGTATCGCGAATGACCTTGGGAACTTATCATGGTTACTTTCTCAATCCAAACGAAAAAATTCTGAGTGGAGGTAGAAGGTGTTATAATGATTATGATGAACATTGGATAGCAGCATTTATCTATGAATGGAAACCGAACTTAGATACTTTAAATATGGTAAAAATTGTAGAAGTAATAGTTGCCTATAAATGGCAAGTAGCATCAAGATACTCGGGGTCAGGTGATACTGCAAATATTGGTGGTTTGGATTCTCTTAGTAGGCTTAGAAACCTCCAAAGTGATTTTAAAAACGAGGAAGAATTTGAAGAATACTGGCGAGATTATGGAAAAAAGCATCCACGTAGGGGAACGAAAATTCCGAAGTCAAATAATTTATTAACCCGTTATCTAAAAAGATAACATGGGAATTTCATGTTTCCAAGAGATATAAAAAGGGTCATCGTGCCACCGATAAAATGTCAAGGAATTAAAACGAAATTAGTCAGATTTATTCTATCTAACATTAAATGGGATGGTTCAGGAAGATGGATAGAACCTTTCTTGGGCTCTGGTGTTGTTTTATTTAATGCTAGGCCGAAGCAAGCTCTTGCATCAGATATTAATAAACATATAATTGCGCTATACACAGGGATTCAAAAAGGGATTATAACACCGGATAAAGTAAAGTTTCACCTCGAGCGTGAAGGAGACTTGCTCTTAAAAAAAGGTGAGCACTACTATTACGAAGTCAGAGAAAGGTTCAATCGAGAAGGAAATCCACTTGATTTGTTATTTCTTAGTCGCGCTTGCTTTAATGGCGTTATGCGCTTTAACCAAAAGGGCGAATTCAACGTTCCCTTTTGTCGAAAAATCGACCGATTTAGAAAAGCATACATAACAAAAATAGTTAATCAAGTGCGATCAGTAGCGAGAGTTATGCAAGGTAAAGATTGGATGTTTGAATGCCTAGACTGGAGAGAAGCCCTTGAAAACTGCAGACCTAATGATTTTGTGTATGCAGATCCTCCATATGTTGGTCGCCATACGGATTACTATAATAGATGGTCAGAAAAAGACTTAAAGGAATTAGCAGATAAACTGCATGAATTGCCGTGCGGCTGGGCCCTATCTTTATGGAAACAAAATAAATATAGACGGAATGAACTTATAGAAAAGTATTTTCCTAACTTGCCAGTAAGAACGTTTTCTCATGAATATTTTGTGGGATCGTTTGAGTCATTACGTAATGAAATGGAAGAAGCTTTAATAATTAGGAAAGGGTTTGAAGTTGCAGAAAAAAGCCCTATACAAATTACAATTATCTAAATTCCATGCCAACAAAAAGTAAAGATTCAGACTACTATTATCCCAGCCTTTCGCCTTAGTTCTGTCATGTATTGTGCGTATCTTGGGTAGTATTGATCTGCTTTGCGTTTTAGTTTCATGTAATGCTTAGCCCCGATGCTTTTCGGAACTCGCCCCTGAATAAAGTCAGCGACACTTTCTGGAATGTTCAGCCTTTCACTTGTCATCATGTCGTTGGCAAACTTCCTCAGATACTTTGCCCTTGTATATCTATGGAGTTGATGCAGCCTTTTCAGCCTAATTTCTGAAACCTTTTCATTCAGCTTCGTTATCAACTGATAGGTGTATTCTGTCATGTAGCAGTAATACGCTTGTTTTGAGCCTCTGAAAAACCCAACTGGGCAGCGGTAAAATCCTTCCAGCCGCTCAGCCTCTGGAAAATTGTTCAAAAGTCTAACAACTTCCACAAGCCTCAAGCCAGAATCCAAAAGCAGGTTATACTCTGCTTGCAAAGGCAAAGGCTCAGAACCTATCCTTTTCAAGTCTGAAATTATCTGTTCTTCTTCTGGCACTTTAATGTCTATGCCCACTTCATCCTTTGGAATAGCCTTCTTCAAACTGTCAAGAAACTCTTTAAACTGTCCGTTTGGACGGTTGATTTCTAGGCATTTAAACCAAGCCCGCATAGCACGGTTCAAGTGATGCCTCTGCCCAGCGGTTAAAGGCGAAAAAATTCGCATAACATCCAAAGGCTCTTTAATAGGCTTCTTAACAAACCTATCTAAATAGCCAATCATGTTCCTTGCGTTGGCTGGTTCATAACGCTTAAACTCTACATACTGCAGAAACAGCTCCCTCGTTTCAGGCCAACTCAAAACAAAGCCCACGCTTTCGCTTACACCAGCAGCCAAACTGCTTAAGGCTTTACAAGGCTTTTCGACACGCCTTACCAACTCTCCAAGCTTATTATCGCCTTCAAAGCTTGAAGCTAGAGAATCCAAAGCCTTAGCTTGCTCCTCAACCCGCCTTTTTAACTGTTCTATCCTGTCTCCGGCCATAGGACGGTCCTCCCAATGTATTTGGGACGGTCCCAGGACGGTCCCAAAAGCCAGAGGGCAGAAAAGCCCATTTCTGGCTTCTTTCTGCTGTAGCAAGCAGTTTTGGAGTGCTCCGGGCGGGATTTGAACCCGCGTCTCCGGCTCGAAAGGCCGGAATACTTGACCGGGCTATACTACCGGAGCTTTCTGTTGGGGCAGGATGCAGAATGTGTGTTCGTTCCGAATAAATTTTATCTTTTATGGGTTTGTGTTTTCTCCTTTTATTATTTTCTTGTAGGTTTCGGCGCTTTTTCTGGCTTTTCTTGTTTTTGTCTCTGGGTCAACTGCGTATAATCCAAATTTTGGTTTGAAGCCTTTTGCCCATTCGTAGTTGTCTGTTAAGGCCCAGTGGAAGTATCCGTGGATGTGGCTTTTTTCTTCGTTTATTGCTTTTTCTAGGATTTTTAGGTGTTCTGTTATGAATTTTGGTCTGAGTGTGTCTTTTTCGTCTGCTATGCCGTTTTCTGTTATGTATAGTGGTTTTTCATATTTTTTCATTAAATGTAGACAGTCAAGCAATCCTTGTGGGTATATTTCCCATCCTACATCTGAAGTGGGTAATCCGTCGGCTGATTTGGTGTTTGGTTGGCAAAGAAAGCCATAACCGTGAACTGGTTCTGGAATTGCGGAGATTCCTGCAAACATTTTAGCTAAAATGTTGGTTTTTCCTTTTACTACGTTTCTTGTGTAATAGTTTATGCCTATCCAGTCGAGGCGTTGTGCAAGATAACTTTTCACTTCTCCTTTTTCTTTTACGCCGTTGAGGTTTTCGTCTAGCCAGCCGTCGCAGAAAGGCGCTATATAAAAGTGGTTGTGCATGTTATCCATTAACCCTGCAGCTTTTACGTCAGCTTCCTTTTCGGGTAGGAATGGTTTTATTGGGACTATGTTGTGTATTAGTCCGACATTGGCGGCGCTGTGGCTGTCATAGTCAGTCTTTACAGTGTCAAACTTTTTTATGCTATCGTAGGCTCTGGCGTGAGCGATAACTATGTGCGTGGACACTTTTCGAAAGGCTTTGAAGTTTTGCAGTGCCGGTGGAAATTGCGCTTGAGACATCATGTAACCAGCTTCCGGCACCACTGTGGGCTCGTTAAAAGTTATCCAATTGTCAACTATGTCGCCCAACTTCCACGCCATGTACGCTGCGTACTTCGTGAATTCGATTATGGTTTCTTCGTCAACCCATCCTTTAGGGCCCATGCGCAGTTTTGTTTTATGAACTGTTACTGGGTTGTGAATCCATAACGGCAGGGTGAAATGGTTTAGGCAAACAAAAACTTTCAAATCCTTATCTCTTAAATCCTCTATTACAGCTCGGTAGTGGCTTACGGCATTTTTGTTGGCTTTTTCGTCGAGTTTTTCAATGGCGGAATCATCCACGTCTATTTTGGCGATTTTTCCATCAGAAGCCCTTTCCACTCCAACTTCAACGGCGAACGTGTTTGAAGGAAAGATTCTGCTCCATTCAACCCCTATTCTGTAGGCGTTCAAACCCAGCTTTTTGGCAAGTGCATGGTCTTGCTTGTACAGTTCCCAATAGTTCACGCCATTTTCAGGCAAGTCGCCGCTGACTATGCCCCTTTGAATGTTAGTGGGGTCGTGTGTCCAAACGTACCAGTCCGTGTTAGAGTCAATGTTCTTTCCAGCGGGGTCTCCCATCTCAAATTGGAATCCGCTGCTTGCTGCACCCCATAAAAATTTGTCTGGGAAATTCATGGTAATCACCCTTTTTTAGCCAAAACACTATAGACAACTCGTTATTAAATTCTAATGTCACTTTTATCCTTTAAATGTTGTTTTTAGGCACTTTTTTAATGGTGCAAGTATGGTTTCTGCCTTGTTTAATGTGGGCGCGTAATGGGCTGTTTTTGCAGAGTTTGTCATTATCGTTTTTACTCCAAGTTTTTCGGTCCACGTGACCACTGCACATGTGTCTGTGAGAACATGAGCTCCGCTTTTTTCTATTTTTTCCACGTGTTTTCGTGCTTTTTCTTTTATGAATCGTGAGGTGCAAACCCAAAATTCCGTTTTGGCTTTTCTGTTGCCTATTAAATCCGCAATTTGCCCAATTTCGTTTAATGAACAGTGGGGACAACCGACAAAAACCAAGTCGGGTTTTTCCGTTGACGCTGTAGTTAATTTATCAATTGTTTTCTTTATATCTCGTGTTTGCACGGTTATTTTTTCCATCTTGCTGTTTTCTGTGTTGACGTTTTTGTGGTAGAACATGTTTGCCATGCCAGTGGATGCGAGGGCTGCCCCCAACTGTTTTAGGTTGTCTTTTGAAGTGTTTTGCAAACATTGGATAATTGGGATTTTGTCTTCCAAAATTTCGCCGAGAAAAATTCCTAAAGCGCCAAACTCCACTGCATCTTCCAATTTCCCTTCCACTTTCACTAAAACTTTTGGTTGCCGATTTTCTGGTTGATGCATTCCATAATCAGGCGTTTTCCCAATTATTGCCGATGCAAGAGCGCTTGGTCCACCTTCACGATTTGTCCACGCTCCAACAACAGAATTTGCATAAACTACTGCTGAAGATTCAGCCCATGCTAGATGGGCGTTTTTCCTCGGTTTTTCCAAATAGTACGGCGTGCAAGTTAATGATTGTGTAAAATCCATTTTCTCAAAATATTCCCTAACCTTTAATTGTTTCTGGCATATTTCAGATGGAAACTTTCTGCACAAATATTCGCGGTCGAGGCTTTGCGGGTTTAATGTAGCTTTCACTTTCACTTTTGCGTTGGCGTTCGCCAGCGCTTCCAAGAATTCTGTTGGGGCGTCTCCCAATGTTTTGTATGAAACTCCTGAAACATGTGCTGAGCTTATTGGTATAAGCCTTTTTGCATTGAAAAGTTCGCCTAAACGTACAAGAATTTTCATGCATGTTTGGGATGCCCAGCCGAACTCGCCGTCGTAAATGCGCTCTTCTTCCCTTGTTAAATACATGTTTGTTTGGCTCCTTTTCTTTCCAAAATTTTGACAAAACCATTGTAGGCATCAACTTCAACGATGTCGCCATTTCTTATTTGTTTGATGTCTATTTGGTCGATCATTGGAATGTTTGCTATTATGGCTCCGACAACCACGACTGGGTCGGTTTTTTGGTTGATTATTGCTTTTGGTGCACAGTTTTTCTTGGCTAAAGCATACAGCACGTAACTGCCAACTGTTGAGCCGTGTCCATGTGGAAAACACAAAACCTTGTCTTTTATGCATTCTTCACGCAAATCATGGTTTTTCTCAATTATTTTTCCGTCGGCTGGGTCAACTCCGCCCAGAAAACTTATGGGTTTTGCTGATACAAGCGCTTCTGCTCGGCATTTTCCCTCAACAATTGCCCTTCCTTTTAATGTTATCTGTTGCATTTCCATACGCTCTAATAGGATATTCTTGCTGTTGTTGGGATTCCACCTAAAATGTTTGCTGATGCTTTGCTGACTTTTTCACGGTTTTCCTCTGTTGTGTAAACACGTAATATGTTTATGAAACCTTTAAGAACTTCAAAAATTTTTGAAATGTCGCTTAGGCGTTGTGGAATTTTCTGGTTTTCTCTTGTTTTGTAAAAGGCGGGAACTTCCATTGGCTCCATGAGTACTGAATGGTGGTATGGAACTGACGGAACAGTCGGCACATCTATTATCACACTTTCATTTTTGACTCCAGCCGTTTTTGCAATTTCGGCTTGGAGTTGTTTTCTATGTGTTTCTTTGCTGAAAATGTTTGAAATTTTAGCGTCTTTTTCATAAAAAGTCCATTCGTAAGCGCATTTAAGCATTTTCCGTCTTTCAAGATTCCTTATTATCTCGCTGGATTTTCTACAGTTTTTCAATTTAACCCAAACAGTATAATCATCCATCGCTAAATACTCTTCAGGCGTTTTGAAACATGTTAGCCCCAACTCTTCGTTTGCCTTTTCCATAGCCATAGCCAACATTATTTGTGCGGCTCTTCCAACACGGTGGAAGTATATGCTTTTGAAGGATTCTATTCTGGCTATCATTAGGGATTCAAGCGCCGAAAGGGCGCCCAAATCCACAGCCAAATTTTCTCCGAGAACGTCAAAGGCTTGTATAAGCCTAAAAATGTCCACATAACCATACTCAGCGCCCGTGTGATACGTGTCCCTAACAACAAAATCAAGCTTGTCCACATCAACAGCGCTACTTATTATCTGGTCAAGAAAAGCCTTTTTAGGTTTGTGAAGCCTACCAACGGCTAATTTCCCAATGTCTTCGGGATTAAACCCGAACCTTTTGATAATGTCTTTTAATTCGCTGTTCGTGATTACCCAATAGGTCATATCCTCATGCGTTTTACCCAACTCCCTGTCAAGCAAATGCTCAAAAACATGCGAGAAAGGTCCATGCCCAACATCGTGAAGCAAAGCCGCAACCCTAACTATTTCCGCTTCTTCCCCGATTATGTACTGCGAAATGTTTGGGTTCTCCACAACCTTTCCAGCCAAAAACATAACGCCAACAGAATGTTCAAACCGTGTGTGATTAGCTCCAGGATAAACATATTCCGCCCCAGCCAACTGCCGAAGTCTACGCAACCGTTGCACAGGAAAAGAATCAATAATCTCTTTTTCGCTTTCGGTTATGTAAACATACCCATGCACAGGATCCTTTATCTCACCCCAGTAACTCCTCGGCATTTTCCCACTTCTCCGACTAGTCTCTTAAAATATTATTAATGCATCTTTGCTCTTATAATGTCTGATGCTGGAAAAGGGTGGGGTTAAAATGAAGAAGGGCTTTTTCATTTGTGTTGAAGGGTTAGATGGTTGCGGAAAGACAACGCAAACTAAGCTTCTCGTGAAAAATTTGAGGAAAATTGGATATGATGCTGTTTACACTGCCGAGCCAACTCGCGGAAAAATTGGACGATTTATTAGGAGACATTGTTTACATGGAGAGGAAAGGCTGTCGGCTGTTGTTGAAGCTTTGCTGTTTGCCGCTGACCGTTTCGAACATGTGAAAAACAAGGTTGTTCCCGCCTTAAACGATGGAAAAATCGTTGTCTCCGACCGTTATGTTTATTCTTCCTATGCATATCAAGGCGCCGCTGGACTGGACTTAAAATGGATTGAAAAGGTAAATGCGCATGCTGTTCGCCCTCATCTAGCAATTTTTGTTGATGTAGAACCAGAAATTGCGGTTAAAAGGTTGAAGCCTAGAAAATCCGTTATGGAAGATTTAGAAACGCAGAGGAAAGTGCGGGAAATCTACCTTGACTTTGTTGATAAAGGCGAACTTGTAAGGGTAAATGGAAACAAACCCATAAAGGTTGTGGCAACCGACATCTTAAGGGTTGTTAATGAATTTTTGGGTAAGAAACAATGTTAAACGGATTTTAGTATTCCCCTTTTAGAGGATTCGTTAACTCTGTTTGTAATTAGGTTGACGATTTCTTCTGGTGTTATGTGTCTCGATCCTTTTTCGTGGAAAACGTGGATTTCCATTATGCCTTCGTTGAATGCGAAGCGTATCATGTAATAATCAAATCTTAACGGGATTTTCTTTTCATTCTGCTTTTTGTAATATCGTACTGCACAAAAGAAATCCATAATTTGAAGGGGTTTTTTATTTATAACCCCTAACACTTTGTCTGTTTCTTCTCCATCTAAATAGTTAAAAGTGTCATTCTCGGCTATTCCAAACTCAAAAATTACCATGTATTGCGAGATAGATGGAACAGCAACCTCCTTCATGCTAAAGACTTTACCATTCGCCTCATAAAGCGCTTGTATTATTGTTTGCTGCAGCCGTTTGTTTGAGATTGAAGTGGCGAAACGTGCCAGCTTGTGAATATGTTGTGGAAAATTTTCGTAAACTCCCAGCACCATTAAAACCTTTTAACCTTCCTTATTTTTTCAAGATTTTCAAGCAAGTCAGAAAGCGCCTTACCAAGCTTCTGGAGTTCATCCACGTTTTGTTCAGTTTGCATTTTGTTTTGTATTTCCTGTATTTTCGTTAAGAGTGTGGCCTCAAGAGTATCAAGAACAATGGAACTTGTTATTTTTGTCGGTTCTTCCCCTTCCTTCACCACTACAACTTTCTTTTCACATTTTGCACACCATAAATCGCCTGTTTTCAACCTAAAAATTGGAGATGCACAGGCTGGACAAGCCAAATCCGTAAGTGTTGAGCCTTGACGTAGCAAGTCAACCATCCGTTTAATGTGTTTTTCCTCGTTTTTCGACAAGTTTTAAAACCTCCAAATAGAATATTTACAAAAGTTTATAATAACTTATGTATTGCACATTTATGGGTGGTGGCAAAGCATGGTTAGAAAGAAAAAGCTTGAGGAGTATGAGGAAAGGATAAAGCAAGCGTTAGCTGTTTTAGCCGCTGTTTCTGAAGATAACACCACGCCGCGAAACATTAGAAGAGCTGCTAAAGATTCTATGGATGCGTTGCAGACAACAGAGTACACGCCTGCCGTTCGAGCATCAAACGCCATATCCATTTTAGATGAAATTTTGCAAGACCCAAACATGCCACCCTACACAAGGGTAAAATTGTGGAACGTAATGAGCCTCTTGGAAGCCATAAAAGATTAACCTGGAGCATAAAAGACTACTTCCGTTTTCTGAAGATTGCGGCTCCATCCATGTCTGTTACATACTCAAAGCCTACCTCAAGCAACTTGCAAGCTTCATCTAAGCTGTGAGCGACTTTTACATGGAATTCGTCATCTACATTTTGGAATAACGCCTTTTCTAAGTTTATGTAAATCAAGGTGTTTCTTAAATCTCTGTGCCCAAGCAGTTGTTGCACGTGTAGGATATCCTTTGTCTTGTGGTATTCCATCGTTGCCTTCCAGTGCCTGAAAGTATGTAACCCTATTTGTTTCAGCTTTGGATTTTGAAGCTTAAATGCCAAGCTTTTCCGTGTTTTATAGAAATTAGATTTTAGGCTGTAAAGGGTAGCCCAAACCTTGTCTGAATTCCTTGGAAGGTTGTTAAGCATGTTTATTAGTCTGTTACTTATGGGTAATATTCTGGATTTGCTTCCTTTCTCCGGTGTTATGCTAACGATTCTTCGTTCAAAGTCTATGTCGCTCCATCTCAGCCTCGCGGCTTCCCCGGATCTTACGCCAGTTTCTTTGAGAAATTGGAGAAACGCTGACAGTTTTCTGCCGCTACCTGAAATGAGCTGGTCAATATCGGCTTCTGTTGGTATATTAGGCAATTTTTCTGCGGCTTTGTAATGTGGAGGTTGCCACGAAAGACCTACGTATTTTAGGAAACTCCCATAAATAATCACGCATAGGCTTTTTGTGCTGTCGCTCCATTCGTTGGTTTTTGCCAAATACTCTTTGACGTTTTCAGGTGTTAAATCTGTCTTATTCGCCAACTTCTTAAGTATCGAGCTATAACTTTTTAGAGTTATGCCTTTTACACCATTCTTTTTCAGCTGCCAAAGAAACTCCACGATCCTTCTTTTAATGTCGGTTATCTGCTGTGTGCCCTCCCGCTGGGCGCTTTCTTGTCGGGTTTCCACTGTGGCCAAGGTTTGCACCAGCCTATGCTGGCCAGTGGGCGCTCCGCTTAACGCCTCACAGCTCCCTTGGCAATTAAAAGGTAAGGCGTCTGACAAATTTAAAATCTGCCTCTGATTTTTCTGAGCATGTTGAAACTTGTTTGGCATATTTGGATTTGTTTCGCTGAAGCGGTATCCACAGTTCTTGCATAGCCATCGTTGAATTGTCTCACCGTTTGCGAGGTAGCGCATTCCATCCCTGTTAACTTTTGGGGATTTACATTGGGGGCATGCTGGCCGCGGCTCTATTGGATATCCGGAAAATGTTTCGTGATATTTGTTTTGTTCTGCTTTTTTCTGAGCCACAGCCAGCCCTCTACCTTAGAATAGCGTTTCTTTCCCCATTTTCCTCCGCTTTTCAAGTCTCCTCCTCATTTCGCCAATTGCCCACAGAATCTCTGTTGTCTCCTCGCTTTTAATGGCTGATCTTACGTCTTCATCTGTTATCCTCGTCCTTCCAGCGCCTTCAGCTAATTGTCCAGCGGAAAGCAGTATGGAAAGGCCAAGCCTAATGTCCCCTAACTTTGACGTTGCCTCGGCCACTTTATCAAGCAGATTGTCTGGTAAAACACCAGGATGGAAGGCATGTCTTACGCGGTTCCGCAGGATTTCCTTTGTTTCTTCTTTTGTGTATGGGTCAAGCGAGATAAGTTTGGGTTGGAGCGTGCTCAGGGCCCTTTCAGGAATTTGCGTTGCATCTTCTATTTTATTGCTTATGAGGATTAGGGTTGTTTTCGGCTGGCGATTTAAATAATAGATAAGCGGCTCCTTCTCCTTAGCCAGTATCGCGTCAACCTCGTCTATGGCGATTACAACAGAGTTATCTGTCAACAACTTTTCAAAAGCCTGTTTCAAGCGGAACATCTGCCAGCCAACATTCGGCACGTTTAAGCCCAATCCCTTAACGATCTCAAGCATCGTATAGTATGAAGTTCTTGTCCTTCCAGCGTTGACGTAGGCCGTTAAAACTGGGAAGCCCTTCGCCACTGCATGTTTTTCTACTTCCCCGACCAAGTATTGGACGCAAATGGTTTTCCCTGTTCCCGGTTTGCCGAAAATGAAGAGGTTTCTTGCTTGTCCAGTCCTAAAGAGTTCGGATAGGAAAGAAGCCATAAACCTCAAATCATTATCACGGCAGAGAGGCCTCCCACTTGGCGGTGGCGAAAGCGGCTGAAGCCATCTCGCATCCCTGAAAATTCTGCTGGGCTTATCCTCAAACAACGGCATCGCCTTCACCCATTTTGAGAGATACGGAGACAGAGGGGGAGGGGGATCCCCCTACCCGTTTTCCAAACTTGCAAAACCTTCCCCTCCCACGTTCCTCCACTCAGAGGAGCCAAATGCAAGGCGCATTTTATCGAAGCAGTTTTGACACCGCCTTAGAATGTTGTTGCTATCAGCCATTCGAATCTCATATTCAACGGCTAACTCTCCACACAATTCGCATTTTTCAGTCGGTGGGATTCTACGCCACAAAAATAGACGTTTTCCTCTCTGAATATCCGAAAATCCGAGATGTATTTGGCGGTTTTCCGATGATAAGCCTGATTCAGCCTCAAAGGGTGCCTCTGCAACTCGGCAGTTTGGGGTATACACTTTCCGCTTATTTTCAGGGATTGAAGAAGCTTGAAGCTCGATGCTTTCCTTGTTTCCAGCTTCTGCTCCAAATATTTCGCCGAAAGAAGCTTGATTCTCTGGGTTTAAAATTTGGAAAACTATACCTTTCTGCTGCAGAGCTGCGGCGATGCCCTTTAGCCATTTTTCAAGGCTCTCCTGCCAAAAGAGGCTGTATTGGCTCGGATTTTCCAATATTCCGAAAGGATTGGGCTCCCTTTGTAAGATTTCATAGGTGTATGGTTTTGTGTTAACGTTTTCCTTCACGTAGCCTGCTTTAGCAAGAGACTTAAGGGCTCTTGCAGCCGTGTCCGTAGATATGCCCAGTTTTTCGGCGACTTTATGTTTGTCTAACGCTTCATCGCACTCTTGGAGGAGGCTTAGAGCTTCCTGTTGACGTTTCCCAAGCCTTGTCACAGTCTCCCTAATTGTTGTTTGCAGGGCGTTTAGGGCTTTGTGGAAATCTTCTGGTGAGGCTACGACGTAGCTTTTATCCCCAACCTTCAGTCTTAGACGCTTCTTTTGGTTGATGAGGGCTAAAACCCTCACGAAGTTTAATATCTTTTCAACATGTGTGCGTAATGCCACCTTCTGCTCCTTTGTAACAGCCAAATCCAGAAGGTGCATGAGGCTGGACGGCGGAAATATTATCACTTCTGCTTGCCAATCGTTAAGCCTCAAAGCGTTTTTGAAGTCTCCTTCGTTGAATATTATTGGGTTTCTCTTCTCTCCAATGAAGGCTTTAAGGCTTTCAGGCATGATGGCGTCTCGGAGCTTCTTCGCCAAAACCCGTTTGGTTAGGGTGAGACCGTGGTTCATTTCGTATTTGAAGACTCTGCGATATAAGTCTGGATGTATGTCCAAATCGCTTTGGGTTGTTATGAAGTTGCGGGCTTTTGTTTTGGCTTTTCCAAGCTCCATCTTGCCCGTTAACTCGTTCCGCAACGGATAAATTGTCTCGATGGATTCTCCTTCGCCAATAGCTCTCAAGCTTAGGCTTCCAGTTTCACCCTTAACGCCAGCAGCCTCATAAATTATAAGGGTTCCACAGAAGTCTTCGCCAATGTATTTTATGGCTTCAGGCGTTGACGTTGTAAACTCGAAAATCCACTCTTCAGGAATCAGTGGCTTTATAGCCCTCAAAGACTCGTTTTTGCCGCTTCCACTAAAACCAGAAAGGATGGTGGATATGGGATATCTGGTTTGCCCGCTGCACAACGTCACAAAGTTCAACAATAACGCATTGTCTTCTCCGAGAAGCCTTTTCCCGCCATACTCCAAAACATAATCCAAAAACCTCGGGTCTTCAAGAAGCCTTTCAGCCCTTAACAGCGCTTTTAACAACATTTTCAAGCTCTTTTTCGCTTAGCGATGCCCAGTGGGGGCCATAAGCTTCCCTTCAAGGCAGGAACTTAAGCAGATGCTTAGAGAACTGCGGGAGAAATACGGTTACCGTTAAGGCTTGCAAAGTCTTATTAAAACATACTTTCAATTATCTTTGGATTCTTAACGCTGTAGTATACCCATCTTCCCTCTTTTCTGCCTTTAACCAGCCCAGCGTTTTCCAGTATTTTTAAGTGATGCGAAGCTGTTGGCTGGGTTAAATCAAGGGCTATCATAACCTCGCAAACACACATTTCCCTAACGCCCAAAAGCTTCAAAATCCTAAGCCTCGTCGTGT
>JAWCNN010000004.1:0-134837 GCA_038848525.1 Bathyarchaeia archaeon | reverse complement strand
TGATGTTACACGTGAATGACGGTTTACTGCTTTGAAGCTTTAGCCTTCAACATTTTAAAGCCAAGCACAATACACCATGCGGATGCTGGAATTGCCGAAAGCATTTCGGGAACAGCCACGTTCGAGCCTAAACCAACTGTCCAATGGGTTATCCACACAACCATAGCAACAGATGCCACCAGAAAAGTGAAAAAGCCCATTTTCAAATCAGCCTTTAACAAGAATGTTGCGCTGATGATGAAAGCTGAAATTGGGAAAAGCGTGAAAAACATTACGCTGGCATAGTAATGCGTGGGCTTAACACTCTCTGGGAAAACGCCTATGGATGTTAAAGCTAAAGCGACAAGAATAAAGCTGAAAGCGCCCACCTTGCCTAATGCCTTATCTCCTAAAATCTTAAACAAGCCAAAAGCAAAAACTAAAGCCAAAATTCCACCAGTCACAAGCCCAGAATTGAATAGGATGGCTGTTATGCCTTCTTGAACGCCTAAGTCGCTTAAGGCGTTTTCAGTCCAGCTGAACTGTGGATAAGAGGTTATAGCAAGCAAAATAAACGTGAAGGCTATTACTGGCAAGAGTATGCCACATACACCACATATTTTAAGCCATTCAACACTTTTCACGGTAGCTCTCCAAGTTTATAATTGCCATATAAATTTTAAGGTTTTTAGTTTTAAATGATTAGGTGGTTGAAAGTTTCAAATGTGAATGCGATTGCGGCGATGGTTAGCATCAGTATGCTCCATGCCCTTGTGATTTTGTGGCTTCGTTGGTTCATTGTGTATAGGGCGAAGGTTATGAGAATCATGAATGGCACGGTTGAAAGAATTTCGGATATATGTACTTGAAATGACTTTGTTAACGCAACAAGTCCGAAAACAAGTGTCATTGTGATTATGTTGTCGCCTATAACGTTTCCAATGGATATTTCATGTTCGCCATGTAGGGCAGCAGCAACGGAAACGGCTGTTTCTGGAATAACACAGCCAAAAGCCATTATTGCTAATCCAGCATAAAACTGTTGTAAACCGAAAATTTCAGCCATAACGGTGGCGCTATAAACCAAAAGAAATGTTCCACATACCAGCGCAGCACCACCCAACACCATAAATGTTGCCGATTTCAATGAGTTTTCGCTGAGTTTTCCCTCTGAGTTTCCATTTCCGTTTCCCTTTCGGATGGAATAGTAAATAAAAAATGGATAAAACATTAAGAAAATTAATCCCATCCACCACGTGACCATGCCCGTTAAAACTGTAAAAGCCAACAATAACACGCCAAGCATCATCATGAAAAGACACTCCTTATTTATTGCTGAATTTTTGATTTTAAACTCCCTTATCAATCCGCATATACCTATGATTAATGGAATGTTGTAGATGTTTGAGCCGATAATGTTTCCCAAAGCCATCTGCGAAGATCCATAAAAAACCGCAATTAAAGAGCTTAACAATTCTGGAGCGGATGTCACAGAAGCCACAAAAACCGTTCCAACAATAACTCTATGAAAGTTTAGACTGGCAGCTAAATTTGCGGCTGCATGCACCACCTTTTTCGAGCCTAGGTAGAGCAGCAGTATGCTTACTATGAAAGCCAAAATGCCCAATGCTAAAGTCATGGATTTCCCCCTCATTTTCTGAAAACACCTCAAAAACCGAAATATAAACTTATTCCAACTCTGAAAATTATATGTGAAAATGCAGTATTTCCTTTACTGACTTATTCTGGAACAAAAACTCTAAGTCTGTTTAGAGACTTCAGCTTTTCTTTGTCGCCTATTTTTGCTTCTTGTATTGCATGCTTCAGTATTTGGATTGATTCGTCCATGGCTTTTCGGTTTACGGGATGGGGAACCCCATCTTTTCCGCCGTAGGCAAAACTGTATTTTACTGGGTCTTTCCAGCTTGGTTTTTCGCCATAAATTAAATCGGCGATGAGGGCTAAACCTCTAACTGTGGCTGGACCTACGCCTTTCAATCCTAAAAGCTCCTCGTAGTTGCGTGGTTGAAACTCGTAAGCCTCTTGCAGGGCTTTCCAGTTTATGTTTGCAGGCATGGATAAAACGTCTATGGGGTATTCTCGCCATGCGTTTTCAGCTGTTTTAGGCATCCAATCTTGAAGTGATTTTTGATAAGCTGGTCTAAGGGACATTATTAGGCGCATGACTTTTTTCGGTGGTTCTTTGGCTATGTCCACCGAAGTCTTTCTGCAGCCTTCGCTTTCTTTGGCTGTCATGTCCAAGGCAATTTCACGTTTCACATCGCCAATTATGGCATTGTGCGGTTCAACAACAAAGTTTTGCGTGTTTTCTGAAAGCCAATGGTAACGTCTAGCTGTGCGGTCTTGCGGGCACATGCCCTGTTGGATGACAGCCCACTTTCCATCTTCAGCAACAAAAAAGGCGTGGTGATAAAGCTGATAGCCAGCTTGAACCGCCGTATTATCCACTTTAGCACTCATTTTACTTGCATAACACAGTTCCTCAACTTTATCTGTTGAAAAACCGAATTTTTCGCTTACAACTCCAATTTCCAAGGGCGTCTGTCTCGAAACTTTACCCTTTCCACCGCAAACAGCAACTCCATGCTCTTCTGGGATAACCGCTTGCTTCAAAACTCCCGTAACAACCGTTGTCACGCCTGAAGAATGCCAATCATAACCCAAAACACAACCCAAAGCTTGAAACCAAAAAGGGTCTGAAAGACGCCTCAAAAATCCTCCAGTGCCATACTCGTCAACTATTATAGTTATGATTTCTCTAGCGAGTTTTCGCATTCGAACAACTAACCATTTAGGTGCTTTACCGTAATGAAGCGGAAGCCTCGCCACACCAGTCCTCTGCAAAGCTTCAATACCCACTTATACGCTATAGTTTCAGTCTTATTTCTGTGTTGTTATGTATGGTCGGAGAAACAGACAGGCAAGAGTTAAATGTTACTTTTGTAACATTTTAAGTGACAGTGGTGATATAAATGAGTTTAGTTAAAACCAGAAAAGTTGGCGGTTCTTTAATTGTTACCTTGCCAAAAAAGCTTGTAGAGAGCAAGAAAATTAAAGAAGGTGAAATTGTCGAGATAATGGTTAAAAAAGTAAGGAAAGATGGTTTTGGCGTCTTCAAAGGGATGAAACCTTTCGCAAAGGAAGACGAGTTGACAACGCATGATTGAAAAGTATGTTATAGACGCGTATGCATGGATAGAATACCTAATAGGAAGCAAAGCAGGCGAAAAAGTCAAGCAAATATTGGAAGGAGAAAACAACGAGGTTTATACTTGCGCAGTAACGCTCGCAGAGGTCATAAGCAAAACTGCAAGAGAAGGACAAAACGTCGAAGTGGCATACGAGATCCTAACAAGTAACTCAATCATAATTGATTTGGAGCAAGAAATTTCCAAAAAAGCAGGCATTTTACACGCAAAAATGAGAAAAACCAGGAAAGACTTCGGGTTAGCAGACGCTTACGTATTGGCAACTGCAAGAGAAACTGAAGCAAAAATCTTAACTGGAGACCCTCACTTTAAAGGCGTAAAAGAAGCAATTCTGATAAGCAACCGTTGAACAATTAAGCAAGCTTTTTTATTAGATGTCCTTCGCGGTCTATTTCTCCCTTGCGGATTCTTGTTGTGGATATTGGCTTGTGGTTTTCGGCTGGAATCATTTCTATGACAATTATGCTGAGCGGTGGAAGTCCAAGCTTTCTTCTTTCTTCGTTGATTTTTTTGGCTGTTGGTTCTGTTTCTCTACTTACAACCAATGCTTCCACGCACCCTCTAGACAATGTTACACCGTAAATGTCGTTTAATGGTATGATTTTAGCTCTTTCAAGAAGCCCACGTTCGCCGAGGAAACGTTTTAGGTCTTCCAGCCGCTGTTCATATGGCGCCGTTATATGGGGTTTTCGCAGTTTTTCTGCAAACTCATCTGTGCATAAGCCAATTAAGACTTGCTCGCCAACCTCAAAAGCCTCTAGAATTAGCGTTCTATGTCCCTTATGGAATTCGTCGAATGTTCCTCCAACAGCCACACTCCTAAACCTTTTTCTCTCCAACTTTTTTACCCTAAGAGTTTTGCTCCTTGAACAGCCACATTAGCCACTAACACGTTTTCTTTTGGGAGAACACGCTTAAAAGCTTGAGTCACTCTTTCAGCGTTTTCTGGTGTTGCAAGGGCGTGAACAGCCTCTCCAACCATGTTTTGGGCTGCACCAACCGCTCCAACTTCTTCAGCAATTTCCATCAACTTTCGAACACGTTCAGTTGTGAAACCAGTTTTCTCGGCGAACCAGCGGCAACAAGCCAAGAAATTTTCAAGGGAAGGCTCTGCAAGAATTTTCTCTAATATTTTTCTCCCCCATTTGTTGACGGCTAAACGCTTTTCATGCGAAGCCAAAACTTCCCTTGTTGGTATTGAACCAATAAACCCCGCAACGATAACG
Source organism: Bathyarchaeia archaeon (assembly GCA_038848525.1). Classification (GTDB taxonomy): domain Archaea; phylum Thermoproteota; class Bathyarchaeia; order Bathyarchaeales; family Bathycorpusculaceae; genus JAWCNN01. The sequence continues at coordinate 130,402 of JAWCNN010000004.1, read as the reverse complement.
TAATCTTCTGATATTGGTATGCGGTCTATTTGGGCTATTCCAGGAGCGCCAGGCTCAACCGTGATTACGCATCCGCCAATCATCAGCGGACCAACAGTGCCCAAACCAGTTTTGCATTTAACTTCGGCTATGTGGGCTATTTTGCCCAGCTGATTATAAGTTAGGTTTAAACCTAAAGCCTTTGACAATGCAAGTGCGGTTGTTAATGCACCAGCGGCGCTTGAACCGAACCCGGCGCCTATTGGAACCTCAACCCAATGCCTAACCACAACGCTGTATTTTTCGCTTGCCCTTTCCAAAAGCATTTCCGCAACGGTTCTTGTTGTTTCAGCTTCGGGTGCGCTCCTTCCGTTAATGAAAATGTGTATGCCCGTTTTTTCCGCTTCTGAAACCTTGACTTCGGTTGTGACTCCCTTTTGAAATCCGAAGCCTCCGCCTCTTGCTCCGATTTTTTCGGGGTCGGTTATAGGCGTGCCATTTGGCATGGTGTCGCATATTTCGAAAAAGCTTGAGATTCCAGCTGGGCTGAATGCTTTAGCGGTTTTCATCGGGTTTGCTCTTCTTTTGAACTTTTAAGGATGGAAAAGCTGAATAACATGCCTCTGCGATGGGGGGAACCAGCATGACGAGGAATGGTATTTCCGTTGCGAAGGTCCAAGCGAAAAGTATTAGACCAGCGTAGAATGGAAGGTTATGGGCTCCGCCTATGACGGCTGGTAGAGTGAATATTTGTGTGTATGCCCATACGCCGATGCCTATGATTCCGCTTCCCACAACCAAGCCTGTGACTGAGGCAACTCCGAAACTTCGCCATTTCGGCTTGAAATATCCTATGGCGATGACTATTGCATAGCTAACAACGAATATGCCAAACACAAAGAAAAGATTCCACAAGGCTTCTTCAACAGACATTTGCGATTGTGGCGTGCTGAAGTATCCCGCCACGGCTTCTGGAGTTAAAATCAAATATCCAATGGTTACCAACACGAAAACGCCTATTCCCAACCCAAGAAAAGTTTTTCTCCAATCCAAATTTTTGCGGGATAAGTAGCCAATCAATGCGAAACCAGTAAAGTTTGAAGTTACTCCCACTGAGAGGCTGAGCAACGGGTCGCCGTGGATAAGCATGTCGCTTATGAAAATTCCAATGGCGGCTCCGGCGCCTCCCACAAGCGGACCGAAAAGCACGGCAAAAGTTGCTGGTATCACTACCACTGGCCAAAACCTTACAACGCCGACTGTTGGACAGAGGAAAGGAAAAACCGCATATAATACATATCCAACTGCGGCGTATAATGCTCCGTTAAGCGCTGTTAATGTTATGTCTAAAGTTTTCAATTAGTTTTTCACCGATTCACCAATTTAACTGTGAAATTATAAATGTTATGTATGGATTGTTTAATCATGTTTAAACTTGGCTTTTTGTTGTACAGCTGTACACTTATGTGTAGTTTTGTTCTACGCACAAACCGTCATATTTAAACAAGCGCTGATTTTGTTGCACGGAGCTGAAAAGAATGAAATTGTTAAGGAATAAGAAAGCGTTAAGCACAGTGGTAACAACGCTCATTATCCTAGTGGTTTCAGTGTTATTGGCAACTGTCGTAACGTTCTACGCCATAAACGTGACAACCACACGCGTACAAGAAGAATCGCTTTTCTTGACTAAACAGCATGTTTGGTATAACACAACTGGCGGTTGGGCTCAAGCAGCCATAGTCATAATCAACACTGGCGGAAAGGATGTTGTTCTTGACAAAATTACTGTTAGAGGACAAGAAAGCCCGTGGACAAACGTTTACTATTGGAGAACAAATAACGTGACAATTTCAGATGATTTAGAGGTAACACCTGACTACTTGAACTCCACTACAATGTCGGAAGCTTCAATAACGGTGCAAGGTCAACAGAGAACATTTACTCAAGCAACCGATGACGTAACGTTGAAGTCTGGATGGACATTGGTTGTTTACATTACAGACCCTGACAGCATCGCCTTAAACGACGTTGGTATAACCGTTGGCATAACACTATTCACATCAAACGCCCAATACTACAAGGAAACAAACGTTCAAGCTGCTCAATAGCAGCTTCGCATCCCCTCTTTTCTATTTTTCCTTGTTTTTATGTTCTAATTTTGCATTAGTTTTTATGCTATAAATTCTGGATACTTATGTGTAGTTTTGTTCTACGCACACCATCTTATCTTACTATAAAGTCGAAAACTTCTGTTTAGACAATGCAAGAGAGGAGGCTGTTAAAAGTGCATCACAAACGTTTCAAAATGCAGTTAAAGGCTTTTTTAAAGTCCGGAAAAGCATTGGCTGTGCCAGTAACCTACCTAATACTTTTTGTTTCTCTTATGGCGGTGATTTCAGTCACGTATAGTTATGCCGTGGTTCGGATTAGCGCTGGTGGAGCCATTTTGAGGGCTTCGGTGGCGAAGCAGAACATTCAACTTTTGGATGATGCCGTTGGCTTTGTTGCTTGGAGTTTCGGCGCTTCGCAAATTGTTTACATGGATGATTGTGGAGGCATTTTCCATACAGAACCAACAGCCAAAAACCTAATTCTAAACTTTACTGATGAACAAAGCTTTTACGAAGTTGTGTTCAGCGGTTCGGTTGGAAAAGCTTTTTACGAACTTGAACGGGCAGAAAACTATTATGATGGTTTCTTCTTTAAAGGCGACGGCAAACCAATAATAAACCAAACTGCACAGACGCTAACGCAAATTTATGTTGAATCAAACGGCAAAGCAAAGGTTTTGACTCTTTGTTATCGTCCTTTGGCAACTGTAGCCGTTATCGGCGCAAGCGGTGGGAAACCGTTAAACCTCATTCGCATAAACATTTTAAACCTAAATTCTTCGCAAAAGCTGATTTTAAGGGAAAAGTTTTACTTAAAAGTTGTATCTTTAAACGTTACAACCAGCATCCGCCAATACGAGTTTAACCAGCCAATATCTTCTCTTGCATTAAAAGCGGTTTCCGACGGAACTTTAGGCATGGTTTGGCTTCCAATTTCAAGCAGTTTGGAAGGCGCTTTTGTAAATTTGGAGGTAGCCATCTGCAACATTCAAATTAGCCGAGCGGAGGTATGAGCATTTGCCAGCCATAACGCCGAGTTACCTCTACACTTTCATTGCCCTGATAGCCGTTAGCAGTTTGCTCACCGCTTCTTTTGTGGCTTACGCCAGCGCCTTACGTTCCTCATCAGAAGCGCGAAAGCTAAAAAATTTGATGGATTATGTTGCGGCTGAAAGCACAAAATTGTTAACGCTTACCTTAACCACAAACGCAACAGCCACAGCTTATCTTCAAATGCCCACAGCCATAGGTGAAAGACAATATTGGCTTGAACTTCATAATGATTCCGTAAAGGCGTGGTTGGAAGGCGGCTTTGGAAATTCACCAGTAGAAGGTGTAGATTTGCGTGTTTACCTTCCAAATAGGGTTTTGGCAACGGGCTATTACATCAGCGGTTACGGAGCTGCACAACTAAAATGCCAATTTGATGCGGATGTTTTGTGCATTCAACTTGCAAGTTTCAAGTTTGGTGAATAAAAATGAAGTTTAACTTAAAATTGAGGAAGGAAAAAGCGGCGAAAACTGAGAGTTTGCAGGAGTTGTGGAAAGGCGAAAGCGAACTTGTTGAGTTTTTAGATGTTAAAAAGTGGAGTGTCCCAGAAGGTTATGTTGAGGTGGAGTATTACCCGCTTAATCCGCCATTTTCATACGCCGCAATAATTCAAAACGAGGAAACTCTCGAATATCTTTACGTTCTTGACGAGCTTCCATTAAACAAAGAGGAGCGGGACTGCTATTTTAGGTTAAGAAACATTCTTGAATATGAACTGCAAGCTCCAGAAGGCGAAGAAACTCTAGCGGAATCATTCAGAAGGCAAATCCCAACAATACTTGCCAATCACGAACGCCTTTTCAAAAGCATTTCGCAAGTTAGTCTACGTAAAGTTCTCTATTATCTGGAAAGGGACATTGTTGGCTATGGGAAAATTGACGCTTTAATGTATGATGATTATGTTGAGGATATCGGATGCGGCGGAATAAACAAGCCGATTTTTCTCTGGCACAGAAAATACGAGAACATAAAAACTAGCATTATGTTTCGTGACGAGCAAGAACTTGACGATTTCATAATGCGCGTCGTCCACAAAGCTGGAAAACATGTGAGCATAGCTTTCCCCATCGTTGATGTTACCCTACCAGAAAAACATCGTTTAGCCGTCTCTTTTGGAAAGGAAACAACGCCTTCTGGAACTTCCTTCACCATAAGAAAGTTCCGCAAAGACCCATTCACAATAGTTGACTTGATTGAAAATGAAACCATAGATGAAAGCATAGCCGCCTACCTATGGCTTTTGATGGAAAATAAAATGTCAGTTATGATTATTGGGGCTACGGGCGCTGGAAAAACAACAGCCCTAAACGCAATCGCCTGCCTAATACGTCCAAACCACAAAATAATTTCAGTTGAGGAAGTCGCCGAAATAAACTTGCCACATGAAAATTGGACTTCAACAATTGCTCGTTCGGGTTTTGGCGTTGAAAGTGAAGGTGAAATAACCCTTTACGACCTAATTAAATCGGCTGTCCGCCACCGTCCAGACCTCATAATTGTGGGCGAAATCCGAGGCGAAGAAGCCTACGTGCTTTTTCAAGCTTTGGCTACTGGACACGGCGGTTTATGCACGTTGCACGCTGAGGACGTGGACACAGCCATTAAAAGGCTTACGCAGCCGCCCATGAATATTCCGCCTTCGATAATTCCGCTTATGAACTGCGTAATAAACGTGAAACATGTTAGAACGCCAGTTTTCCTAGAGTCTGGAAGACGCCTTTCAAGCAGAAAATTCGTAAGCATTGCGGAGGTAAAAGACGCAAACACGTTCCAAGAAGTTTTCAGTTGGAACCCTTCAACCGACATTTTCCAAGAAAGGCTTTCCGAAAGCATTTTGCTGCGGAAAATGGCTGCAAGCCTTGACATTCCAATTGAAAGGCTTTTGGATGAACTTGAATACCGAAAAAGGGTGCTTGTCCACATGGTTGAACATAACATTCGTGACTACAAAAGCGTGAACAAAGTTTTGAGCAAATACTACAATAATCCGCAGCTTTTCCAAAAGGAGTTTTTAGAAGAATCTAAATGGTGAAAAAGTTGCAAGTGCAAATAAAAAAGCCAAAAATATTCGGTTGGCTCCTCAACCTCTACGGTAAGGAGGACACTGGCGGAATAAACCGTGAATTGCCTTTCGCTGCGCTTTTGTTTACACTGTTGGCTGCAAGCGGCGTAACAATTTATGAAAGCTGGAAAAAACTATGCAATATTGATTTGTTGCCGCTGTTTCGAAAAGAAGCCAGAGAAGTTGTTAGGCAAGTGGAAGTTTTGGGTTATGACCCACTAACGGTTATGTATAAACGTGCTGAAAAAACAAAGTCCAAAAATTATCGGGAATTTCTTTTGGGATACATTTCCTCTGTCAGAAGCGGTGGAAGCGTTGTAAACTACCTTAAAAGCAAGCTTCGTTCAATATTTGAGGTTCAAAGTTCATCGGCAATCCGCTCAATTGAAAGGCTCGGCACATTAGTGGAGGCATACGCTGTAATGCTAATCGTAACTTTATGTTCTTACATACTTTTCATAATATTTTCAACAACATCCATATTTGAACCTATGAAAATGAGCGGTACGCCTGGCATATCCACAGCAACGGTTTGCATACTCATATTTTTTGTAACGCCGTTAATCTCAGTGTTTTTTATGGTTGTTGCGCATGTGGAAAGAAAAAGCAATTTGGTGGGAATGGTTGAACCTTACTATGCGCTAATACCGCCTTTAATAGCCTCCTCAAGCTTTATTGCGGCACTTTATTTTCTGCCGCAACTTGAGCCACTCAAAACTCCACATGTTTTCCCGCTTGTTGTTACAGTATGCCTCCTAGCCGTTTCGATTCCACCGGCAATCGTTTACATGAAAATAGCAAAGATAAACAATGACGCTGAAAATTTTATGCCTAACTTCCTCAGAGACGTAACAGAAGCCAGAAAAATCGGGCTTTCACCAGAAAAAAGCATAATTCACGCCACAAAACGCACTGGTTACGGAAAATTTTCAGAAACATTAACCCTCATAAGAAGCCAAATGGAATGGGGTGTTTCCTTGCGGAAAATCTTTTCAAACATAAAACAGAAACTTCAAACATGGCCTGTTCTGGTAAACTTCCTAATACTTGTTGAAACAATAAAGATTGGCGGTGGTTCGGCTTCCGCCCTGGAAATATTGACGGACTACAGCGAAAAGCATAAGGATGTTGAGGTGAACAAAAAATCGCTTTTGCGTCCTTACGTGATTTTGGCTTTTGTATGGAGCATCCTCATAGCCTTAACCACAACCATGGTTACCATGACCGTTTACGCCCTAACACAAATATCGCTTCCAGGGTCGGCGGCTATGCCCTTTGAGGTTATGCAGAATCAAATAAACCTTTTTTCAACTGGCATAATATTGCAGTGTTGGCTTTCAGGGTTTTTTGTGGGCAAGGTGAACGAGGGTACATTCGCCGCTGGCTTCAAATATTCGGCGATGCTTGCGGTTACGGCTTATGTTTCGCTTATCCTCTCGCAAAACTTCCTAGGTGGAATGTACGGCGCAGTTACCTAAAAAGGCTGTTTTGGGGGGTTTATGGCTAGATGCCTGCAACATCCGTTGACACGTTTTTTGCGTGTTCTCTAATGGTTCTTCTTGTGCTTTCAGCCATGGCTGGCGCTTCAAAACTTCTATACCCGCACATAAACAATTTCGGCGATGAAGGCGTTGCTGAAAGATGCATGGAAATTTCTAGGCATTTGCTCTTGAACGGTGGAAAACCGTTAGATTGGGGACAGAATGGGCAAATAATTCCCGAAAGCTTCGGCTTAGCCGTTACGGGTTCAGATATTCCATACGAGCTGGATATAGACAAAGTTTCAAGGTTAAACAGTGAAAACCTCTATGCATTAAGTTATGCGCAGATTTTTACGGCTCTAAAAATTCCAGATGTTTCTTTTAGGATAGAAATAAAGCCAATTTTCGATGTTGCCATAAACTTAACAGAAGCATACGCATTAACGAATGAAACGGTTTATCAATTTGAAATTTCAACGGAAAGACACGGCGCTCCAGTTCAAACAGAACTGAAATATTACGTTATTGCAGAAAATTATTTTGAAAAGGCAAGCGTCGGTGTTTCGAATGGTGAAACACAATTTAACGTGACGCTTCCAAACAGCGTTAATGGTCCAGCGCTTCTTGTTGCAATTGCGAGAAGCATTTACAACATAAAAGTTGTGTCTTTTGGCGTTTACGCTTTTGCACACAGTTACGGTCAACCCAAACAAAAAGGTACTTTTCTGAGGCTTAGCCCATTAAATCAAACATTAACTGCAAACATTGTTCATCCAGAAACAGTTTTGGCGGATGCTTATGCCTTAACCTTCAATTACCATTCAAACTTGACGCAGATTGGAGATGGCAAATATGCCATTCCAAGTTTTGCAGATTCAAGCCTCACATTGATGGTAGTTACTGGATGGAACGCCACAGATTTCTTTGCCGAATGGACAGTTTATCCGCAAGTGCCACTTCAAACAGGCGCAGACTTCACAAGTTCACCAGCGCTCTCAAAAGTTTTGGCTTACAACTACATTGTAACCATAAATTCGACTCTTTATCAATGCACGGTTTGGATTGGAGGCTTAAAAGAATGAAAAGGCAAAAAACTGGGCAAATAAGGATAATTGAGGCTTTTTTGTCTGCGCTTATCATTTTTTCAGCTTTCGCCATATCCGCCAACCTCACCGTAACGCAAGATACAGCGAAAAACGATTTGGCTTCTGTTGGGTTGCAAGCGCTTATAATGTTGGATTCTGATGGAACGCTTGGCAAACACATAGATGATGGAAATTGGACTGCCCTGCGGGAAACCCTTCGCCTTGTTTTGCCAGCTGGTGTATGCTTCAACCTGACAGTTTATGACGAGGATATGCGGCAAGTTAACACTGAAACCGTCTCAAATGGAGGTTTTAGCAGTCAAAACATCGCTTTTGTGGAGTATGTCTGCGCAAGCCAAAACGTGAACTTTCGCTGTTACATAATCCATTTGCATTTAACGGTGGTCACATGAAAAAGTTTGGGGAAAACAGTTCAGGACAGCTTCTTATAGTTGCTTCCTTAGCCATAGCATTGCTTATTTCCTCAACCATAGTTTATGTTTATGAAATTAGCAAGGAGAAAAATGGCAATTTTACGCTGTCAATTAACGATTTTGTTTATGCTTCAAAACAGAGCGTAAGAAACGCCGTGATAAGCTCGCTTGCAAACGCCTCACGCAGTGGCGAAAAAACTGTTTTAATGGCTAATTTGAACAGGCTTTCACAAGCTTTTAGACGCCTAACCCATTTTGGAATTTGTAAATGCCAATTTACAGTATTTAACAACTCAAATTATGATTTGGGCGTGTGGCTTTCTGTGGATGACGGCTTAGGCGTTTCAAGCGCTTACGCAAACTTTACGTTTGAAGTTTATAGTTTAACAGTTAATATAACAATGAATTACGCCATAAACATAACAACACACGCAACGGTTAACGGCTATTACACGAGAATTGGCGAAAAAGAAAAAATGGTGTATTTGACATGTAAAGTTTACAATGAGGGCGAACCCGCCTTGGCGAAAAACATAAGCGTGTTTTACGAAGACCTTGGAATGTGGGTTCCAGTTAACGCTTCTATCATGGATTTTGGTAATGGCACATACACAATAACATTTTCAGTATTGACATCTTCAAATTCCGTGAGGGTTTCAGCGCACATAAGCGATTTACGTGATATAATTGTCATGGCAAACGCAACATGCTTTGAAGCGTAAAAGCCAAAAGTTTTCGAGTCGCTTAAATATGCAATTTCACCATTTTAGGATGGACTGTGAGGTTCTGGAATGGCTGAAAAACAGGAGTGGCGCCACCTTTTCACGCTTTTTAAATTGGCTGAGATGGGTGCCCACAAAAGAACAGCAAAAGTCTCCACGGAATATTTGGCTGGAAAATTGGGGATTTCCCAGCAAACAGCCTCACGCTACCTAATCAAAATAGAGACTAGGGGGTGGATTAAACGCACAGTAACACCAGAAGGTTGCCTCATAAAAATAACAGACAACGGCTTAAAAGAGTTAAAGAAACTTTATTTAAACTTGCGCTCCATTGTAGAGGCGGTTTATCCGCCATCCATAACTTTGGAAGGTGTAGTTTTTACTGGCTTAGGCGAAGGCGCCTATTACATATCAAAGGAACCATACAGAAAACAGTTTATGGAAAAGTTGGGTTTCGACCCATACCCAGGCACGCTTAACCTGAAACTTACAACGGACTATGACGTTAAGACAAGGTCGGAGTTGGAGGATTACCCAGCGATTGAAATTGAGGGGTTTAGCAATGAAAACCGTACTTTCGGAGCTGTGAAATGTTATCGGGCAATAATAGCGAACAAAGTGAAGGGCGCTTTGGTTTTAGCCCTAAGAAGTCACTATGACACTTCAGTGATTGAAGTTATAGCGCCTATTTGCCTCAGAAAATACTTCAAGCTGAAAGATGGACACAAAGTGAAAGTTGAAGTGTTATTATCTTCTTAAACTGTAAAGGGATAGCCGTATCTATATGTGATTTTGCGTTTACGTGTAACTGCCAATCCATAGCCCATAAGCAAACCAACGGCTAAACCGCCGAAATGCGCCAGGACATTCACCTTTGGACCGAAACTAATCATCAGCAAAAAGAAAGCATACATTAAGGCGACCATTATGGACTGACCGATTAAACGTCTAATGTAGATGATGCATGCACCGAAAAGCCCGAAAATGGCTCCAGAAGCCCCAGCAGAAACCACATTGAGTCCAAGAAGTAGGGTTAATAGGTTACCCGCCAAACCGCTTAAAAAGTAAATGGCAAGGTACTCATGTAAACTGAATAATTCTTCAGCCCTCAAACCGAAAATAAGGAGGAAGAACATGTTGCCCAAAATATGCCTAATGTCAAAGTGTACAAACATGGCTGTAAAAAGTTGCCACCAAGCTCCGTTAAAAACCAACTGGTTGTATTGTCCATAAATATTTGTGACGTTTTCTTCCATTATGATAAAATTGCCGCTGAGCAACGCCGTGTAGATGTAGATGGCTATGTTTAATGCAATTAGCGTATATGTTGGCATAACCTTACGCATGATTTTTCACCTTTTAAAGTCCTCAATGATTTTCTGTTTAATCTTTGAAGAACTATCCAACTCGTCCTCTCCAAACTTGCCAATTTTCACAACTTTTATTTTCAACCCTTTCTCTTCCACGTAGTTTTTCACCATGCGCTCCATTCCATCTTGGTCATATCCCACAACTATAACGTCTGGCTTAATCTTTTCAATAACTCTTCCAATGTCAAATTCCTCATAACCTAAAACTGCTTCATCAACAACTTTCAAGGATTCAACGAGGGCTCTCCGCTGGTTTTCCGGCATGATGGGTTTTTTACCCTTCCTTTTCTCCACTGTGCGGTCTCTGGCTATGATGACTATGAGTTCAGCGTTTTCTCCGCCAGCCTTTTTCGCTTCTTCAAGAAAACGGACATGTCCCAAATGCAGTAAATCGAAAACGCCTGAAGCCAAAACTATTTTTCGTTTTTCACTTATTCTTTTGCCAGCCACTCAAACTCCACAGCTCCTAAAGTTTTCAAGGCGTCTAATAAGCCTTCACAATAGGCAACAGAAGCCAACCCCACCTCAAACCTTTTTTGACTAACATAATATTTTGCATCGTTTAAATAGGCTTTAGCCAACTCCACAACTTTCTTGACATCTTCAACTCCAACATTCACCGAAGCCTTGCACATTTCCACTTTGTTAAAAACATGCTCCGCAGAGGCGATATACTTCAAAACAAGCTTTTCTAGGCTCATTCAACCAACTCTCTAACCTTTTCTGGAGCGTCAGCCAAGCTTATAAGCGCTTCAGCCTCCATGAAATGAAGTTTTCCCGGAAAAATAAGGCTGTGCGGTGGACCCCCAAAATTGTGATTTAACAGCTCCTTTACGAAGTCGGCTTTCACCGTTGGGTTTTCGCTTCCAGCCCTTGCCACACCAACAGCAACAGTTCCCAAAGTGGTCACTTTCTCCCGTCTTTTCCCTTCAACTTCCAAAAGCAACTCCAATCCTTCGCTTACGGTTAAATAGCGTTTTTCTTCATGCTTTATGTCTAAAAGGCAGAGCGTATGAAGCCCAAGCCTTCGGTTTTGGGCAATCACGTCATAAGGCGTTTCAGAAACAACCACATCAGGAAACGGTATCGTTACGCTTTTTCCAAATTTGTAGTTGTGCAAACCAGACAAGCCGATAACGGCGGAAATCACAGAGGCTCCGTGAACAACACGGGTTTTTATTCCAAGCTTTTTGGCATGTATTCGCAGGGCTATGTGCGTGGTAGCAATAAACGGGTCGCCTGGAACAAGCAAAACAGCTTTACCCCTTTTAGCTATATCAAAAATGACTTTCCCATTCTCCTCTTCAAGTTCCCTCCGCGAAACCACACGCAGTCTTTTCCCAGAAATCCCCTCAAAACGCTCAACTGAAAAATTCGGCAACAAACTAGTGTACAACTCTATAAACACCGCATCCGCAGTTTTAACCTCCTCCAAACCTCGTAGGCTTATCCCCAACTCATCATGCAAACCAAGCCCAACAAAAACAAACTCACCCAACACGCAACCCTCCAAAATAAAATCTAAATTAAACATTTAAATAACCCTTATTAACAGCCTAAAATCTAAATCCATGAAGGGCCCGTAGCTCAGTAAGGTAGAGCGGCGGACCAAACCGCATTGCCGGGTGGGTTGAGGCTCTTAACCCGTAGGTCCTGGGTTCAATTCCCAGCGGGCCCGCCACTCCACAACTTAATTTATAAAACAATAAGTAATGGCGGTGAACATATAACCCACTCAAATGTCATCATCGAAAAACACGCAAAACCAACGACATTTAAACCATCCAAATGTTGTTGTTAATTTCCCCTAAAAACCAACAACATTTAAACCAATAGGAAATACATGTCAAAATCCAAAAAATTAACATCAAAAATTAAAACAAAATGTAGCAATCTTGAATGGTAATATTTGTGATTGCGGAATATTTGTTAAAGAATTCAGCATTTATCTAATGTTTGATAAACATGAACGTCAAGTTAAAAAAGTTAGCTGTGCTTACAATAGCCACAATCCTCCTCAGCCTATCACTTCCAAACATGAAAATTGCCTTTTCAGACACCAGCGGAAAAATGGACTTGTTCACACAGAAAGAACCATACAGCGGAAAAGGTCCAAACATGCCAAGCGACGCGTTTAGTCCGCAAGAACACGTTATCCTATACGCACTTGTAACCCGCAACGAAGCGCCCATGCAAAACGCGCTTGTGGCCTTCTACATCCGAGCTCCAACTGGTTTTTCCTTCAGCCTTTCCGAAAAAACAAACGCAAGCGGAATCGCAACCATTAACTTCACAATACCACATCCTTGCGATAATGAAAGTGAATTTTTTGGAGAATGGTATACGTTGGCAAACGCTTATGTCGGAGACACGCTCGTCCAAGATAGCTTAACTTTTAGGGTGGACTGGATTGTAAAGCTAATTTCCGTAAGGACAATTGATGAAAATCTAAGCCATAGAATCGATTTTGGAATCGGAGGCGATGTGGGATTAGAGATTACATTAAGAAGCATAGCCAAAACTGTGAAAAACGCCACAATCTACATAACATTACAAGATGAACTGGACGCTCCAGTTAGCTCTTATGAAATATGTGATTTTAAAGTGCAACCCAATGAAAAACCAGTCTTCCTATACTGTAAATTATATATTCCCAAATGGGCGGTTGTGGGAGAAGCCACAATTCTTGTTTCTGCCCTAAACGCGCCAGCAAACGCCAGCGAAGTTCCATATTGCCCAACAATATTAACAAAATTTTACATTCTGCCCTATGCGCCGTTAACAATAACTTTTCACGATGTTGCGGTTGTAGATGCCGTTCCCTCCGTTAGGTCTGTTGAAGCTGGAGAAATCGTGAATATAAGTGCCATTATTCAGAACGAAGGAACTGAAAATGAAAGTTTTAACGTGAGCGCTTACTACGACGATTATCTTATAGAAACACTTTCAGCAACGCTTGCCTCACATTCATGGACCACTCTAAATTTCACGTTTAACACCACAGCAGTTGCCTCGGCAAACTACACCATAAAAGTTTCCATTCCACCCCTGACCAACGAAGCTGACTTAACAGACAACACCTTTGTTGACGGAATGGTTGAAGTTAAACTGCCAATTGTTGTCCGCAACATTGGAATAGTTAAAGTTAAAACCTCAGCTGACACTCTTTACATTGGCGATTTACTTCAAATCAACGTTAGCGTTGTTAACAAAGGGACAGAAACAGAAACCTTCAACGTAAAAGTCTACTATAACGATTCATTAATTGAAACCAAAGTGGTTAATGCCCTTCCGCCCACAGTCCAGCATACATTAACCTTTATGTGGAGTACGAGCTCAGTAAGTGAAGGCCTCTATCAAGTAAGCGCCTCCGCTCCCCTTGACGGCGACATTGACCCTTCAGACAACACGCTCGTGAATGGAATAGTTCAAGTTAAAACTAAGCTTTTGCCCGTTCACGACATTGCTGTTTTAAATGTTGTTCCCTCGTCTTCCATGGTATACATCGGTGAAATCGTCGAAGTGAATGTCACAGTAAAGAATAAAGGAGACGAATTTGAATCTTTCAACGTGACACTTCGTTACAATTCCACAGTTGCTGACACACTGTTTGTTGATAATTTAGCGCCTAAAACCAACCATACTTTGGTTTTCCACTGGGACACCCATGGATTTTCTGAAGGTAATTACACTTTGATTGCTTATGCGCATCCAGTCCCAGATGAGGAGTATACAGAAGATAACTCATTTGTAAATGGTGTTGTAAAAGTTGTTAAGGTCCCCACAGGCTGGTTTGTTCCTGAATGGTTTTATTGGTTTTTGCTTTTAATCTTGGTTTTGATAATTTTATTATTGGTTTTGTTGCTTTATCGTAGGAAAAAGCGAAGAGAAACTGAAGCGGCTTTCCGTTCAGGATGGACCGCTTGGTATTATTGTCGCAATTTGCGTTGTAAACTTGCAAAAATTAAAGAAGCCTATTGTAAAGGAAGCCTTCCCCTTTTCCTCTGTTTGGCTAAAATGTATAAGAGAGGCTTCTTATAAAACGTTTGTTATTTGTGTTGGTATATGTCGCTTTTAAAAATATGCTTTAACTTAAATTCATTTCAGATGTGGAAACTTTGCTTTTAGGCAATTAAACCCCATTTACACTTGGGTCTAGAAATGTTTGAGAACATAGCCTTAGAAGCCACTCAAATGCTAATACTGCTTTTATGGGCTTCATTAGCCTTCATAATAGTTTGGGGCATACTTTGGGCCCGCTCATCCAAGAGAAACACATAAATCCAATTTTATCCTTAGAAAATTTTGGGCGGGCGGTAGCTCAGCTTGGTAGAGCTTCCGAGCTTGCTGGTAAAACTCAGCTGGCGGAGACGCTGTAGACATCCACCCATGGTGGATGTCAACCAGCCTACCAAGCGTACATGCAGAAACCGGAGTGTCGCAGGTTCAAATCCTGCCCGCCCGACCAATTTTAGCATTAGACTTATAAGTGGCAGTTATACCTTTCTTCAGCGGAAGTGCAAATGAAAAGGTTTATAGTTTTACTGCTTTGTTTTGGTTTGATGGCTAATGTTTCGGCTGTTTCAAATTCTGGTCTTGGAGTTGAAGGTGGGGATTGGATAAGATATGTTGTTCAAGAAGGTGCTTCGGGTGTTGAGTATCAGCAGAAAATGGAGTTCTTAAATGTGACGGAAATGGCGGTTACTGCAAATTTGACGGTTTACATGTCTGGTGGAACTGCGTATAGCCAACAGTTCACTGTGGATTTGGCTTCGCAGGAGGATTCCCAAATGACTCCATTTAGTTTTCGTGTATATTTTATTCCTGTCAATTTGACAAACGGCGAATCCGTTTATTTGGGCAATGAATTTGCCAACAAAACAATTGATGGTGAAATGACACGGGCTTATGCAGGTGCGGACAGAAGGATTGTTTATTCAAATTTTTCGCAGGGCGGAAATCAGTATACATTTTATTGGGATATGGAGACTGGCGTTTTAGTGGAAGGTTGCATGAGTAGTGGCGTTTTTTATAAGGATGTTTTAGCCGTGGAAACAAACATGTGGGGTAAAGCCGAGTTTGAGTGGTGGATTTTTGCAATGGTCATAACAGCTGTTATATGCGGCATCCTAACCTCAAAGTTCCGTAAGAAATCTAAAAGGGTTAATCTTTAATTTCTAAAACGTATTCGGCGAGGAAAACTGTGAGGAAACCGAAAAGGAAAATTGGAATGAAAAGCAAGTAAATGTTTTCCATGTTTATTATGTTCATTATTTGTATGGAGAGCCAAAGCATCAAAACTATATTTGCGATGATGATGTTTATGAGCAGAAGGGTTTTAGCTAAACCTTTTAGAATTTTTGTTTTATCCATTGCTGTTCATTTCCATCTTTAAAGCTGGAATGCATTAAAAATGTTGTGCTGAATAGCCTCGCGGCTTACTCTCAAAATGTTTTTATGTTAAAGCATTTATGAGGGAACGGAGAAGAAATATGCGAAGGAGTAGCCATGCCAGAAACAATTAGAAGTTTTATAGCTTTTGATATGAATAACGAGTTGGTTTTAAAGAGAATTGCAGACGCCCAAAATCTTTTAGTTAAAACTGGAGCTGACTTGAAATTTGTTGAGCCAAAAAACGTTCATGTAACTGTTCGTTTTCTCGGCAACATAACACCGCTCATGGTTGAAAAAGTCTTTGAAGAAATGAGGAAAGTTCAATTCATCCCATTCAAAATTAAAATTTGCGGGGTTGGCGCCTTTCCGAACATGCGTTATCCAAGGGTTGTTTGGGCTGGCATAACCGAAGGTGCAGACCAACTGCGAAGCATTTTCAACCAGTTAGAGCCACGCCTACGCAGTTTAGGGTTTACACCAGACCCGAAAGGTTTTAGTCCACATTTGACAATAGCCCGTGTAAAGTCTGGAAGGAACAAGGCGGAACTTTGCAAGTTCATTACTGAAAACGCCAATTACGAGTTTGGCACAGTGCAAGCCGCACGTTTGAGGCTTAAGAAAAGCGATTTAACCCCTAAAGGACCCATTTATTCAACACTTAAAGAGTTTTGTCCACAAAAATAATAGGCGTAAAAGGGCAGATGGGCATATGCAAAAAATTGAGGAAATATGCAGGGCTGTTCTGAAGAGGGTTACACCGAAAAAGGCTGAACGTAAGAAAATTGAGGCTTTAGCTAAAAAATTGGAGAGGAAAGTTGCTGAATCAGCCGAGGCTTTCAGCGTTAAAGCTGAAGTTCGTGTGGAAGGCTCTGTGGCAAAAGACACTTGGCTCAGCGGAGAACCAGACATTGACATTTTCATGCGTGTTCCAAAGGATATACCACGCAATACTCTTGGGGAAATAAGCCTAAAAATAGCTAGAAAAGCCACTGAAGGTTCAAAGCAGATTGAAAGGTTTGCTGAACACCCCTATTTGGAGGCTGTTGTGGAAGGCATTAGGGTAAACATTGTGCCATGCTACGCAGCTGAAAGGGGAGAGTGGCTAAGCGCCACAGACCGTACGCCGTACCACACGGATTATGCAAAAAAGCATTTAAATGCGCAGATGCGTGGAGAAGTTCGCCTATTAAAGAAGTTTATGAAGGGAATAGACGTTTACGGCGCAGAAATAAAAATCGGAGGTTTCAGCGGTTACCTCTGCGAGCTCCTAATATTAAACTACAAGTCCTTCTTGAAAACGCTTGAAGCCTTCGCCAATTACAAACAAAAAATCGTTATAGACATCGAAAACCATTACAAGGGAAGAGAAAACGAGCTTTCACTCCTATTTAAGGAACCGCTAGTGGTGGTTGACCCCGTTGACAAGGGAAGAAACGTAGCCTCAGCCGTGCAAACCCAGAAACTCCACAGCTTAATAGCTGCGGCACGGGTTTTCCTAAAAAATCCAAGCTTAAACTTCTTTTATCCGCCTGAAACAAAACCCTTAACCGCAAAAGAGTTAAGGCAAGAATTGGCAAGGCGAGGCTCTACGTTTGTGTTTTTGACTTTTGGATGGATTTGGGCTGTCCCAGACGTTTTATGGGGTCAACTTTACAAGTCTCAGCGTTCCCTAAACAAACTTTTTAGGCTTAACGACTTTAACATTTTAAGGGCGACACCGTGGAGCGACGAAAAAACCCTAAACATGTTCATTTTCGAACTTGAACAGCGCACGCTTCCACCAGTCAAAAAACATTTGGGGCCGCCCCTAGAAAAGGAGCGTGAATGCGAAAAATTCCTGAAGAAACATCTAAACAGCCTAAACGTTGTTTCTGGGCCATACATTGAAGATGGCAGATGGATTGTGAATGTTAAGAGAAAATTTGTTGATGCCGTGGCTTTGCTTAATGAAAAATTGGTGAATGGCGGAAGAAGCGCAGGTGTTGCTGAACAAATTTCGCAAACGCTTCTTAAAGGGTTCAAAATTTACGTTGGCGACGAAATCGTTGAGGTTTATGAAAAAAACAGCGTGTTCGCCACTTTCCTATCTGAATTTCTTTCCGGCAAGCCGAGATGGCTAAAAACCGCTTAGCTATATAGCGTCATTAGAACAGCGCCAAGAAACCAGCAGTAAAATGCGAAAAAATGGAGCTTTTTCTTATATAAAATTTTCCAAAGCAGTTTTATGGCAAAGTAACCTACACACATTGCAAAAATAATTCCAGTTAAAATTTCAATCCATCCCAATCCCGTGGATAAGAGCTTTCCATAATCTTTATACGCCGAGTAGCCCGTAGCACCGATAATAGCTGGTATTGAAAGCAAAAATGAAAATTGAAAAGCTTTTTCCCGTTTTATTCCGAGTAACAGCGCTACGGTGATGGTTGCTCCGCTTCTAGAAAAGCCCGGAAGTATGGTTAGTCCCTCCGCTACACCAATTATTATGGCTGCCGAATAGTTTATGTTGTCCGTTTTTTCCTTCCCAAATTTTGCGGAGTAAAGGACAAATCCGAAAACAATGAAAACAATAGCGATCAATTGAAGGTTTGTAAAAGTTTGTTCCACTGTTTCTTTAAGTAATATGCCAATAATCGTTGCGGGCACTGTTCCAACAATTATAAGCAGTATTAACTTTCCATATTCTGTTTTAAAATCTAAACGGCTTAAAGCGTTAAGCATATTTTTTATTTCCTTTCTAAAAAAGAAAAGGACAACAATTAATGTTCCCATGTGCAATATAAAATCAAATAGTAAGTAATTCTGTGTACCGAGATTTAGGAAACGTTCAGCCACCTTTAGATGTCCCATGCTTGAAACTGGAAGCCACTCTGTTAAGCCCTGAATTATGCCAAGAATTATCGTTTTTATTAGTTGTTCCAAACTTGTTTCGCCTTTCCCTTTTTATATCCGTCATTAGATTTTAAAAGTTGTTCCTAACTTGGACTTTCTACCCTGGACACATATTTCTTGCTTTGTGTTATAGAAAAAGATGCCCAGAAGGGTAGACTGCTCGGCTTTGAAGAATTCATCAAAGGCTGAGTGTAATGAAAACCAAAACTATGGTGAGCGCCCGTGTTAAACTTCGCCTTCTTCTGGTATTGTGTTGTCTACAACCTTAATCCATCTTGTAGCCAAAATTTGGTCGAAATCTTCACTTTTTGGGTTTAGGTCACTTGCAACCAAATGCCAATGGTCGTTTATGGTGGCGAATGTTGAATCCATTATTACAAATTTAGGCGTGTAACTAAAAACTTTTCTGCCAATTTTGGAGAGAATATCCAAAGCACGTTCAACAGCCTTATACGGAATCGTGTGCTCATGCCTCTTATAAATAATCATTATCCGTTCTTTATGTCCCTTCAAATTTTTAGTTCTCAAAACAACAAATGAATTGTCTTCATAGAATATTTTTTCTTCATTCAAATTTAACTCGCAAAGCGGACAGTTTACGGCTTTCACGGCACGCACTCCCGTAAAGTATTTTGGAACTTTAATAATATAAATGCCACTGTTAATGTTAAAGCGAAAAGAGAGGAGGCAAAGATAAGTGAGGATTCTGCTTGATGAAATGTATTCTGGCTTGAAAGAACATTTTGAAACCCTCGGCTGGGAAACGCTAACCGTTCAAGAGGCGGGATTGCAAGGCGCAAAAGACAAGGACATAGTGGAATACGCAAAGAAAAATAACCTGCTATTGATAACACAAGACCCGAAACCAGCTGAACTCGCAGAACTTTTAGGCGTCAAATATGTGCTGATCTCTAATGCCATGATAGCCAAAATAGCACATGAAAAGATAAAGGAGAAGTATCCAGAAATAATAAAGCATAAACCCTAAAACACGAAAATAGTTTATGTGAGGTTTAAAATGTGATTAGAAACCTTGAAATTGAAAACTTCAAGTCGATAAAATATCTTAAGCTGGAATGCAAAAGAATAAACCTTTTCATAGGCGAACCAAACACTGGAAAATCAAACATACTCGAAACCATCGCCTTGCTATCACACATTTGCCATGAAGGGAATATTTGTGATTTTATTAGGTTTGAAAACATGATGGACCTATTTTACGACCGCATTCTAGAGAACAAGGTCAAAATCCTCTTTGATGAAAAAGAATTATGGATGAGCCTCGAAAATGAAAAGTACTCAATTTACGCAGGAGAAAAGGGTATTTATTGCAACATCTCCCGCTATAACCATGAAGGATTAATGGTACACAGGGCATCTTCCCGCTTCCTTGAAGATTTCCGTAAATTCAAATTTTATAGGTTCCGTGTAAGGTCTGATTTTCCGAATAAGCGGTCTGATTTTCTTAATCCGCCTGATGGCGATAATCTTTTTGCTGTTGTTGTGGCTCGGAAAGATTTGCGTTCTATTCTCAAGCAGATTTTTGGCAGTTTTGGTTTGACTTTGGCTTTTGAGCTTCACGAAAACAAAATAAGGGTGCAGAAGCAACTTGAAGAGGATATTGTTATTTCTTTTCCGTATTCTTTGGCTTCCGAAACCATTCAAAGACTTGTTTTCTATTTAACGGCAATTTATTCCAACAAGAATTCGGTGCTTGCATTTGAGGAGCCCGAAGCCCACGCTTTTCCGTATTATACAAAGTATCTTGCGGAAATTATAGCCCAAAACAAAAATAACAATCAGTATTTTATTTCGACGCATAATCCCTATTTTCTTCTTTCAGCGCTTGAAAAAGCTCCAAAGGACGAAGTGGCAGTTTTCTGCACTAGGCTGGAGGATTATCAAACCAAAGTTAAGGCTTTAACCGAAGAGCAAATCGGCGAAATCCTCGAAAAAGGAATAGACATTTTTCTCAACGTTAAAAGGTTCCTTGAAGGAGCCTAACACGAAATGTATCTTGTGGAATGCAAGCCAGACGCCACATTAGTGAAAAGTTTAACTGGCACTTCAAGGAAAAACATTATACACGCTGGAAACAAAACCGAACTTCTCAAAGGACTCACTAAACATTTCACAAATTCAATAGGGATAGTTGACGAAGACCCGTGGAGTCATCAATCCCCGCTTTTGAATAAGTTTAAGAAAGTGCAGAACTTGACAAAGTGTGACATTAAAATATTCTGCCGAAAAAGTGGGAATAACCTCCTAATTATGTTGTGTCCAAGGTTGGAGGAGTGGATACTTAAAGCCGCACATGAGGCAAACGTAAACCCCAAAGATTATGGTTTGCCAGATGACGCTGAAAAGCTGCGTGAACAAATAAACATTAAAACCGACAAATTCCAGCAGTTGGTAGAAGCCATAAAACTGAAAAGTGAAAGGCTTAAGAAACTTAGGTGGTATCTTTTGCATGGCTATGAAGACCGTGAAGAAATTATATGGACGTGAGTTTTTTTTGTTTTTCTGCTGATGTTAAGTTTGAAACTCTTACGCCTACCAACCTTATTTTTCTGTTTGGTTTAAAGTATGCCTTGGCGAGTTCTTTTGCTGTCCTTTTCAGGTCTTGTAGGCTGTTTGTTATGTGCGGTAAGGTTTTGCTGTGGGTGTGGGTTTCAAAGTTTTCGTAGCGAACCTTAACTGTAACCGTTTTAAAATAGAGGTTTTGCGCTGTAACGTCTTTGTGGACTTCTTCTGAAAGCCCGTCTAAAACGTTTTGGATTAATTCAGTGTTTGAGGTGTCTTCTTCGAATGTTTTTTCTCGGCTTATGGATTTTATTTGGGTTTTTTCTTCAACTTCGCTTTTGTCTATGCCGTGCGCCATCAAATACATTTGTGTGCCCATGGCGCCGAAAACTTCCGCCAGCACCGACGGGTCGTAGTTGGCTAGTTCGCCTATCGTGTTTATTCCCATAGCCCTAAGCTTCTCTTCGGTTTTCTTTCCAACCCAGAGGAGCTTGCGCACTGGCAACGGCGCAAGGAACTTTTCAACTTCCTCTTCTCTGACGATTGTTAATCCGTCGGGTTTTTGGTGGTCGCTGGCTATTTTGGCTATGAGCTTGTTTGGTCCTATGCCTATGGAACATGTGAGCCCTTCTTTTTCGTAGATTTCCCTTTTTATTTGGTGTGCTAGGGCTTCGGCTTCCGTGTAATCCTTCACTTTTGAGGTTACATCCATAAAGGCTTCGTCTATTCCCCACTGTTCGAATTTGTCTGCGTATTTTCGCAGTAAAGCCATTATTCTTTCCGAAACTTTTGTGTATAGTTCGTAGTTGACTGGTAGGTAAATGGCGTTTGGGCATAGTTTCCAAGCTTTTGAGATGGGCATGCCTGATTTAACGCCGAATTTTCTGGCTTCGTAGTTGCATGTGCTGACGACGCCTCTGCCCTTTCCACCTTTTGGGTCTGCGCCGACGATGACTGGTTTACCCCGATATTCTGGATGTAGCCTTTCCTCAACTGCCGTGAAAAAGTGATTCATGTCCACGTGAAGTATTATGCGTCTTTTTTCGCCCATGTTTTCATTTTCCAGACTTGGCTTGCTTTAAGTTAAACTGGAGCTTTTGCCGATTTGAATCTATCGCAAGGCATGTGTTTTCAGTTGTGTTAAATGTCGTCGGAATAACGGAATTTTGGACGACAACCAAATGCATTAAATGTTGTTGTGAGGTGGGAATTTTAAACAACAACATTTGGGTGTATTTCTTGCATCTTTTTGATATTTATTTTCTGTTCATAACATTTAATGCTTCCGATTTGGAATATGAAGGAGTGTTGGAGGAAAATGCTGATGGGCGGAATATCAACGGAGGTTGCCCGCCAAATAGCCTTGGATTTTATTAGGCAAAAGAAGGGGACAGAGCGAGTAGAAATTTCCACTGTTGAGAACAAAAACGGTTGCTGGGTAGTTAGGGGCACTTGTCCGATAGATTTGGAGGGGCATCCTTGGGCGGAGAAATTTGAGGTTGTTGTTGACCAGAAAGGGAAAATTAAGTCAACAGATTTCGCCCTTTTATAATGCGTTTTTGTATAGTTCGCCTTCACGCATAGTGTAGATTGTATCTGCAACCTCAACTATTTTTTCGTCATGCGTCGCCACAATAACAGTCTTTTCACAGTCATTTTTTATTTTAGATAGTGTAGTAATTATTTCTTTAGCGGTTTCATGGTCAAGTTCGCCTGTAGGCTCATCCGCAATAATCAGTTCGGGGTTGTTGGCTAGGGCTCTGGCTATGGCTACACGTTGCATTTCACCCATGCTTAACTCTTTGGGTCTATGATAAAGTCGGTTGCCTAAACCAACACTTTCAAGAAGTTTCACAGCTCTCGCCCTTTGTTCTTTATGGGATTTGCCAGCTAAAGCCATGGGCAACTCCACATTTTCCAAAGCATTAAGTGTTGGCAGCAAATTGAAAGTTTGAAACACAAAGCCAACATGGAAAAGTCTGATTTTTCTGCGTTCACTATTTGACAAAAGCGAAGCATCAATATCATTTATGAGGATTTTTCCAGAAGTTGGATAATCGTTCAACCCAATAAGGTTCAAAAGCGTAGTTTTCCCAGAACCCGTTGGTCCAACTATTGCGATAAGCTGTTTTTCGCTAACTTCAAAATTAACCTTTTTAACAGCAACTATTTCCGAAGCGCCCAACTTGTATATTCTTGTTAAATCCACAGTTCTAATTTTCATTAGTATTCAGCCCTTAGGATTTCGGAAATTCGAATTTTTGAAGCGTTTATTGCTGGGATTACGCCTCCCACACAGCATGAAGCAACGACTAACCCAACAACTTCAACCATAAATAACGGGTGGACAATGGCGGAAGCGCTTGACAAAAACTGGTTGATTGGAATTGCTGTGTAAAAACTTGCCAAAAAAGCGGCAACTACCACACCGAAACCAATTCCCAAAAAGCTTCCCAAAAAACCAATTATGAAATTTTCTAATAGTATTATTTGGAAAATGTGGCTGGAACGTGCGCCTATAGCGTCTAAAGTTGCAAAATCTCTTCTTCTTTCTGAAACGCTCATAATTCCCACAATAGCCGTCAAAACCATGCTTAAAAACAAGAGGATTATTTGAATTGCAATTTTCCAGCTTTCCACAAAGTCAACAATGGGCTTTGTTAATGCATTACGCTCCTCATCCGTTAAAGCCATAACATAACTTATTTTGTTTTCAATTTCACTTGCAACCTCATCCTGCACAACGCCTTCTTTGGATTCCACAACAGCCATGCTTATGAATCCGTTATATCTGAAAACATTTTGAGCCTCTTCCAAATTCATAATTACCGAACGTCCAAGAAGGGCGGAAGGTCCTTCAACAATTCCGCAGACGCTGAATTCCTTTCCACCCATATTTATCTTTGAACCAACAGAAATACCATGCTGATTAGCTATTGAACAGCCAACAACGACTTCATCTGTGGAATTTTCCAGGGGCATTCGACCTTCCAGCGTTGCAGAACTTATCATCAGCGACCATTCTTTAACTGGCAAGCCTATGGTTACGTTAGCGGGCATTACAGTTGGGTTTTCTCCAAGCTCAAATCCGAAAACAACTATCATCGGGACAACCTTTTCAACGCCGCTAACCTCTTTTATGTTGTCAACTGCGTTTTGTTGAAAAATTCCACCAATTGGGAATCCTTGAATTACAATGGCTTTTCTTGGTACAACAACAATTTTTTCACGGAAAAACACGTTCATTTCCATTATGATTTCCACATATCTTGAAGTTGTGGCGCCAACCGCAATTATGAAACATGTGGCGGTGGCTACCCCAAAAATGCAAAGCGAAGTTCGAAGTTTTCTGTGAGTTAAATTTCTTAGGCAGATGGTGGTTAAACGCATATAGACTCTTCCCTTTTATTGGCGTATTATTTAAGTGGGGTAAAGCATTTAAAGACATTATCATAAAATGTATGCGGGTGAATGAAGGTGAAAAACTTTGTTTCCATAACAAGAATTGGAGTGATTTGCCTAACAATTCTGGTGGCTTTGGGATTCAGCTATATCCCAGCATATGCAATGTCAAATGTTACGCGTACGAATGTGGAAGTCGCGTTTATTGTTTATCCAGATGGGACTGTTGAAGTGTTCGGAATCGGCAACTTTACCAACGAAAATCCGTCCGCCAGCAGTCCATCAATTGAATTAAATGCTCAATACAGTAAAATAGCTGACAAATACAACACCCTATTAAATGCTAAATTAACACTTCCGCCAGACCAAGCAACATCTTTCCCATTCAACGCAACAACAGCAACATTAAACACGCAATGCGCAAATAACATAACAACCGCCACGCTAAGCGCTTCCATACAATTATGCGACTCATTCGGCGGAATGGGCTTCAACAATTTTCCATTCAACTCCACAGACCTATCAATAACTGGAAACTACGCAGACCAAAGGTTTAATGGAACAATAACCATCCATCTTGTCCCCGGCTTAACACTCGGCGACATAAACGTGGATTTTGAAGGCAACCTTACACATATCATTCTCAACGATTCCATAAGGGTCTATTACAATTACACAATGCCGGTAGAATTCCCAGAATTAAATGAAACATCAATCCACTGGTTCTTAGAATGGCTTAACACTACAATTCCGGGAACAGCCGAAGGCTCACTTTATAACATGACTGGGGGAAGGCTAATCTGCACAACATTCAACACAACACTAACGCCCATAGACAACAACTGCGCAGATGTCGGATTCTTTGTCGTCATCAAAGCCGCCGAAGGAGACTTCATTCAACTTTTATCAAACATATACATGGACATATTAAAAAGCGTGGGCATGGGCGTTCCATACCCTATAGACCCGTATCCGCTTATAAACGGCACAGTCTACTCCATAAAAAACGCTGGTTTTTCAATGTCTTACTCTAAATCCAGCAAAACAGTTACGTTTAACTCGAATTTGGTGCAGAACTTAACGGAATTGCAAAAAATATACGCGGTTTTACCCAGCATGTATCCGCCTGAAATACAACCATATGTGGAGTTGCTTTTGAACACAACATATGTGTCAATTTATTTTTCCACGGAAACAATCGCCTATTCCAACGGACAAATCACATACAACGGAAACTACACCGCTACTGGCGACTTAAACGCGCAAGTCAACCACTTCAAAAACGTATACGTGGACATGATGAATGCAACCACGCCCGGACCACAATGGCTAATCAACACCATAAAAAACACCAACATAAACATAACATGCTTAAGTTTTAGCTTGAAAATGAACAGCACTTTCCAGCAAGTGAGTTTTGAAAGCTTAAAATTTGCGCCTCCAGTTAATCCCATAAATGCTACAGCCTTTAAGCTTGAAAACTTCTTCAATACTACAACGGCAATGTTTGGAGACGGCCAAGAGCCGCCAAGGTTTAATGAAACGCTTAAACTGATAGTTCAAGGAAGAAGCAATGAAACCCACACGGTTACAGTGCATTTTAACCCCGACGAAGTGCCCGAACCAGACGAGTTCTTAAGCGAAAACACTTTGGTTTGGAATAACCAAAGCATAAGCAAACTTAAACATTTAGTCTTTAAGATTTGGGAGGGAAAAGCTGAAAGCATTTATAACCCTTCATCGATTACGCCAAGCAACCCCTACACAATCAACGCTGAACAAGTAAACTGCAAGTTAATCATAAACAGCATATCGCAGTCCACAATAATAAACATTAAACGTGCAACAGCTCCCGATGTTCCGTTGCCGGGAGCATATCAACTTTTGGGAACTTGCATACAAATTTCAGCAACTGAAAACGTAACTGACATTAACGCTACAATACGCATTTACTACACGCCAGAACAATTATCCGAGTTGGGACTCGACGAAAACAGCCTAAAAATATTCTATTTTGACGAAGCATCCAACAAATGGATAGAAATGGAAACACAAGTAAACAAGGATGAGCATTATGCAGAAGCAACAATCAGCCACCTCAGCCTTTGGGCGCTCTTTGGACAACCATCAAAACAGTTGTGGCAAGAACTCTGGTTTATAGCAACCATAGCCATAATCGCAATCGCCGTAATAGTTGTGGCTGCGCTTTTCATTTTAAGGCGAAAGGGTAAAAAGGGCGAAGCCTAAAATAGCCACCTTTTTCCATTTTTATTTCCGTAAATTATAAAGGGATAATTAATTATGTTTGTATTTGGGGTTTATGGTTTGTTTCAGAAAATCCTTGTGCCATTAGACGGTTCTGAACATTCATTAAAAGCCTTGGATATAGCCGTCCAAATAGCCAAA
Source organism: Bathyarchaeia archaeon (assembly GCA_038848525.1). Lineage (GTDB taxonomy): Archaea > Thermoproteota > Bathyarchaeia > Bathyarchaeales > Bathycorpusculaceae > JAWCNN01. Next base: position 103,493 of record JAWCNN010000004.1, on the reverse strand, counting down.
AAGTTTAATGGAAAAATAACGTTGATTCACGTGTATTCCGTCGCTGTTAGACCAGTCATAGTGCCTGAACCAACCACTCTTACGCCTCCAAGCTTTCCATTTATGACTTCGTCGGAAATTTCAAAGGTTGATGAAGTTGCCCGCAAAACTGGCGGCAACATTTTATCGGATGGTGAACAGCGGGTTAGGGCTGAAGGTGTTCCAGTTGAAACTTTGCTTAGGGAAGGACACACAGTTCAGGAGATTGTCAAAACCGCAAGGGAAGGCATGTTTGATTTGATAGTTATAGGCGCTAGGGGCATAAGCAAAATAAGAGAGTTGCTTTTGGGAAGCGTAAGCGACGGCGTAATTCACCATGCGCCGTGTCCAGTTTTGGTTGTCAAATTGGCTCGGCAATGAAGAGGTTATGCTTGTTAGCCACAATTTTGGCTTTTAACTTGGCTCCAACAGGAATTTCCCAAGCGTTAACTAAAGTCATGCTTCTATCGCCAGCTTTTGTTACAGCCAATTTTTCGCCTCTAAGCCAACCTGGCCCAACAACTTCAACCCTAACAATTTCAAATTTCCTGTAAGGTATTGGAAACATAAACCGCTTGTGGATTCCAAAATCCTCTGGTTTAAGCACAAGCTTTACACCAAACTTTTTCTCCCACGCTCTTAACTGTTCATAAAACTTCTTCCATGAAATAGGTTTGACTCCCTTAACTTTTCTTCCACGCTTATGCACTTCATACTTTTGGATTCCCAAAGGAGGAAACTTTTTCCCAATGCCTAAACTGGTGGCTAAACTGATTATTTTCGGAATTTCAGCGTCGTTTACTCTTGGAATCCAAACTGGCGTGATGAGCAATTCGGTTTTTGTGTTTGAAACGATATGTTGCGCTAGCTGAACAGTTTTTTCGCTGTCATACCAATCCGTGTCAGCTAACGCTTTAGCCAATTTTGGCTCTAAAGCATCCAAAGACAAGTTTATACGTGTTAAACCAGCGCTGGAAAGCCTATCAACAAGTTTTGTGTTTAGAGTGGAGCCATGTGTCTGCATCGAAATTGTTTCCACCCCTTGAATTTGGCTTAATCCATAAACCAACTCAACAATTTTTGGATAGGTAATGGGGTCTCCAACAGTGTCTATGTGTGCTTCCACGTGACGCCTACCCTTAAAAGCCACAACCTTTTCAAATTCTTCGAGGAGATAATCAACTGGAACAACATACTCTGTTTGGCGCACTTTCGATTTTGGACCTGCATTTGTAGAGCAAAACACACATGAAAGCGGACATGTCGAAGTTGGACGAACCTGAATGAGGTTTGTTCCTCTATCGATTAAGCCGAAGGCTATACAACCAACAAGCGGAATCGAAGCTGAAACTTCAAAGACGCGTCTTTCCATATAGGCGCCACACAAGATTTTGTAATGCAAAACTAAAATGTGCTTCGCCCTATTTCGATTTTTCCACAAACCATGTCAGAAAAGCTTTTTTAAAATTTCCATTATAAAATAGAAATTAGGATTTGGTGTGAAATCGGATGCAGAGAAAAGACTTACTTTTAGAACCCGTGAAACACATAAAAATAAACGGAAAACTCACTGTAAACCAACTAATTCAGCAGTTTAGCAATTCTGGTTCTTTCGGCGCTGGAAGACTCGCAACCGCATGCGACATCTACGAGCGAATGCTACGCGACAGCGAATGCACAATATTTTTGGCTTTGGCAGGAGCGGTCGTCCCAGCTGGGATGCGCACATTAATAGTCGACATCATCCGCAAAAGACTTGTGGATGTTGTTGTAAGTACAGGGGCAAACATGGTTCACGATGCAATAGAAGCCCTAGGCGGACACCACTATAAGGGATACTGGTTTGTTGATGACTATATGCTTTATAAGTATCATATATACCGCATATACGACGTTTTCGTGCCAGAAGAAGACTTCGTCAAACTGGACTATAAACTTGTGGAAATATACGACGAAATAGCAAATGAAAATAGGGGAAAAAATCTCTCATCAAGTGAATTTGCATGGGAACTTGGCAAAAGACTCAAAGACCCAAACTCCATTTTGCGAGCAGCCTACGAAGCCGACGTGCCAATTTTTCTCCCAGCAGTCCGCGACTCAGAGTTTGGCTACATCCACTGGCTTCACACCTCAAGAAAAAACCGTTCAAACGTGCTAGTGCTGGACGCCTTCAAAGATGTGCCCCAAATAGCCAACATCTGCAAGCGTTCTCTCAAAAACGGCATGATAGTCATCGGCGGCGGAGTACCCAGAAACACCGTCCAATCAGCCGCTCTCGCATCCAAAAAAGGCATGGACTACGCCATAATAATAACCATGGACCGCCCCGAAACCGGCGGATTATCCGGCTCAACAGTGGAAGAAACCGTAAGCTGGGGAAAAGTGAAGGGCAAAGCAAACAAGGTTATGGTTATAGGCGATGCCATGATAATCTTTCCATTAATAATAGCTTCAATCATTGAAAGAATAGGCGAAGAGTTTAAGCGGACATCTTCAATCAAAGACAATCAACAAGAGGTGCATAAATGAAGGCGAAGCAGAAGTTTTGCGGAAACTGCGGTAGCCACAACGCATACAATTACCCAAACGAAGTGTTCTGTTCAAAACGTTTCTGCAAAAACGAAAACCCAATAGTATCAACATTATGGTGCTGCCCAGAATGGAACCCAAGCAACCAAGAATGCCACTGCATAAAAGAAGCAACAAAAAACCAAAACAAAAACAGCTCCCAATTTTATTTTTCAACAAAACGCTAAAGTATTACAAAGAACTCTTTCCAATTTTGATGTACAGCCCGGTGGTGTAGCGGTCAAGCATGGAGGCCTCTGGAGCCTCTGACGAGAGTTCGAATCTCTCCCGGGCTACATCCCCAAACTGGTTAGGTTTTGGCTGTGATTCGGGTGCATAAAGACTGCAAATTTACTGCGCCGCTTGTTAATTTACTATTTTTATTGCTGTTTGTTATGCCAAAGCAGCGATAAGAGATTTTCCGAAAGTTTTAATTTTTTTGTATATGTATGTATTGTTGGGAGAAGGGGTGAGTTGAAGGATAAGATAGCTGTTGGGATGCTGTTGACGCTTTTTCTGGCAAGCATGTTAACGTTGGCGTTTAACATTCAACCTGCGAAGGGGTGGACGGGAACAGTGTATATTAGGGTTGATGGACGTGTAGACCCGTCAACAGCGCCGATAGAGAGAATTGGAAACGTTTACAATTTTATGGATAACATTACTAATTGGCGTATTGTTGTTGAGAGAGACAACATTGTAATCAATGGGACAAGCCATGTGCTTGATGGGAAGGATTTGGGCGGTGGAGCTGGAATAAATCTTACTGGAAGAAGCCAAGTAACGATTAAAAACTTGGAGATTAGGAATTTCGGTTGGGGAATTTACCTTTCAAATTCTTCGAATAACACGATTTCTGGAAACATTGTAAGAGAGGGGGCGTTTGGCATTTTCCTCAATTCTTCCAGCAACTATAACAGTATTCTTGAAAACACCATTGAAACAAATGATGACCACGCCATAGAGCTAAACTTTTCCTCAAATAACACCATAGCCAGAAACAATGTAACAAATCATGGCTTTAATGGCATTCTCCTCCGTTACAACTCAAGTTACAACAATATTTACGAAAATAACTTGGTAGACAACAAATACGGCATACAACTCAACCATTTCTGCCTTAACAACACCATAGCTAGAAACAACATAACAGGCAGCGACTACGCTGTTATACTTTACTACTCCAGCGATTATAACAGCGTTTATGAAAACAACATATACTATAATGGAAAGGGCATTTCACTCTCGCAATCCTTAAACAATCTTATATACCACAACAACTTCATCAACAACACCCAACAAGCATACATTTCAATGCTCAACTACACTAACATATGGGACAATGGCTATCCCTCAGGCGGAAACTACTGGAGCGATTATACCGGCATGGATGCTAATGGAGATGGAATAGGCGATACACCATACATCATTAATCAAGATAACGTAGACCGATATCCTTTGATGTATCCTTATGGCACTCAAACCTATAAATTAACAATCACCACAACAGATGGTGGAACAACGACACCTTCCCTTGGAATGCATACCTACGCCAATGGAACAATAATTGAAGTAACAGCCATTCAGGATGTTGGCTTCTCATTCGATTATTGGCTTCTTGACGGCGAAATTAGAATAGAAAACCCAATAACAATCATAATGGACGCAAACTACACTTTGGAAGCACATTTTGTTGATGATATGCCGCCTGAAATAAGCGATCCTTGGCAAGATCCCCCGCCAGACAACGTTCAGCCTCTTCAGAACGTAACTGTCTGGGTTAATGTAACAGAGCTTGGAAGCGGAATAAAAAATGTGACTTTATGGTTCAGCTTAGACAACGGAACAACATGGACAGCACTAAACATGACAGCACTACCTATACCATCAGACACAACAATAACCTACGAGGCGACCATTCCAGGATACGAATACTGCACATGGGTCTCATACAAAATAGTCGCCTACGACAACGCTGGAACCAACGCAACAAAAGACAACCTTGGTTACTACTACAAATACCACGTCATACCAGAATTTCCATCAGCTATAATCATGCCACTATTCTTAACATCAATACTGCTGATTGCCATATTCAGCAAAGGAAAACAAAAACCCAAACCAAAAACACCTCCATTTTTCTAAAAGAACACAGAATCAAGCCTTAACGCCGATATTTTAAACGATATTTGAACCTATCCCGGGCTACCAATATAGCGCTACCCGTTTAATTAAGGTATAAATGGTAGAGCTGATAGTTATGTGTGAAAAGGGTGATGAAGAAATGGGTGAGTGCCTAAACTTGCAGATAAACTTGAGGGAATGCCCCTGCACGTATCCGTGTGATTTGAAGGGTAAATGTTGTGAGTGTTTAAGGCATCATAGAGCTCACAGTGAGCTTCCAGCGTGTTACTTTCCGCTTGAAGTTGAAAAAACTTATGATCGGTCGATTAAGAGGTTTCTGTCGCTTTACAAATGAAAAATGCTGGGTATTACCAAGTTGAGACGCATTTACATTCATTGTTTCTCTGTTTTATTGTTGCTTTTATAACGTTTTACGTAGGCGGTTGTAACTGTTGCAATTAGGCTTGTTAGGGCTAAGCCGATGTATGGCGCTAGCAAACCGAACTTGTCGATAGGAATTTGGATGTCACCAACTGGTGGATCATCGCTTGGTACGGTGAACGTGATGCTTTCAACTGGTAGTTCATACGCCTTTCCCCCAACGGAATCGACGAGTGTTTTGAAGGTGAAATTGTATTCTCCTGGTTGCAAGACTCCTAAATTGTATATGTGATTCGCTATTGTTATCACTTGTATTGAGTATCTTGTCCACATCCAGATTTCAGCTGTAACTGATATGTCATTTCCAGTGATTGTTGGCGTTCCCCAATCTGAAACGTTATATCCACCAGTTGGAAAAGTTATTGAAATGTTAATATATGAAATGGCATCTTCCTTCCAGTAGCAAAGTTCTACTTGGTCTGGAGAGACTCCGCATCGAATCCACTCTTGGGCCCGCACCAGAGCCATTATAGAACTAAAAGTCATAATTAACATCATCAAGGCTAAGCCATATACAATTTTTCTCATATCCTTCCTCCAACTATGGCGCGGTTAAACATATATTTTAATTTTTATAACATAAATGGTGAGAAGTCGCTCCGAAATGGGATGTAGTGTGAACGATAGCCTTTTGTTAAAGATGCTTTGTGAATTTCCTTATTTGCAGAGTTCGCTTTCCGTGATTGACGTTGCCTTAAACCTCGCCGATTTTAAGCCGAATGATGTTTTTGCAGATTTGGGATGTGGAGATGGCGCTGTACTGATTAGGGCGGCGGAGCGTTTTGGAGTTTTTAGTGTGGGCTTTGAAGTTGACCGTAAACTTGTTGTGGCTGCTAGGGAAAACGTGCGGGCGGCTGGGTTTAAGCATTTGGTTGACGTGGTGCACTCTGACCTTTTTAGGGTTGACCTTTCAAGGTTTGATGTAGTTTATGTTTATCCACATCCGCTTATCGTTAAAAGTCTTTCAGAGAAGATAGTCGGCGAATGTCCAAGTGGAAGCAGAGTTTTAGTTCACGATTACGCTTTAAATGGTCTTCGTCCAGTCACAAGTGTGCATATACCAGGCGAAGCGTGTCACACGTATACTGTTTATCTTTACAAGTTTTGATTGGCGTTTAATAGCCAAGTGCCGTCGCATGTTGCCGTGTTCAAATGGCTTAAGCCTTCTCTACAAGTTCCAAATTTTACGCCGTATTTTTCGGCTGTTAACAGCGTTTTCTCCATTATTTTGAGCCTTAAATCCTTAGGCAAGTAAATGTATCTGCCGATTTTCTCGCCTTTTTCGAAATATAAGGGTTTTAGTTTTTCGGCTGTTTTTGGCATTTTTAGGCTTAGTCTTTGCCAATTGTCTGGTTTAACCTTGTATGTTGAAACGGTTATGTGTTTCACGCCCATTTCAGCTAGGGTTTTTATTAGGTTTTCCGTGTTTTCGTTTACTGTTGGAATTATTGGGTCTATGCGTACGGATGTTGGTATCCCTTTTTCAATTAGGGTTTCAACAGTCTTCAACCTCTTTGATGGTGGAGGCGCATTTGGCTCAATAAGCCTTGCGATGGCGTCATCCTCTGTTGTGATGGTTAATGCGACTGTTGACGGTTTCCGCCTTAAAAGGTCAATGTCCCTAACCACTAAATCCGACTTTGTGATTATCTGTATTTTACAGTTGGACTGAACCAAAATTTCTAGGCATTTCCGCATTAAACCCAGCTTTTCCTCCAAGTTGGGATATGGGTCTGAAGAGTTGGCTATTGAAATTAATTCGCCTCTAAGCTTTGATGCTTCTTTTTTCAATTTTTGGATTAAGTGTCTTTTGGGTTTGCAGTTGAAAAATTTTGGAATATAGCTTGAAGCGTAACAGTAAACGCAAGCGTGGTCACATCCAGTGTAGGGGTTAAACGTGTATTTAGGTGGGCATGTGCAAAGTTTTGAACGCCACGGGTCAAATTTGGCTATTAAATTCACGAGGCTTTCACTATGCTAATCTAGAAAAGGAAGGTTAACAAAAACTATTCGTTCCTTATGAAGGAGAGGCTCTCATAAACTTATGAATTTTGGGTATGTATTTTATCTTCATAAACTCTAAAATTCTTTTGTAATGAATGTTTGTCCAAGCTTAAATAATACTTGTGCTGGGATTTGATACAAATGGCTGAAGAAGCAACCTTGACTTGCTCAAGTGTTCAAAGTTTCGAAAAATTAGTTCATGAGACAATAAGTGATGTTTTAAGGCAAATTTTGGGAGAAAAACCAGCGAAAATAGTTGTTCAATGTTTTATGGAAGAAAAGTTTTCTTTAACATGTAAAAGCGACATTAAAAAGGTTGAGGATATCTTGCGGAAAATATTCGGCGCAAGTTCAGTTACTATTGAAATTTTTGTTCTTAAACGTTTATACTCCAAATTTAATTTGAAATTTAGGGAAAAGGAATGTTATCAATTTTCGGATTACTTGTTGGAGTTAAAGAGCCATTTGAAAGTCCGTGATCGTGAAATGCGTTCGAAAATGATGCCTCACGTGGGAGGTAGACAGTTTTAATGGATGTTGGAAATGAACTTTTCCGTTCATTTTTGCAGAATTTGCGTGGAATGGTCTATCAAGTGGACATGAACTTTAAGCCCATTTTTATTCAAGGCGCCGTAGAATTGCTTACTGGCTATAAAACGGATGAGTTAACTTCTGGAAAAATAAGATGGGACCAGATTATTCATCCTGACGATTTAGCTAAAATTTTAGGAAAAGATATAGAAGCATTACGTTCAATTCCGAATTATTCAGTTGAGCGGGAATATCGCATCATACGTAGGGACAGACATGTAAGATGGGTTTACGAAAACGTTAAAAATGTTTGCGACGATGCGGGAAAGCCCGTTTTAATTCAAGGGATACTGTACGACATAACAGAGCGCAAACAAGCAGAGGAAGCACTAAGAGAATCAGAGGAAAAATATAGGAAACAGTTCGACGAAGCTTTAGACGCCATCTTTTTAGCCGATGCTGAAACGGGCATAATTATTGACTGCAACCGTGCAGCATGCAATTTAGTTGGCAGAGAAAAATCAAAACTAGTTGGCAAACACCAAACAATTCTTCATCCTCCACAAGTAATTGAGGGAAAATTCAGTAAAACTTTTATGCAGCACCTCAAAGAAAAGGAAGGGCAAATTTTAGAGGACCAAGTCATCACCAAGAATGGGGAAATAAGGGACGTTGCAATCAAGGCAAACGTGTTTGAGCTTGGAGGTAGAAAGGTCCTTCAAGGAATTTTCAGGGACATTACGGAACAAAAAAGGTCGGAAAAAGCGCTGAAGGAAAGCGAGGAAAATTATAGGGCGATAATTAATGGCATGAACGATACTGTTTGGGTTATCGGTTTCGACGGGAAATTCATCGACGTAAATGACGCTGCCGTTAAAGTTTTAGGCTATTCGAGGGAGGAACTGCTTTCTGGAATGGGTCCATGCGACATTGACGCTTCTTTAACAGAGGAACAAATAAAAGAACTCATCAAAAATATGCCCACTGATGAAATACAAGTTTTTCCAACAACTCATATCACTAAAGACAAAAGAATAATTCCAGTTGAGGTTTGCTCTACACTTGTGAATTACAAGGGAAAACGGGTGATTTTAAGCATTGCAAGAGACATAACCGAACGCAAAAAAATGGAGGAGCAACTTAGAAAATATGCTGAACACTTAGAAGAGCTTGTGGAGGAAAGAACCAAAAAGCTTCGGGAAGCGGAGCGGTTAGCCGCCATTGGCGAAGTAGCAGCAATGGTCGGTCATGATATGCGCAACCCATTAACGGCTATTTCAGGCGCTGTTTACTATCTGAAGACGGTGCTCAACTCAAAAATGGATGTAAAAATGAAAAAAATGTTTAATCTCGTTGAAAACAACATTGAATACTTGGATAAAATCATAAACGACCTTTTGGACTATTCACGTGAGATAAGGCTGGAATTAAAGGAAACAAGCCTAAAATCGGTAATGAAAGATGCGTTAACTTTGGTTAAGATTCCCAGAAAAGTGCGAGTAATAAGTTTGGTTAAGGATAAACCGAAAGTAAAAGTTGATGCACGGAAAATTCAAAGGATTTTCGTTAACATTATTAAAAATGCTGTTGATGCCATGCCTAAAGGCGGCAAGCTTACAATAAAAAGTAGGAGAATAGGCAGTGAAGTGAAAATTGCTTTTGCCGACACTGGAATAGGCATGACAAAGGAGGACATAGCGAAACTTTGGAAGCCTCTTTTCACAACTAAAGCGAAGGGAATAGGTTTAGGCTTGGCTATTTGTAAACGCATAGTAGAAGCCCATAAGGGTTCAATCTCATTGGAAAGTGAAGTTGGAAAGGGAACAACTGTTACAGTGGTTCTGCCAATTGAACCGAAAATAGAGAAAGAAGAAGGAGGTGAAAAAGTATGGGTGAAACTGCCAGAATCCTCATTGTCGACGATGACGAAAGCATAAGAGACGTCCTATCAACAGTGCTGAAAAAAAACGGATACATAGTTGACACAGCCAAAAATGGAAAAGAAGCCATCAAAAAATCCAATGCCAAATTCTTCAATCTTGCCCTAATAGACATTCGGCTTCCAGACATGGAAGGAACACAACTATTAACAGCCATGAAAGAAACCACTCCAAAAATGGTCAAAATAATCATCACTGGTTATCCTTCACTTGACAACGCCATCGAAGCCGTCAACAAAGGCGCAGACAGTTACGTACTCAAACCATTTAACATGGAAAAGCTATTAAAAACAATCAAGGAGCATTTAAAGAAACAAGAAGAAAACAAAAAATACAGTCAGAAAAAAGTTGCCGAATTCATTGAAACAAGAGTCAAAGAAATGAGTTTATAGACAACCCTATAATTTAAGTTTTATCCTTAAAATGAAAACTTTTCTAGAAAAACACCAACGGTAATATTGAAGGCGCCGGGGGTGGGATTTGAACCCACGCGACCCTTTCGGGTCACAGGCTGTTAGGCGTTTATAAATCTCCAGGCCTGCTCCATACCTGACTAGGAGACCCCGGCTTATGCATTATTTTATCTTGCCATTTTAATCTATTATGGTTTTTCTGCGATGAGGACTCGGTAACCGCTTTTTCTTGCCAAAACTTCAAAATTTCCGAAGGTTTCTTCGAAGATTAGGCGTAGTCTTTTTCCAGCTATTTTTGATTTTACAACCATTTGGAAACTGCCTTTACAGATCATGCGTTTTGGAGCTTCAGTGATTATGGCTTTTATCTTTTCCATTCCAGCGCTTACTGGAGGATTTGATAATATGCAGTTAAACATTAAATCTTCAACTGGCGTGTATAATTGCCCATGTCTTGCTTCAGCGTTTGTTAGGTGGTTAATTTGGATGTTTTGTTTTGTAAGCCAAACTGCCCTTTCATTCAAGTCAACCATTATGACATAAATGTTTGGGTTGAAGGTGGCGGCGGCTATTCCAACTGCACCATAGCCGCATCCCATGTCTAAAACGTAACCGCTTTTAGGCAGAATCATAGACTCTATTAAGAGCCTAGTGCCTAAATCAACATGTTTTTTAGAGAAAACTCCTGAAGCTGTTAGGAATTGGAATGGCATTCCACGAAGGTTTGTACGAATTAAACCTAATTTCAACTTTGATTTCGGCTTTTCCATAAAATAGTGGTTTAAAACTTTTCTGTCCATTATTTTTCGCCGCTTTTCCAGCATTTTGGATATACACCCCTAGCCATAAGCACCCTTTCAGTTTCGGCGACAACGCCATGCTCCATGTTCAAAATTTCTTCCTTGGAAGCCACAGCTTTTGCTAAGGCTACAGCCTCGCCTTTCAGGGTTAGTATGGCAACCATCAAGCCGCTGTCTATTCCAGTTTCAAGCGATAAAACGCCTGGCGCCGTTAGGTTTGCTCCATGGCAAATGGCGTCTACAGCGGAATCGCGTATGTAAATTTTTGGTATAAGCGTTAAGGCTTTTTCCATTGGCTGAATGAATTTTCTTAGGATTTTCTCGTCTTTTTGTTTTTGCCATTCCATAAACCAGTAAGCAACATCATGTAGAGTTACGCTGTCGCTGTTTTCTGTGAAGGGTCCAGCCCTCGTTCTGCGGAGTTCCTGCATGTGCGCTCCGCATCCCAACGCTTCGCCTATGTCAAAGCAGAGCTTGCGAATGTATGTTCCACCTTCGCATCCAACCTTAAAAAGAACGTTTCGCCCATCCATTTCAAGAAAGTTTATGTAATAGATTTTTCTTGTTCGAAGTTGACGTTTAACCGAAGCCCTCAAAGGCGGTCTCTGATAAATGGTGTTTTCAAATTCGCTTAAAACCTCCTTAACACTTTTTTCGGTTTTGTCGCCGTGAAGCTTCATTAGGCAAACGTATTCTTTGCCGCTGTAAAGCAAAGCCTGAACAATCTTTCTACTCTCCTCTAATGTTATGGGTAAAACGCCAGTCACTTTGGGATTTCCCCGGCTTTCAAGCCTCTAGAGTCCCGCCGTGACCGACGCTTTTCAGGTTGAGGATGCGTTTAACCCATGCGGCAACTTCGTGGCTTGTTGGACCTGCTGGCTTGTCAAGGTTTATGACGCCGTAACGTATATAATCCTCAGCTGGGCGTTCTTCGGGTTTGCGTCCATATCGTGGGTTGGTTTTATCCTCAGCCTTCACGAGCAGTTTGCGTTCAACTTCCCATGGCGCAACAGTTCTCGGCATAGACGGGCTTCTCCCAAAATTGTATAGCCATCAGAAATATAAAAGGGCTTAAATTTGGGAAATCTTCGGCTTAACTGTTTGCGCCATTTTTTCCAGTTTACCCGCTGTTTTAAGCGCTTCAATAACTTCTTCGTCTGACGCTCCACGGTTAATGGCTATTTTCTCTTGCAGGGGTTCAATGTGGTTCAAATTGGCTCTCCGCCTTTTCACGCCACTAACATTTTTGGGTCCAGTTACCAAAACAAAGTTTTTGTCAATTACATCAACTATTACACATTTTCTTCCAGCCTCTCGACCAGTCAGCTTAACACATATTCTACCAACCTCTATCGCTGGCATTTCCCTAACCCCCATTCAAGGAAGATTATAGAAACCGTTAAAAAACATATATTTATTGGTTGCTAAGTCATGAACTTTTCAACGATTTTATAGAGGATGCTTGTTCCAAATATCAGGTTTTTTATGGAGATACGTTCGTCCACGCCGTGTGTCATTTTCAAGATTTCGTCGTAGGGCAGGTCTGCACGCATAGGTTGAAAACCATAGCATATGCTGCCCGCTTTTCTGAAGAAGCGTGAGTCTGTTCCGCCAGTGAGCAGTAAAGGCGCAACTGAACAGTTTGGTTCAAACTCTTTTAGGACGTTGGCTATTAAATCGTAAAGTGGCGTGTTTAGTGGCGATTCAGAGGGCTCATTAGCCTGAATAATTTCAAACTCTAACTTTTCCATGTCAACATCCATTAACAAGTTTTCTATGTATTTTATGGCTTCGGTTGGTGTTTGGTTTGGCAGTAATCTGCAGTCGAAAACGGCTTCACATTCTGATGGAATTACGTTTTCTTTGACTCCTCCATGAATTATGGTTGGAGCTATAGTCATCCTCAACATTGCACGAAACTCTTCAGCCATGGCTTTGTCTTTTTTGGCTAACCTATCCAATATTTGGTCACCCAAGCTTGGATTTTCAAGCAGAAGCGAGACTTCCTGTTGGATAGCATGTTTTTCTTTGGCTATTTCCTTCAAAAATTCTTTCACGGTTGGCGTTATTGTGATGATTGCACGGTGTTTTCCGAGTTTGTCAATAACCTTGTTTATGCGTAAGATGGCGTTGTCCGCTGCGTTTGGCACTGAGCTGTGTCCAGAACTGCCTTTCGCCTTGATTTTAAGCCATAAAATTCCCTTTTCAGCCGTTTGGATTGTGTATATGTTTTTGCCGTTTGCTGGAATTGCTAAGCCGCCGCCCTCGTTTAGGACGTAGTCCGCCCAAAATTTTTCTGGGTGAGTGCGCATTAGCCAGCCTGCGCCTGCTTCTCCGCCCTTTTCTTCGTCGGCTGTTGCAGCCAAAATCACGTCGCCTTTGGGTTTTACGCCATTCCTTTTCAGAAGCTTCATTACCATGACTTCCATGGCTGTCATTGATTTCATGTCCACTGCGCCTCTTCCCCAAACAAGTCCGTTTTTAACTAGGCCATCGAACGGGTTTACGCTCCACTCTTTCGGGTTTGCGGCGACAACGTCCAAATGTGAAAGCAAAAGCAAACTTGGCTTTTCGCCTTTGCCTTTCAAGCGTGTTATGAGGTTTCCCCTTTCAGGCGCTGACTCCAGAATTTCACATTTGAAACCATCCCTTTCTAAAGTTTCAGCTAAATATTTGGCGGCTTCTGTTTCGTTTCCAGGCGGGTTAACGGTGTTTATGCGGATTAAATCGCTTAGGAGCGTTACGATTTCCTTTTCTATTTCCCACAGCATTTTGACGCCCTTTTTAACATGTTAGGTGGAAGGCTCCCGCCACATGTTTTCCAGAGTTTAAAAGTTTGTTGAATGTTTGGGTTGCCTCTTTCGTCGGTTGTATAATCAATTCGATTCCATAAGCTTTTAAGGTGTTTTCCACTTCTGGTTGAACCTTTAAAAGTCCGTTGTAGCCCGTGCCAACCACGAGGACTTGCGGTTTCGGTTCGCTTTTGAGTATAAGCCCTAAATCTTCAGTGTATAGTTTATGTCCTTCCCTTCTCCACCAGCCGTCCACAACCCTCTCTGGAAAAACTATCACGTCGCTTGTGAACTTTTTTCCATTTATAACTATTAAACCGAAATCATAATGCTCTATCAAATCCTACGCCCTCCCTTTTGTTATGCCATAATATGTTGCGCCTATTAATAGGCTTGCCGTGCCCATAACCCATGCATGTGGCGAAACAAAAAGGATGAAAACCAGTGTTAATAGGCATGTTAATGCCCCAATTACTGGTAGAATTTTTGGGTATTTTCGTTTTGTGGTTTTCAGTTTTAAGGCTGAGATGTTGGCTATTGCGTAATAGAAAAGCAGTGCGAAAGTGCTTATGGCTATGACTTTTGTGAGGTCTATTGAGAGGATAAGCAAAATTATTATGGCGCCTACAATCCAAACGGCGTAATGTGGCGTATTATATTTTATGTGAAGTTTGCTTAGGGTTTGCGGTAGGTCTTTTCTTCTAGCCATTGCATATGTCATGCGGGAAACCCCCATTATCGAAGTAAGCAAAACGCTTGCTGTAGCAACCAATCCACCAACCGAAACCAAATATTCGGCAAATGGGCTTTTTGAGGCGCTTATTGCATCTTTTAAAGGCGAATTTGAATTTGCTAGGGCGTTTGCTCCTATAAGCCCAACGGCTACGGCGCCAACAGCCAAATAAAAAATTGTGGATAAAAGCAGTGATAACAGCATGGCTTTTGGAACGTTTCTCTCCGCATCTTTAACCTCTTCTGCAATTACGGCTACCCTTGCGAATCCTCCATAAGCAAAGAAAATGTAACTTGCGCCGTATAGGATTCCAGCCTGAAAAGGGTTAAACGGCATAAAGTTTGATGGATTCACGTTTAATAAGCCGAAAATACAGAAAAAAGCCAAAATACCCAGTTTCGCCGCCACCAAAACGTTATTGATTAGGGCTGACTGGCGAATCCCGAGATAGTTCAGAATTGTGAAGAATAGGCAGAGAAGCACTGCAATCCATTTCGGCTCTAAAAATGGCGCAGAAGCTGTTAGGTAATAGGCAAATCCAAGCGAAACCGCTGCTCCCGTGAAGGTGTTAGAGACAACCCACATCCAACCCGCCAAAAAGCCTGTGAAAGGCGAAATCAGTTCATGTGCATATTCGTATATGCTTCCTTCCTTTGGCATCCAAGCTGTCAATTCCGCAAAGCTCAACGCAGTGAACAAAGCCACTATTGCAGCTATAAGCATTGAAATTATTAGAGCTGAACCAGCATAGCCCGCAACGATTCCCGTAACAACGAATATGCCAGCACCGATGATTGCCCCGACGCTTATTGCCGTAGCGTCAAACAAACTTAAAGTCGGCTTAAACATGGACTGTTGAGCTCTTTCGCTACTCATGGGTACACCATTGAATAAAACCCTATTAAGCTTTAATCCTTCTATCCTATAAGAGAATCTTCATTCTAGATTTGATGTATTTCAAATTTTAAACTAAAGCTTTTCAGACAAACTAACAAAATTACTTCAAAAGTGAAGTAAAATGGGAAATTGCGGCTTTCCGCTTGTAGTGGAAGTTTATAGGAAACGTTATGTGGAAATGGCAACGCCTAAATACATTGCTGAACTTATAAATTTTGCAAAATATGTTTTGCATGACCCTATTGGAAATTTAAACTGGAAGGAATTGTTGGATTGGGTGCATAGACACCTCAAATATACTATGGAGGAGCTGCCGAAACCCCGCGCTGAATTGCCAATACAAATAATTCACCAATCAAAAGGGCGATGTGGAGAATTCGCTTTGTTATACAACGGTTTGCTTTTGGCAAAGGGTTACAAAAGCCGTTTAGTAATCGATTACTCAACCCTCAAGGACAAAACAAAGAAAGCCGCTGGAGACCACGTTTGGGTTGAAATTTTCATTAATAACCATTGGGTTCACGTTGACCCAACGGAAAAAAGAATAGACCAGCCGTTGATGTACGCAACTGAATGGAACAAAGACGTAAACTTGGTTTATGCATTGACAAGCAAAGAAATTGTAGATGTAACCAAAACATACCAGCCAAACTTTGCGAAACACAAATAACCTTTGATGATTAGTTAAACATGGACGATGAGGTAATCGAGGTACACTGACGCCCTAGCGGGTGATTGCTTTTTCCGCTCCCGAGTCCAAAATTGGCATGTAAACTAGAAATTTGTGAATAAAGAGGGGGAGGAAAGTTTTGGCGGATTATCTTTCTGGAGACGCTGTGATGTATGCCCAAATGCTTACTAAGACAACCGTTAAGCATGCGCCTGCAAGCCCTGAAAGCATGTACCTCGTGAACATGCCTAGAGACGGCAACAACGCCATCAATGTTGGAATTACGTAGTTAGCTGTTAAGTCGGCTATGATGCCTGCGAGGAAGCCGAGGAGCGCCACGAAGATGAACACCTTTAACCTTTCACCCATTCTTTTTCACCTTTGCTTAGAATTCGAATAAAGCCTCTTTTTAGTCTAACTTACACGTTTTTGTCTATCCCTTCAAAACCAGCAACAACACCTTTTATTTTTCCAACTAAAGCTTAAAACAATTTTCGCTTTGGCATATAGCTCTAGGTATATACATGCATGTTTTCAACATATTAACAATGTATAAGATGGCTTTGCGCTTCTCTCTCTTTTCGGAGGAATTAATTTGTCTGAAAGATTTAGTAAAAGATGGGAAAGTAGAAGGGAAGACACGCCTTTCACAGAACGCATAAAGGAGGCTGTGAAGCCGCCGGGTCCATTGAAGCCTCGTTTAGACTTTGCCGTAAGACGCATTGAACTTCAAATTCAAAAGTTAGACCAAGCGTCTGAGCGTTTCAGCCAAAGGGATAAGGCAATATTCGCAAGAATAGTTGACGCCTACACTAGGCATGATACTGCCCGTGCAAACGTTTTCGCTAATGAGTTGGCGGAAATTCGCAAAATGGAAAAGTTAATTATGAATGCAAGACTCGCTCTTGAACAGATAGTATTACGTTTACGCACTGTATCAGAACTTGGAGATGTTGTATCCACACTTGGGCCGGCAGTCGGCGTGTTAAGAACCGTTAGAACAGGGCTTGCAAGCATTTTCCCAGAAGCAGAAACAGAGCTTGGCGAGATAGGCAATTTGTTAAGTGGTATAATGATTGAGGCTGGACAAAGTTCGGGGATGACCTTAAACTTTGACACGGTGAACGAAGACGCCCAGAAAATTCTCACAGAAGCCGCAACCGTTGCAGAACAAAGAATCAAAGAAAAGTTCCCAGAACTGCCGCCTGGAATCCCAGCAACTCCAATAGGCGAAAAAGCGCCAACTGAAACCTCATAGACGACGGGGGGAGAGAAGCACATGCCACAAGACTTTAACCCTTTTCTTTCTATTGGAAAACAAGTTAAAGATGAATATGGACGCCCAATAGGTAAAATAGCCTCTTTTGCCCTAACTCCAAGTGGAAAATTTGACGCCGTGTTTATAGAGCAAGGAAACGGAAAATTCCTAAAATACCCAATGGAACACTTTAAATTCGATGGCGGAGAAGCCACGCTTATCTCCAGAATTAAATCGGAAGTAAATGCTCTTTGTGACCAAATTCCGCTTTTATGGCGCAAAGACCAAGCCCTAAAAGAACTTTTGGAAAAAAAGAAAATTTCGCCTGAACTTTACGAGGAGCTTCACAACAATTTTGATGGAGCGTTAACACAACTTAAGAATGAGGCTCAGTCGCTTATTGAAGCGATAGATAAGGAAACAGCCAGATGCGCCAACGAAATTAGAGAGCTAAACTATGCTTTAGTGCATCTCGAAATTGAACATGAAATTGGAAAAGTCGACAACCAATCTTACGGAACAGCATTCGCAATAATTCAAGAAAACCTTAAACGGGTGAACACTGAAAAAAGCGATTTAGAACTCATAAAGAATAAGCTTACAAACATATTGTTGGGCGAAACGACAGAAAAAATTGAAAAAGCTAAAGTGCCTGAAGAAATTTCGAAGGGGAAAACTCTGCTTTCTGAAACTCCTAAGCTTCCAGAACCACCAGTTGTAGTGTATGTGAAAGAGATAGGAAAGGCAAGCATATAATCAGCTAAAAATGGTGGCGGGCGGAGGGAAAAGCCATAAAAATATTTGCGCATCAAACCCCTCCACTCCGTGAAGTGGTTGTAAAATCCATTCAAATGCTGAAAATTCAACAGAGTAAACTTGAACATGCAAGTTTTAGGCTTAAAGAAAGAGACAAAATCCTATTTCAAACTTGTGTGAACGCCCTCAACAGAAAAAACAAGGAAAAAGCGGCGGTATGCGCCAACGAAATCGCAGAAATTCGCAAACTAATAAAATTCCTCTACAATGTCGAATTAGCCATCGAACGTGTAATCCTACGGCTTGAAACAATAAAGGAATTGAACGACATAGTTTTCGACCTTAAACCCGCCTTAAAACTTCTTCAAAATGTTTCACGGCAACTGTTTGAAGTTTTACCCGACGTTTCATCTGAGCTTAACAAAGTTAACGAAGCCATAACCGAAACATTATATTCAACAAAAATAACAGCGGATGAATCGTTAATACCCGTAGATAAGCGGACTCCAGGCGGGGAGGAAATCCTAAATGAAGTTTCAAAATACCTTGAGCAAAAACTAAGCGATGAGCTCCCTGAACCGCCCGCTACCCTAGAAGCTGTTGAACATGAAAAAGCTCCGTTGAAGGAGATGGTGGCTTTAGCGGCTAACTGTTCACAAACAATCGCCCAAAAAACAGTTGAGGAATATGGTAAAGACCCATCTCAAACCTTGCTTTCGTTTAAAAAAGCTGAAATTCGGGAAATTTCCCTTAAAGTTGAAAAGCCATCACTGGAAAATACACTTCTTGAATACATAAAAAAAAGTAATGGAGAAATCGACTTAAAACGTTGCTCAGCCGATTTAAAAACTTCTTATGAAGAGGTTGAAAAGGCTCTTGAAAGCCTAGGAGCAAAGGGGAAAATAAAAATTGAATTAAAATCTAGTTAGGAGAGAAAATTTATGAGCGCTTCCCAAGAGCTTGAAAAGGCTGCAACCAATTATGCGTTGGAAGCTGTCCGCTTGGATAAGCAGGGTTCACGTGGTTTAGCCATAACAATGTATCAGAAAGCCATTGAAAGCCTTCTTAAACTTGTCCAGTTATATCCCGAATACAGCCTAAACAAGGTTTACATACAAAGGGCAATAGCCTACCAAGAAAGAATAAAGGCGTTACAAGGGGCAGCTACGCCGGTTCTACCGCCTGACGAAGCCAAAAGCGTTAATGGTAACGTCCAAAGCGCTCAGGGAAAATCCACCTACGAAGAATTAATAGTAACTGAAAAGCCTAATGTGAAATGGGAGGAGGTTGTTGGACTTGAAAGCGCCAAAAAAGCCGTGAAAGAAGCCATAGTTTATCCAGTTCAGAGACCAGACCTTTTCCCGCTGGGCTGGCCTAGAGGCATTCTTCTTTTCGGCCCGCCTGGCTGCGGTAAAACTTTGTTGGCTGCTGCTGTTGCCACGGAAATAAATGCAACTTTCATTTCCATTGATGCAGCTTCGATAATGTCTAAATGGTTGGGTGAAGCCGAACAGAATGTTGCCAAACTTTTTGGTTCAGCTAGGAAATCGGCTGCTGATGGTAAGCCTTCCATAGTTTTCATTGATGAGCTGGATTCGCTTATGGGAAGGCATTCAAACGAGGTTGGCGGAGAAGTGCGTGTTCGCAATCAGTTTTTGAAGGAGATGGACGGCATTATAGATAAGGGTAGAAATATTCACGTTTACGTTATCGGCGCAACAAACAAGCCTTGGGATTTGGATTGGGCGTTTATTAGGCGATTCCAAAAGCGAATATTGGTGCCGCTTCCAGACCACCACACACGTTTAATGATGTTTAAGCTTTACACAAGCCATTTACGGCTTGCGCCGGACGTTGACCTACACGAGTTGGCTAGGCTTTCAGAAGGCTTTTCTGGAAGCGACATAAGAGATGTTTGCCAAGCAGCGCAACTGCGGATTATCGGCGAATTTTTTGAGTCTGGTCAAGCAGCCAACAAAATGGCTAATCCAAGAGCTTTGACAATGGACGATTTTAGACAAATATTGGAAGAGCGGAAACCAAGCGTTTCGCTTGATATGCTAGCCCTATACAACAGATGGTTTGAAGCTTTTAAGGCTCTCTAAAACGGGAGGTGATAGATGGAAAGCTGTTGAAAAGTTGGGTGGAAAGGTCTGGAGAAAACCACACTCTATTTTTAAACAAATCTCCTTTCTCCCCCTTAAAATAAATCTCCAAACCTCCACAAACCAACTCTAAACGGCTAAGCGCAGTATCATATCCGCAATTTTTCCAGCATTTTCCAACAAACCAACATAGGGAATTTTCGCATTCACATTTTCTATTGGGCGGATTCCCGTGAAAACCAATACCGGCTCAAAATTTTTAGTGGCTTCAATGGCTTCTTCAGTGGATTTCACAACTACAATCTTGTGTATGCTCTTGTCCTTACCAACAAGCTTTCTAAAACCTTCAAGGAAAACTATGTCGTGGCTTCTGCATTTCTGCAAAATCTCCTTTAACGAAAAGTTTGTTGTGTTTGCCTTTTCTATTGTGGCTATTTCGTTTTGCGCCACGCTTATGATGGTTTTGGCGCCTGAATTGGCGAACCGCCACGTGTCTTTTCCAGCTTTGTCAATTGTGAAGTTTGGTTCTGGAATATGCTTTACCGCTGCAACTCTGTAGCCTCTTTTCGTCAACTCTCTGGTTAAGGCTTCTATTGCCGTTGTTTTTCCAGAGCTTTTGCTTCCAACAACAGCGATAACCACTGGCTTTTTCATTTCATCTCTTCCCTAAAAATTTCCTCTAACGCCTTTTTATTTACGTTTAGTTTTTCTGATAAATCCCTAACCCATTTAATATAAGTTCTGAAAATATTCTGCAAAATTTCCGCCTTTTCTTTTCCCGACAAATCCTTATCTTCAGCAAGTAGTAAGGCAAACCATTTTCCAACATCTGAAAGCCTATAAGTTTTAACCCACACAACGCGTCCGCATTGCGCCGTCTTCTCCATATACTCTTCCAAAATTCCAAGTTTAGTTAACACTTTCAAGTTTTCAATAATTGTTTTGTTTGAGTATGAAAGCCTTTTAATGAGGTTTTTCTGGTAAATTTTGTTTGAAATTCCTTGGCTAAGCGCAAACTTTAAAACGTCAGCTGCAGCCTTTGAACCGAAAATCGCACTTAATATTTTGCCCTTATGTTCTGGCGGAAGAAAAACTACATAGGGATATAACTGCAAGTTCATTTTTACACCTTAAACTGTCCTTTCAATAGTTTATTCTTAAAAATATTGTTCACCTTAAAACGTTAGGCTTTTTAAAAGCCATCATCAAAATTTTATCAGGGTGTTTCAAAACGGCAGTTTCTAAAAAAAATTGGGTTCCAATGGATGGCGACACGTTTGTAACTCGAGAAGGTTTCATACTTAACGTTTTCGGATATGAACATCCAAAAGAACGTGTTTTTTCCTTTCTGAAATACATTCCATCACAGTTTAAAAAGCTGTTTAACGTTCAATTTTTAGATAGAACGTGGACATACGGCAAAAACAAGCTTTTCAGAGCTGAAAAACTTTACACAGCCAAAAACTATCAAATATTCCTTGAAGTTTTCCGAAAAAATTTTCCAGACTACGTTTATTTCTGTCCTTTCAGGAAAAAGAAGGTTATAAGCACACTGTTAAGCAGTGTTAGAAGGGTTTATGTCCCAAGGGAACGCCTAAACGCATTAAGGAAAATTAAAAGGAAGGATAAATTGCAGAAAACTACTTTGGATTTCATAGACTTGGTTTCCAACGAGTCGAAAGTCGCCTTTGAAGATTTCGGCATTCATGGTTCCATCGCCTTAAATATGCACACTGCCGAATCAGACATTGACGTTGTTATTTACGGAGGACAGAACTTCCGTAAGGTTGAAACAGCAATAAAAAAGCTTGTGGAGGACGGTATTTTAAGCTACGTCTTTAACAACCGTTTGGACGCCGCAAGACGTTATAAAGGGCGATATTTAAACAGAATTTTCATGTATAACGCAGTTCGTAAACCAGAAGAAGTCAACTCCAAATATGGAGAGTACATTTACACGCCAATAGCCCCTTTCAAGTTTCGCTGCAAGGTTAAAGATGACAGTGAAGCCATGTTCCGCCCAGCTATTTACAAAATTGAAAACTGCAAATTGTGCAACCTAAACTTCGCATTTATAGAAGAAATGATTCCAACAACCGTTGTTTCAATGGTTGGATGCTACAGAAACGTTGCGAGAAAAGGCGACGAAATTGAAGTTTCAGGAACGCTTGAACATGTTGAAAAAATCGACACACACGAGGTCACTTATCAAGTTGTGGTGGGAACAGCAGAAAACGAGGAAGAATACATTTGGCCAGTTTAAGGCTTAGAGACAGAGATGCAATAATAACAAGGGAAGGCTTAATCTTCCGAGTTTTAGGTTACACACACCCATTAAATGGTTATATATGCGATGTAGAATATGCACCAGCGGAAATTTTTAAATCCAAAAACCCAAGAGCTTTTAGAACATATGGAAAACGTTGTTTCTATAAGTTTTACGAGGATGAAGGCTGGCATTTTGTTGAAAAGAACTTTCCAGAATATCTGCTTGTCCACAAACCGTTGAACAAAAAGGTTGTAGGCGTCAAAAAATTTAACATAGCTGAAATAAGGAAGCCAGAGGAAAAGCTTAGAGAACTCATTGAAAAAGAGCCAAAAGATGACTTGTTAAAGACTTTACAAAAGGTTTTTAAAATAGTAATTGATGCTTCCAACTTGTCAACTGCCAATTTTGGAGTTTTCGGTTCTTTGCTTCACGGCTTTTACCACCCAAATTTTTCCGACATAGACTTGATTGTTTATGGAAGAGAAAATATAATGCAGATACGCGAAGTTCTTCAAGAGTTATACATGGATAATTCTTCTTCGTTTGTGAACGAATTTAAAGATAACACGCCTATCAGAGGAAAAAACTGGCGTTTCAAAAACATTAGCCCAGAAGAATACATTTGGCACCAAAAAAGGAAGATTGTTTACAGCGTTTTCCAAGACGAAGCTTCAAAGCGAACAGTGAAAGTCGAATTTGAACCCGTGAAGGAATGGAATGAAATTCGAAACGAATACGGCGAAATAGAGAAAATAACTCGGCGCGGATGGATTAAGGCTTTACTACATGTAAAAGATGACGGCGACTGTTTCTTTATGCCATCTATTTATCAAGTGGAAACCATCAAAATTTTGGAAGGACCAAAAGTTGAAGACATTACAAGGGTTGTTTCTTACCTTGAAGAGTTCAGAATGCAAGCATGGGGAAACGAAACTGTTTATGTTGAAGGAAACCTTGAAAAAGTGGAAACACAACATGGAAGCTTCCACCAGGTAACATTAACCTATGGACCAAAGTATTATGAACAAGTCCTTAAAGTTGCAAAGTAGCTTTCTACTTTATCTTTTCAGAATCATATAGTCGGAAGGCTTGTTTCCAAGAAGTAACCTGAAATACTCCTTATTTCTTTTGTAATCCAAAATTTTTTCAACTTTTCCTTGTGCAATCACTCTTTCGCCTTTTCTGGCTTGTTCACAGAATCTTCCTCTGAAAGACGCTATCTCCTTTATGGGCTTAATTTTCGGTCCTTCAACAACCTTTGCGTTTCCAATCTTATATTTGCACGGTGTGAAAATTGCTTCAGAATTATCAACAACAACGGCTTCAATTCTTGCATAACCGCAATTTCTAAAGCGAACATCACCATACTTTTCGTCTATTTCATTTATGTCTTTAATAAAACGTATGAAGTAGTCCTTTCCCATAAACTTGCCCTGCAAAACCTTTCTATATTCAACAGCAACAAAGTCTTCGAAACTCATTGCTGTGTCTCTCGAACGGAAATTAAACAGCACCTTTAAGTCTTTCAAAGTGTAACTTTTGAAAGGGGTGCTTCCGTTTCTCAGCAGTTCTTGCAGGGCGTAGTAAACTTTCCAACAGTTTTCAGAGCCATAAACAATTGGGTCAATGTCCGAGTTTCGAATGTGCATCTTAACTAAAATTGAACCTGAGATCCCCATCTTATTCCATGGTACATTCGCAATTTCTTTTAAAATTTTAAGGCATCGCAGAGCTATAGCCTCTAACCCGTCAAGGGTTTTGCTATTTCTAAGCTGTTTTAAACGATTAATGGGACTGTAAACTTGCTTAACATTTTCTAACGGAACTTCACAAAGTTTTTCGTCAAAAACGGCGTCGTAAACAACATATCCTGGAAAATTTTTCTCTAAAAACTCGAAACGTTCGGCTAAGCCATAAACTTTTTTGAAGGCTAAAGCGCCATGTCGACGGGAACCTTTTACGTCTGGAACGAAACGTGGAAACGCTATTACCTTGCCTGGAGGATGAACTAAACCTTTCACATCAAATATTACGTTTTCGACGGATTCTATAAGGTCTCCTTCTCTCGGTTTCATGGATTTCCTTGATTCTATTTCGTATTTTCTATAATAGACTTTTCAGCTATGATCCACTCTGTATTTTTAAGCGTTTTAATCAGCGGAACGGCAATTATTGTCACTAGCACAGCCTGTACAAATCTTATTGCTGGATAAATGAAGGGACTTACTATAAACAGGAAACGCACACCCTCTAAAGGAACATTGAAAATCGACTCGTAAATTATTGGTAAGGCGAAAACGTTACATCCCCACATATTGTCCGCTTGGTTTCCAATAAACGCCAACAAGAAAAACAATATTGAAATGTTTCTTGAAGTGGAAAGTTGTTTAGCAAATTTAACGCTTGGTATAATCAGAAGAAGCGCGATAACTTTATCCCATAATACGGCTGCTGGCACATAATAAATCGGTATCTCAAACGGCTCGCTTGGATTATAAGGGTCAAAGACTTTGCCGTAACCCATTATAGGTTGTGAAGGAGGTGAAAAAAGAAAAGCCAAAATCAGCAGACTAAACACAGCAAAAGCCCATTTCCACTTCCTATAAAAAATAAGACCAATCACCAAAGCGTTCATTGGAGGAGAAAGCAGGAAAGGCGCGCCGTAAGGACTCATGCTTCCAGGCGGTAAAACCCAAGCTATGAAAGCTCCCAAAAACGCAGCTAACGCCCCTAAATATGGTCCTAAAACAAGCCCAAAGACCGAAGCGATTAAAGCTTCAAGCTGAATCTTTAACCATGGAATTCCAATTGCAGGAACATGCGGCGATATTAATGACAACACAAAATAAAGCGCAGCGAAAATTGCGACCAACGCTAAATGGCGACTTGAAATCTTCATATATTCCATATCCTATGTAGTTTGTTATTTTGCTGTGTAATTTTTTACACAACATTAATAAATCTTTCTAACCACCCTACATATACAAGGATGAAAGTTGCAGTTTCAACGGTATGACAAAGCAAAATTTGTTTCGCAATGTCTAGAATTAGCAATTCTTTTCGAAGTTAGCGCTGATAAGCCTGGAAACGTGAATTTTGTTGTTGGCTTTGAAGGCACAAACCATGCGCACTTTCTCGCTTCAGCTGTTGCTGCTTCGCGTCATTTCGAGCTTGCAGCTGAAAGGGGAATGGCAGTTTCCAGAGGCGAAATAGACTTCAGCGATGTAAGAGTTGGGCGCATTATAAGAGATTGTGTTATGGACATTAACTTTTGGCAAAGCGGCGGAAACACGCTTCTGGGAACAGTGATTCTTCTTTCTCCCTTAGCTGTGGCTGCTGGACTAACACCTACCGAAGAAAATTACACTTTCAAAATTGCCGATTTAAGGCGGAACTTAAAAATGGTAGTTGAATCAACAACACCTGAAGACGCAGTAAACGTTTACGAAGCCATAAAAATCGCTAAACCAAGCGGGCTTGGAAAAGTTCCAGACTTAGACGTTAACGATCCAAACTCGGTTAAAAGAATACTAAAAGAAAGAATCTCGCTTTTCCAAGTGTTTAAAATCGCGGCGGAATATGACAATGTCTGTTCCGAATGGATTAACAATTACCCAATAACATTCGATTTTGCCTATCCACGCCTGCAAAGGCGTGTTAACGAAGCTGGAAATTTGGATGCAGCCATAATCCACACTTTTCTAGAGGTTTTAGCTGAATATCCAGATTCGTTTATAGCTAGAAAAGCTGGATTAAATAAAGCCCGTGAAATTTCGCTGATGGCTCGTGAAATTCTCAGCCTCGGAGGGTTAAAAACCGCTGTTGGCAAGAAGAAACTACATGAATTCGATTTGACGCTTAGAAAATCAAGCAACCTTTTCAATCCTGGAACAACAGCGGATATCATTGCAACAGCACTAGCCCTTATGGTTCTCAGTGGATACAAGCCATAACTTACTCTTTTTCAACCCATCTTCTGTAAAGGAGAATTCCAACAGCGTACAGTGCGATTGCTGAGGCTGCAAGCGTTATTATTGGCTTAAGTAAATCGTTTAACGCGATGTTTTTGAGCATTATGTCTCTTAGTGCTTGGGCTGCGTAAGTCATTGGTATCACTTTGCCAACTTGTTGAAGGTATTCTGGAAGGTATTCAATTGGAAAGTACATTCCCGTGAACCATTGTAGTACTATGCCTATGGTTGTGGCTGCTCCTGAAGCCTCTTGTGGAGACCTTCCAATACAGGAGATTAGTAAGCCTATGGCTACGCCGTTCATTGAACCCAAAAACAGTATTGGCAGTAAAGCGCTGAAATTCCAGTTCACCTTTGGATTAAGTACAAAAGCGCCTAAAACTGCTATTATCGAAATTGATATGGCTGTTTGAAATAAAGCCGCAATTGTTTTGCCGAAAAGCATGTTTAATGGGTGGATTGGCGAAGCCCTAATACGCTTAAGCGTGCCCTTTTCCCTTTCATAAACAATTGCGCCTGTGGAAGCCACCATGCTTGAAAACAAAAGCGGATAACACATCATCCCTGGAAGGATATACTCCTTATAGCCCATTTTCTCCCCAACCACTCTTTGTTCTTCAATTATGGATACGGGTTCAGTGAAATGCAACAAGCCTTTGTAAAATTCTGTAAAGAAAGTTTTAACGACGTCCCTGATGATTCTAGCCACGTCTGGACTGGTTTCGTCCACAGCCAACAAGACTTGTGTTGGATTTCCAGAGGTTAGGTTAAATGAAAACATGTTTGGAATCGTGACGACAGCGCGGATTTCCGTTGCATTCAACGCCTTTAAAGCTTCAGTTTTATTCTCAAAGATTTTTATGTGGAAAACGCCTGTTTGGTTAAGCCCTTCTATTGCGGCTTTGGATATTTGCGTTTGGTCTAAATCCACTATGCCTATGTTTGCTGTGAATGGAACTTCTCTTCCAAAAATGGCTGAAAACAATAGCATCACCAATACTGGAAATGCTATAGTCCAAAAAATCGTGCCTTTCTCTCTGTAAAATGTTTTAATGTCCTTTACTGCTACGCCGATTATCGGGTTCATTTAGGATTCCTCTTCCAAAAGTTTTCTTCCAGTTAACCTTACGAAAACATCTTCCAATGTTGGCTCTAAAACCTCAATTTTCTCCGTTAAAACTTTGTTTGAAAGAAGCACGTTTGAGATTTCAGGCATTATTTTCCATGGGTTATCAGCGAAAATTTGTATGTCGCCGTCCCTAAACGTGTAGCCATAAGGCTTCAAAAGTTCCAAAGCCTTTCCAGAATGGGATTCCTTAACCCTTATGCATATAGAGGCTTTTCCACCCAAAGTGTCTTTAAGCACCTGCGGCTTGTCTATTGCCACTATTTTTCCTTTATCCATTATGGCAACTCTATCGCAGAGCGCATCTGCCTCGTACATGTCATGTGTTGAAAGCAGAACGGTTTTTCCCTCACGTTTAAGCAGTTTAATTGTTTCCCAAAACTCCCTCTTAATGTTAGGGTCAAAGCCGACTGTTGGCTCGTCCAAAATAACAATTGGCGGGTCATGAATTATCGAAGCGGCAAGATTCGCTCTACGCTTCATGCCTCCAGAAAGTTCTCTCGCCCGTTTCTTTAAAAATTCATTTACGCCTAAAGCTTTCGAAGCGAATTCCAGCCTTTCCTTAAACTTTTTAGAAGGCAGTGAATAAAGAGAAGCAACAAAACCGAGGTTTTCATACACGCTTAACAAGTCATATAAAAGAGTTTCTTGGGGACAAAAACCAATTAAACCGCGAATTTTATAGGAGTTTTTAGCCAAATCAAAGCCTAAAACTGTGATTTCACCCTTATCAAACCTTCTCAAACCACAAAGTATCTCAATCAAAGTTGTTTTTCCAGCGCCGTTGGGACCCAAAAGCCCAAAAATTTCACCTTCTTCAACAATAAAAGAAACATCATCAAGAGCTTTAACATCGCCGTAATGCTTCACTAAACCCTTAACCTCAATAATAACCTCGTTAACCAAATTCTCCAACCTTAATTCAAAGTTAACGCACCCTTTTAAACCCTCAAATCTAACTTAAAAGCCTTTCTTATAGCTGACTATTTTAACCTTTGTCGGCGAGGATAAAAGTTAATTACAAACTGACAATTCATTTTCAAATCGTGTTAAAAATGGATAAAGCGAAACTGCGTGTTACGTTGCTTACGGGAAGAACAATAGAGCAAGGCGTTGGGAAAGAACGTGGAAAAACTTCTAAAGAGTATGTGGAAAGTGTTTCAGTTTGTTACATGGACCCTCAAGACTTGAAAAAGCTTGGAATAAAGGAAAAAACAAACGTTCAAGTTTCAACAGCCCACGGCTCAGTAACTGTTAAAGCGTTAAAATCTTTAAGGGCGCCCCATCCTGGAATAGTTTATATTCCTTATGGACCATGGGCAAACGTTGTAGTAGACCCTGAAACCAACAGCGTCGGCATGCCTTCCTTTAAGGGGATTCCGGCGATAATTGAACCAGCTGAAAAGCCTGTTCTAAACCTTAAAGAACTTCTCAAAAAAGAGTTTGGAAAGTAAACATGTAAACTAGTCCGTTCATGTTTTCTAGAGTTTGCGGGATACCAAAAGGTTTAATGGTTAACTTTTCATTTGAGAGTTAAAAAGGGTTTAGAGGCTGCTGGGTTTAGATGGCTGTGGTTGTTAAGGCTGTAACTTGTCCTGTTTGCGGAAGTTTATGCGACGACGTAGAATTAACCGTTAAGGATGGAAGAATCGTTAAAGTTAAAAACGGCTGCGCCATGTGTGAATCAAAATTTTTAGGATACAACAGTGAACATAGGGTTTTGAAGCCTCTTATACGGAGAAACGGCGAATTCGTTAAAGTTTCGCTTAAAGAGGCTATCCGAAGGGCTGCGGAAATCCTGGCTGAAGCTAACTATCCAATATTGTACGGTTGGAGTTCAACAAGCTGTGAAGCTATTCGTGTTGGATTGGAATTGGCAGAGGAAACAGGCGGAGTAATCGACAACACATCGGTTGTCTGCCATGGACCATCAATTTTAAGCATTCAAGAAGTGGGCATTCCATCTTGCACTTTAGGACAGATTAGACACAGAGCCGACCTCATCATTTATTGGGGATGCGACCCTTGGAGCGCCCATCCACGCCACATAGAACGTTACACAGCCTTTTCCCATGGAAAATTCCAAAAAAGCGCATGGAAAAGCTACATTACAAAAATTAAAGCTTCAAACGTCAAAAAGAAAATTGAAACCTCCATCAAGCGTTTACTACCAAAAAAGGCTTTTTCCACCGAACATTACCCAAAAAGGGAACCTCCACCTACGCTTTCAAAAGAAGGAAGAAAACTTGTGGTTGTTGACGTTAGAAGGACAAAAACCGCTGAAATGGCTGATTACTTCATCCAAGTTGAGCCTAACAGGGATTATGAGCTTCTTCAAACCCTTCGCGCTTTGGTCCGAGACCAAGAAATCGAAGTCAGCGAGGTTGCAGGTGTTCCAGTTGAATATTTGGAGGAAGTTGCAGATTTAATGGTTAACTGCAACTTTGGAGCGTTATTCTTCGGGTTAGGATTAACAATGAGCAGCGGCAAACTTAGAAATGTGGACGCGGCGCTTTCTTTAATCCGCGACTTGAACATGCGGACAAAGTTTGTTATAATGCCCATGAGGGGACACTTTAACGTTACAGGCGCTAACACTGTTTTCACTTGGCAGACTGGTTATCCATACGCTGTGGATTTTTCCATGGGTTATCCACGTTATAACCCTGGTGAAACATCAGTTGTCGATGTGCTTTTGCGCAGAGAGTCAGACGCCGCTTTAATAGTTGCTTCAGACCCAGCTGCAAACTTTCCAAGAAAAGCTGTTGAACATTTAGTTAAAAACCCCTTAATAGTTATAGACCCACACATGAATGTGACAGCGCAAATGGCTGATGTCGTTTTGCCATCGGCTTTCGTTGGAATAGAAGCAAGCGGTACAGCCTACCGCATGGACCACGTGCCAATACCGCTTAAAAAAATCGTTGAACCACCTAAAGGAGTGCTTCCAGATGAAGAAATCCTGAAAAGAATTCTTTTAGAAGTTAAGAAAAACAAGAGGAAAAACGGCGGAGATGCCTAATGGAGCTTCTCATAAAAAACGGTTTTATTTACGACCCCATTAACAATGTTAAAGGCGAAAAAATAGACTTAGCAGTCAAAGACGGAAAAATTGTTGAAAAAGTCAATGAACACAAAGCCAAGAAAATCGACGCTTCAGGAATGATTGTTATGCCCGGCGGAGTGGACATCCACTGTCACATTGCAGGTTCAGAAGTGAACACTGGAAGACTGCTGAGACCAGAAGATCATTACAGGGATTTTGAAACGAAAACAACTGTGACAAGAGCCGGCGTTGGCTATTCTATTCCTTCAACCTTTACAACTGGTTACCGTTATGCAAGGATGGGCTACACTACAATAATGAATCCTTCAATGCCTCCTTTAGAGGCTAAACACACACATGAAGAGTTAAACGACACACCCATGGTTGACAAAGCCACTTATCCGCTTCTAGGCGACTGGTGGTTTGTCCTTGAATACCTAAAAAACGGCGAAATAGAAGAATGCGCGAAACATGTAGCTTGGATGATAACTTCAACCAAAGGCTATGCAATAAAAATTGTTAATCCAGGCGGGTTAGAAGCTTGGGGTTTCGGCTGCAACGTGAAAAGCCTAGACGACCAAGTTCCATACTTCTGCATAACGCCACGCGAAATCATTCGCGGACTCTGCAAAGTGAACAAGCTTTTAAACTTGCCCCACACAATTCACGTTCACACAAACAACCTTGGAAAACCTGGAAACTACCAAACAACATTGGAAACAATGAAGTGTGTTGAAGACCTAGCCTTTGAAGGCAAACCAGCAATTCACATAACCCACTGTCAATTTTCAGCTTTTAAAGGCGAAGATTGGCGAACGCTGGAGTCAGGCGCTGAGGAAATCGCAAACTACGTGAATACATATTCACATGTAACCCTAGACATGGGACAAGTGATTTTCACCGACACGACAACAATGACAGCTGACGGCCCATTTCAGTACACGCTTTATGAATTAAGCGGGAACAAATGGGTAAACCACGACGTGGAAACCGAAACAAGCGCTGGCATCGTGCCTTTCCATTACAAGCGGAAAAGCTACGTCCACGCCATTCAATGGTCAATAGGGCTTGAACTAGCCTTACTAATAAAGGATCCATGGAAAATTTTTTTGACAACAGACCATCCGAACGGTGGACCATTCACGGCTTACCCGAAAATTATAGCTTGGCTAATGAGCGAAAAAGCCAGAGAAAAAACCCTCAAAAAGATTAACACACGAGCAAAAAACAGAAGCCTCCTTCCATCAATAAATCGTGAATTAAGCTTCCACGAAATTGCAGTGATGACAAGGGCTGGACAAGCAAAAGCTTTGGGGCTTAAAAATAAAGGACATTTAGGCATAGGAGCAGACGCTGACATATCCATATACGCTTTTAACCCGGAAAAAACAGACCCGTCTAGAAAATATAGGCTTTTAAGAAAAGCCTTCAAAAGCGCTGCCTACACAATTAAAAACGGAAAAATAGTTGTTAAAGACGGAGAAGTTTTAACGCATTTTCAAGGCGCCACAATGTGGCTCAACATCAAAGTTTCCGAACAAACAAAAATAACTGAAGAAATGAAGAAAAAGTTTAGAGATTACTGGACGGTTGAATTTGAAAATTATCCAGTGCTTGAAAGTTACCTTGCGTTTTCGCATTCAATAAACATGGAGGCAAACGTTTAAATGATAATTTTGCATCCCACTAGAGAGTTCAGGTTTCCACTGATTGCCGAATGTATAAACCCAGATGTTTTCCACGGCAAAACAATTGAGGAAATAGGGGAACTGAAAATTTGGGAAGGAAACAAACAGAAAAAGCTCAGAGAACTCTTTAAGGTTGAAGAGGCTAAAACTGAAAACTCGTCGGATGATGAAGCCATAACCATTAGGGGTAACGTGGGAAAGGTTCGGAGAATCGGCGCTGGCATGAAAAATGGAAAAATAACAGTTTATGGGGATGTTGGAATGCACTTGGGTGTGGAAATAAAAGGCGGTGAAATAAATGTGTATGGGAATGTGGACGGAGGGGCTGGGGCGATGATGAAGGGAGGCATTATAAAAATTCACGGAAACGCTGGCGCTTATTTGGGCGCTCCATACCGTGGAAGCAGCGAGGGCATGCGTGGCGGCAAAATAATCGTTTATGGAGATGTTGGAAACGAGGCTGGCGCTTACATGAGAAACGGCATAATAAAAGTTTACGGGTGTGCTGGTCAATTTTTGGGTTTCAGAATGCGCAACGGAACAATTTACGTTCAAAAGGATTCTGATGGAAGAGCTGGAGCATGCATGAGGGGTGGCAAAATAGTCATCGAAGGGTTTTTAGAGTCTGCTCTGCCCACTTTCACAATAGAAGGCGTCAAAGAAAGGGTTAAAATTGAAGGAGACGAAACTGTTGTAGGACCTTTTTATCTTTTCGTCGGAGACCTTGCGGAACATGGCGAAGGCAAACTTTATGTTTCAAAAGAGCGGAACACCCATCTAAACCATTACGAAAAACTTTTTAATAAGATTTAAAACATTGCCAGCAAGCATACATAGGGAACATTACATGATAAAACCTCTTGAATATTTTAAAGTGCGCCATTTGATGAACGAAGTTCCATTCAATGTTTATTACGCCCAAGTGGTTGTTGAAAACAAAGTGCAAGGTTCAATTATGTAGATGATGCATCAAACCCAACTGTTAGTTTAATTTGTCACAAATACGGAATGGCACTTTTTATGTGGTAGTTGCTCAAACACCGAATTTAACATCCAGCTACGCAATATTATGTTAAACAAAAATTATGTTAAACAAAAACATAGGTGTTTCGAAGCCTGAATGGTTAATGGTGTACCCTGAAAAATGGAACCAACAATTAGAAATATTACTTAATGGTTTGCTGATTAGCTATTCGGAATTAAAATCTCATGAAGTTGGCAACCATGAATTTGAATCTTATATTAACAGTGTAAAAGAACGCTTTGTTGTTAAGTGGACTCGAGTAAATTTCAAATTTAACAAGCATAATTATTGCAATAATATAAAGGGAAAGATGAAAATCCCTGAAGGATTCAAAATTGTCAAAATAGATAAAAATCTATTTCAAAAAATTTCAGGGAAAGTCGTACCTAAAAATTTCTGGGATTCACCTGACCACTTTTTAAAAGAAGGCATTGGATTCTGTCTACTGAATGAAGGTACGGTTATCAGTACTTGTTTTTCATCGTGGATAGTGGATAGAAATCTTGAACTTGGAATAGAAACTAACGAAAAATTTCGCAGACAGGGCTATGGAATTTATCCGGCTGCCGCTTTAATTGATTATTGCCTAGAAAACGGTTATGAACCAGTATGGAGTTGCAACAAAGAAAATATCAGTTCGTTTAAAATAGCTCAGAAATTAGGATTTGAAGTAACTTGTTATCACCCACATTACAGTCTTGTTAAAAATAGAATTTGATGTTGTGAAGGTTTATGAACTGATTTCACCTATAATTTAGAACTTACAAAAACAAATCTTAAAAGTCCCTTGTCGGGAGAAGACGCTTTGAAAACTTTAAGCGTTAACCGTTTGGCATGGAAACTCCTAGAGAAACTATGTACAAACCCAGATTTTTACAACGTGAAGGTTGAAAGGACAAGTTTAGGCGCAGCAATTGTGGATGCTGGAGTAAAAGCCAAAGGCGGATTTCAAGCTGGAAAGGTCATAACGGAAATTTGCATGGGCGGATGTGGAAAAGCCCAAATAACCAGTAGGCGTTATGGCGATTTAGTGCTTCCCTCCATACTTGTTTACACAGACCACCCAGCAATAGCCACATTAGGCTCACAGTTTGCAGGATGGCAAATAAAAGAAGGCGATTATTCTGCTATTGGCTCTGGACCAGCAAGAGCCTTAGCCCTAAAGCCTAAGAAAATTTATGCGGAAATCGGGTATAAAGACAGTTTTGATAAGGGCATTGTAGTTTTAGAAACCGATAAGCATCCGCCTGAAAAACTTGTGGAACGCCTAGCAAAAGATTGCGGAGTTTCTCCTGAAAATTTTGCGGTAATTTTGACGCCAACCACAAGCCTAACTGGTGCAACACAAATCGCTGGAAGAATAGTTGAAACTGGCATCCACAAGTTAAGCAAGTTGGGATTAAACCCAAACACAATTTTGTATGCTTGGGGATGCACTCCAATTCCGCCTGTTCACCCAAAATTTGCAAATGCAATGGCAAGGACAAACGACGCAATCCTATATGGCGGAACAGCCTATTATGCGATTGAGTGCGCCGATGAAGAAAAACTTGTGGAAATAGTGACGAAAGCACCATCTAAGGCATCTAAAGATTATGGGAAAACCTTCATAGAAATTTTCGAAGAAGCCAACCACAACTTTTACAAGATAGACCCAAATCTCTTCGCACCAGCAGTTTTGGTAATAAACAACGTGAAAACTGGTAAAATCTTTAAAACTGGAGAAATTAACGCAGAAATGTTAAAGAAATCTTTAGGTTTCTGATTTGGCAATTTTCAAATGTGGAACATAAAATCTGTTGATGAATTCCTTGAAGCCATTATTTCCAGCTAACGCACCCATTAGGAAACTCATTACGGTTATTTCTATCCACGCCTTTGGAATAACTATTGAAACCATAAAACCCATTCCAAATCCATAGAAAAACTGAACCATGTATAAGAAGTAAATAATCGTGTAAATGCATTCTGGAACGTAGGATATCAACGTTATAGGAACGGTTAAGGTGGAAGGTCTACGGCTGTTGTTCACTTTCAATCTTTTATAAAGGAAACCAGCCGTTAATCCAGTTAAAGCTTTTCCAAAAGGCACTCCTATGAGTGAAAGCAATCCAAGCGTGCCAACAACATATCCAAAATGATACCCAGCATATATACCGCCTAAAAATCCAACAATAGCACCTATGTAGGGTCCGCCGAAAATGGCAGCTATAAAAGTTGCTACGTGAGAAAGGTCAAGCGCTGCTCCTGCTTGTCCACCTGCCGCCTCCAATAATGGCGCCATGTTGGTTGAGGTTGCCGATAATGTGAGTCCTAAAGCGCTCATGGCTGCAATAAATGCTGTTTGTTTCGAATTCATTTTTATCACACGGTTGCCGTGTGTACTTTTAACTACTATTTAAGAGTAGCTACTCAGAAATGAGTATGCATTTTCTGGAAAAGTAAATATGTTTGGCGTATATTTTCTATTGGGAAACCGCTTGTCTGAAACCCTAAAATTCTCCTCTGCAAGCGTTAAAGGTTGGCTTGAAAGTGAAACTAAAGCTGTTTTTACACCAGTGCATGCGAAAGCCCATAAGTTGCTTGATGAAATGCGTAAGGCTCTTGAAAGCCTTAGAGAAGCAAGCAAAATGCTTTTGGATAATAGTGGAAGGGAAATTGAAAAGCGGAACATGAAAACTTTTGGGAGGGCAAGAGCCCTAAACAAGCTTTCACGTCTTTTTCTTGAGAGAATAGAGCAGATTGAGATTCCAGAAAAAGTTTCTTATGATGGCTTTTGCGGTTTCGTTCAGGAAACGCAAAAGGCGTTTTTGGTTACGGAAATTGACATTAGAAATTGGTTTCCAAGGATTTCGCCCTTTTTCATTTTGGATAGGCGGAAATTCCAGACAGCTTTTGAAAAGGCGAAGGAACAGCTTGGAGAATTGAATGATTTTCTTTTGAAGGAGTATGTTAAAACAAAAACTCTTGAGGAAACCTTTCAGCTAATAGATGATTTGCAAACTCTTGAAGGGCAAATAACAAGGTTGGATGAACAGCGTAAAAACCTTGAAAACGAAAAAGTTTCAATTGAGCGTGAAATGGCTGAAACACAACAGAAAATAGTCGATTTAAAAAGTCATGGAGGGATAAGCCAACTAAACCAGTTAGGCATGGAAATTGAAGCCTTAAACAACGAAGTTAAAAATGTTTTGCGTCACCTTCAGAAGCCTTTCATAAAACTTCAGGCATTAGCCGTCCACGGTGGAGGAAGCGGTTTAACCCCAGAAGAAATTAATAAGCTTAACCAGTATTTGACTAATCCATTTGAGGCTTTTGCTTCGGAGGGGGCTGGCTATCCATTGTTGAGGCAGATTCTCCAAAAGCTAATGCGTTTAATGGCTGAGGGGAAACTTAAGCTTAAACAAGACAAAATGCGTAAGGCTCAGCAAACCATAAACGAAATTTTAAATGGGAATTCGCTTGTGGGTCTGCATCAAAAATGCGTGGATGCCACAACTCGGAAAAACAAGCTCTCCACATCAGCGGAAATGGCTGAAGTCAAAAGCCACTTGGCAAAGCTTCAAGAGCATGTTGAAAGGCTGGAGCAACGGAGAAAAATTGTTGAGTCTGAAATAGGCGTGCTAAGGCAAACATATAACGAAACGCTGGAGAAAATCCGCAGTTGCAAAAACCAAATAGAAAGGAACATCCTCAATTTCACTGGAAAGAAAATCCAACTTGAGGCTTAAAGGTTTGCAGATAACCCTTACAGAAATTGTTAAGGAAGCATTAGAAATCAAATGCGAAAGTTTTGTGCGGTTGGTTGAGGATGTTAAATGTTTGCTTTGCAAAGAAAACGGAAAAATCGGCAATTTCAATGTCATAGGCAGACTTGTCAATTTAAAGCCAGAAGGCGAAGCTTTAATTATCGGCGATTTACACGGAGACTTTGAAAGCCTAATTTACATCCTCAAAGAAAGCAATTTCATACAAAAGCTGAACAGCGACAGCAACGCCACGTTCATTTTTTTGGGTGATTACGGCGACAGAGGCGAACACTCAAAAGAGGTTTACGCTGTGGTTTTGAGGTTTAAGCTTCTTTTTCCACGGCAGGTTGTTTTGATGCGTGGAAACCACGAGGGACCAGAAGACCTTTTGGCTTCTCCGCATGATTTGCCAGTGGAATTTCGAATTAAATTCGGCGAAAAATGGGCAAGTGCATACACAAAAATTCGAGAGTTGTTCGATTGCCTATACAATGCTGTGCTTGTTGAACAACGCTATTTAATGGTTCACGGAGGCTTACCCGCCCAAGCCAAAACAATTGAAGATTTGGCATATGCCCACATTTTACATCCAAAACAAAATTTTTTGGAGGAAATGCTCTGGAGCGACCCAAACGAAACAGTTAATGACATTTGCGCATCGCCGAGAGGTGCAGGAAAACTCTTTGGAGAAAAAATAACAGACGCTGTTCTAGGAAG
Organism: Bathyarchaeia archaeon; assembly: GCA_038848525.1. Taxonomy (GTDB): domain Archaea; phylum Thermoproteota; class Bathyarchaeia; order Bathyarchaeales; family Bathycorpusculaceae; genus JAWCNN01. The sequence goes on along the minus strand of JAWCNN010000004.1, from coordinate 65,853 downwards.
GTTCAACGTGAAAATACAGATTAGGGGGCATGAACCATGCATGGAAGGCTATAAAATAAATCATAAAGGCAAAGTTTTAACTTTATTCTCACGGAAGGGACCACCATACTTTAACGTTTATGGCGCCTACTTAAAAATTGAGCTTTCACATAAATTTGAGGATGTGGAACAACTTGTTCCATATATCCACAAATTCTAAAGAGGCCAAATACGCCATTTCGCAAGTCAGGCGAATGTTGAAAGAGTTTAGAAAAGGTTGAACACGGAAACTTTAAGAATACAGCGTCTCTTAGCACTTTTACAGATTTAAAATGGTTTAGAGGTTCTGTTTTGAAAGTTGGAATTGTAACCCGAAATGCGAATGCTTGGAGTTCAACTCAACTTCGAGAAGCTTTGACAAGGCGTAATGTTCCGCATATCTGCTTTAGTTTTCCAAGGCTTGTTGCACATGTCGGCTATAAGCCTTACTTAAAAGTTGGCAACACAAACTTACTGGAGGATTTAAGCGCCCTCGTAATTCGTCCAATTGGGAGAGGCTCGTTGGAAGAGTTGGTTTTTCGGATGGACGTGCTTTATAGACTTCAGCGTTTGGGCTTTTATGTTTTAAATCCGCCTGAGGCTATTGAGCATTGCGTTGACAAATATGATATTTTGGCGATTTTGGAGGAAAACGGCGTGCCAGTACCACGCACGGCTGTAACTGAAAATGTTGATGAGGCTTTAAGGGATTTTAAAAATTTGGGCGATGTTGTTGTTAAGCCTCTTTTCGGCTCGCGTGGAATCGGCTCGACAAGGGTTAATGATTTAGAGGTTGCCCAAACAATTTTTAGGGCTTTAACCTTTTATCACGGCGTAATATACCTTCAAGAGTTCGTACCTCATGGTTTCTCCGACATCCGCGCCTTCGTAGTCGGCGACCGCGTTACCGCCGCAATGCGCCGCGTTGCAAACACATGGAAAACCAATTATAGTCAAGGTGCAAAGCCACAACCGATAAAGCTTGACAAAGCCTTAGAAGATTTGGCTGTTAAATCAGCAAAGCTTATTGGATGCAAAGTCGCTGGCGTAGACATTCTGGAAAGTCCTAGAGGGCTATTGGTTGTTGATGTTAATAGTCAACCTGGATGGAGAGGCTTACAGTCTGTTACAAATGTTAACATTGCCGATGAAATTGTGAATTTTCTCTTATCAGAGTTGAAGAGGTAGGCGATAGCGAAAATGCGGGAAGTTGAAATTTTAAGGGTTGACGTTTCAGCAAAGGCTGTTCGGAAAATGAGGGATTTTGTGGCTGAGGAAAAGCCTTTCAGCATACGCCTAAACAAGGTGAATTACGCTACTATTTTTTGTTCGCCGACGAACTTGAAAGAGCTGGTTGTTGGACATTTACTTTCAGAAGGTATAGTGCAGTCAATTGATGAAATTGAGGAAACAATCATAAATGTAAAGGGCGTCTGCAATGTCAAACTGCGACGGGGCGTTGACGTGGAAAAACGCCTAAACCAGCTAAAGCCATTTTCACGCATAATAGCTTCAGCATGCGGCGGCGCAGCATCACCTCGCCAATATTTGGGAAAACTTCCAAAAATAACGTCGAATTTGAAGGTGAAGGCTGAAGTAATCCTAAACTGTGTGGGTAGACTAAACACGGAGGCAGAAACTTTTAGGCGAACTGGTGGTGTTCACGCCGCAGCCACTTATACAAGCAACGGACACCTCTTAGCTTTTGCAGAGGATGTGGGTCGCCACAACGCAGTTGACAAAGCCATTGGCATAACAGCCCAAAACAAAAGCGATTTTGGCAGTTGCTTTCTTGCCTTAAGCGGAAGATTAACAGGCGACATAACCCTAAAAGCGGCGAAAGTCGGCATACCAATAGTGGCTTCTTCAACCGCAGCGGTGGACTCTGGCATAACAATCGCAAAAGAAACATGCTTAACCCTAATCGGGTTTGTGCGTGGAAAACGTCTAAACATATATAACGCACCAGAAAGAATCCTACTTTAATAGCTATGCGGTTTTGTTATTGTTAAAAACTTCGACACGACAACAACACAAAAGCTAAGTGCCTTTCAGCTTTTCTGTAACCAGCTGGGCTACTTTTACGCCGCTTAGTAGCATCCCGCCGAATATTGGTCCCATGCGCGGCGTCTGGTCTATGGCGGCTACAGCCATCCCAGCCGCAAAAAGTCCGGGGCAAACTTCCCTTGTGTTTTTAACGGTTAATTCTTCGGCTTTTGATGTCCACATGGATTTTTCGCCTTTAATGGCTATTCCCAACTCTGGAATTTTTTTTAAGGCTACCGCAAGCACTTCGGCGTCGTGTCCCGTGCAGTCGACAACGGCTTTGGCTTTTACAGCCAACGGGTCAACGTGTAATCCAGCCATTACTACAGATGTCCACTGCACAACCACGCCAACTATCCGCGTTGGTTGTTCACGGTATATTACGTCGTCGACAGTTACGCCTAAAATTATTTTTGCGCCTGCGTTGATTGCTCCGCAAGCCAACTTCGCCATCATATCCGCCGTGTCCACGATGAATAGGCTGTCTTCTAAAGGTTCAAGTTTACAGCCGACTTCCCGCAGAATTTTGTCTGCGGGTGCTTGCACAACAATTTTGTGAAGTTGCATTCCGCCTCCGCCGATTCCACCGCCGAAGGACAGTTTTCTCTCAAACACTACGGTTTTGAGTCCAGCCTTTGCAAGGTGCATAGCCGCAGTTAAACCCGAAGGTCCAGCTCCAACGACTACAACGTCTGTTTCCGCAAGGTTTATCCAGTCTTCCATGGCTTTCCGAATTATCGCCTGTGTTATGGCTTCCTCTTCAACCTCTTTCATGATTATCCACCTTAGATTTTGGAAAATAATTTATATTGCTTAAATTTGTTTCTTTGTTTGGCTGATGCCAGTACGATGTCAAGTTTGTGTAAAAATCATAACTGAAAAGCCAATCACACGGAAAACATGCTGCGTTAACAAGGTTTACATTTTCTGTTCTAAGGCGTGTTTGCGCAAGTGGAATCAAAACTGGCTTAAACGCCAAATATAAGCTAGTCATTTTTCATTTCCTCTGCAATTTCCACCACAAGCCTCGCCAGTGAAATGGCGTCTTTCCCAAAAACAACTATCATAGGTTCTTTTCCAACGTCACCCCTATGATAAATTACGTCTGGAATAGCTCCAAATCTTTTTATGGCTTGGTTTACACCCCAAGGCACAGTTAACCCCTCAACCCTCTTAATTTCTTCAGGCTCTTCCATTCGGTTATAAAAAGAGATTTTCAAGTTTTTACTTTCCAAAAGTCTAAGAGTCTCCTCAGAAAATTTCAGGTTAATCGCCGCCCTTTTTTCTGGGTTGTGCTTCATAATTTCCAGCAAATAACTTGCAAGATGTGTTGAACCTCCAAAACATGGGCAACCCACAGTCTTCACCTGAGCAAACGCTTTCACCATTCTGCCTGGAAAAGCCGCAACATCCCCTATGCTTTCAGCATATGGAACAGCCATAGCCACGTTCATGCCAACTTCAGGCACAAGCTTGGCTGTAACTGGCGAAGACATAAGCAGTTTTCCAGCCTCGTCAACATTCACTAAAACGCTATATCGTGAAGCTTCACGGTGAAGTTGCGCCATGGGATTGACTGGTCCATAACCCTTGCCAACCGCAAACCCGTGTTTTATGGCTGAAACCACAAAAATTTTTGCCTTTTCAACAGCCACTGGAATATCGTCGCCCTTTGCAATTTGGGCTGTGATGGCTGCAGAGAAAATACAACCTGTTCCATGCGTGGTTTTGGCGTCAAGCCTCGAAGCGCTAAACCTTTCAATTTTACCATCATAATAAAGGATGTCAACAGCCTCTACACCTTCAAAATGTCCACCCTTAACAACAACAGCCTTCACGCCTAACTCAGAAATTTTCCTAGCCGCGATTTCCGCATCTTCAAGGCTTTTTATTTCCATTTCCGCCAATTTTTCCGCTTCAAACTTGTTAGGCGTAATAACCGTGGCTTTTGGCAAAAGACAATTTTTTAATGCGTTTATGGCTTCAGCCTCCAGCAACGGCGAACCAACCTTGGCCACTATAACAGGGTCAACAACTAAAGGAAAACCATAAAGCGAAACCCCTTCAGCAACCGCCCTAACTATTTCCGCTGTGTAAAGCATTCCTGTTTTTCCAGCGTTTATGCCCATGTCTTCAGCCACAGCCTTTATCTGCGCCTTAACAATTTCAGGGTTTAAAGGCTGTATAGCCCTAACAGAACATGTGTTTTGGGCTGTTATGGCTGTTATTGCCGCTGCGCCGTGAACGCCCAAAGCCGCAAAAGTTTTGATGTCTGCTTGGACGCCTGCGCCTCCTCCAGAGTCGCTTCCAGCAATTGTTAACGCCACTGGAACCGTGCGCTTGTTCATAGGCATTGCCCCTCAGCCTTCAACGTCTCCCTCAAAATTTTTATGGCGCAATACTCAGAACACATCGAACAAGTTCCACTTTTAGGTTTTACTCTACCATGAATTTTCATGGCTTTTTCAGGGTCTAAGGCGTTTTCAAACTGATTTTTCCAGTCGAGGTTTGCCCTGGCTTTTGCCATAGCCAAATCCTGCATTGCAACTTTGCGTCCAAGCTTTGCAATGTCAACGGCATGCGCAGCTATTTTCGTGGCTATAACGCCCTCTTTAACGTCTTCCAAACTTGGCAAGCTCAGATGCTCCGAAGGCGTCAAATAGCATAGGAAATCTGCGCCTGCAAGCCCAGCCAAAGCTCCGCCAATAGCCCCAGCAATATGGTCGTATCCCGGCGCTATTTCCGTTACAACTGGACCAAGCACATAAAACGGCGCGCCTTTACAAATTGACTTTTCAAGCTGCACATTAGCTGCCACATCATTTAAGGGTAAATGCCCAGGTCCTTCAACCATGACCTGCACATTTTTGGCTCTGGCCCTTTCCACAAGCTCTCCAATTGTGAGTAACTCTTGAATTTGCGCCCAATCCGTAGAGTCAAATATGCAGCCCGGCCTCAAACCGTCTCCGATGCTTAAAACGAAATCGTATTTTGCCGCTAACTCTAAAAGATAATCATAATTCGCATATAACGGATTTTCCTTGTTGTGGTGGAGAATCCACGAGGCTAAAAATGTTCCTCCTCGGCTTACGACTCCCATTAAGCGTGGATGTTTGGCTAAGCTTTTAACGATTTGCATTGTAACTCCACAATGTACAGTCATGAAGTCAACGCCGTCTTTGGCTTGGCGTTCTATAACGTTGAAGATATCATCTTCAGTCATATGCACGATTGCGCCCTTTTTATTGGCAATTTCCACGGCTGTTTGATAAATCGGCACCGTGCCAACTGGCACATTAACAGCCTTCAATATTGCCCTTCTTATTTCGTCTAAATTGCCAGCCGTACTCAAATCCATGACCGTGTCAGCGCCAAATTTCACGGCAACCTTCGCTTTCTCCAACTCCAAATTTAAATCGCACAAGTCAGGGCTTGTGCCAACATTCGCATTAACCTTAACACGCAAGCCCTTGCCAATCCCAACTGGATGCACATTTTCACGTTGAACATTACGAGTTATAATAAGCGTGCCTTCTGCCAAACGCCGACAAACCCTTCGAGGTGATTCTCCCTCGTCTTTGGCAATTATACGCATTTCTTCGGTTATTTTCCCACTTTTAGCAGCACACATTTGCGTTGTCATATTTCCATATAACCTCCAAAACTGCGAAAGAAGCTAAAAACTCGCTTTTAAAGAATTTTTAAACATGTTCTTATTCATTTGTTTTCCCTCCGCCGGTATTACCCGGGTCAGGTTCTAAGGGTCGACGGCGTTCAGCCATCCTCTCAGCCAAGTCACAGCTCAGCTCCCCTAAACCTTGAATAAAATAGGTGTTATTTGGCGGTATAAATGTTTTTGGGACTTGCACTTTTTACCATAAATCTTTTAAACCGTTTATATACGCCTATAATAGATTGTATATAAAAATTTTAGAGGAATAAAAAATTGGATAAACCATCCAATAAGAGACATAAGTGTGTAACAGCGGCTTTGCTGTTCGTAATTGTATTGCTATTGAACATTGGAATGATAAATGTTTCTTCAATGTCTGCTCAACCACCAGAATGGGACTTGCCAGTTCCTAGAGATAAAACAATTTCTGTTAGCGGTTATTGGCCAGACCCAGCGTGGGCTACGAGTGTTCCATGCATTATGGATTGGAGTCAATGTTGGGACACATACATCATGTACGAGCCGCTGTTTGGCGTTGACCGTGCAAGCAACCGCCTTATCAAATGGCTTGGCGAAAACATAGAATGGCTTGACAGCACCACGATAAAGATAATGCTTCGTAAGAAGGATATTGGCGGCGGCAAATATGCGCCTTACTGGGTTAAAATCACAGATTGGGATGCTTGGCAAGCCTGCACAGGCGGCGTAGAATATTACAGACCAATAAATACTACGGATGTCAAATACAGCCTCAATCTTACGGATGTGTACCAAGGGATACCTGGGCTTCCAGAAGGGTTAGTAAATGCATCATGGGATAGTTTTATGATCATAAGCGATAAAGAAATTCATGTGAGAGTAAATGAAACATGGGCCCAAGTGGTATATAGTTCCTTAACAAAGTCATATCTCATAATGCCTTTCGACGTTTGGCAACAAATTGAGCAGCAGTATCCATGGGTTCCAGACTTCCCAAACGACTGGACAAACAATACATTGCCAGGCACACCGCCAGAGTGGAGAGTGGCCTCCGGAATGTATCTTCCATACATGCGCCAAACCACGGAGTATCCTCACTATGTGCTGATGAAGGAGAACCCGTTATGGTGGGGCATCCGCCTCTTCGGCAGACGTCCAGCGCCGAACTACTGTGTGTATAAGCACTATGACTCCTACGAAGCCTTTATTCAAGACTTAATAAACGGTGGAATTGACTGGTGTGGCATTGCCGTTCCAAACATAGGCGAGCTTATGCAGCAATACTGCTTCTTGCACACTTACCTTTATGATCCACCATACTACGTGGATGAAGGTGCAGATGAGTTCGTAGTTCCAAATCATCGGAGGTGGCCTTTAGGTGAGCAGTGGCTACATCATGCTATGTGTCACATACTCAATTTCTCCAGTTTCGGCGCAGGTTACCTTATACCGCCAAGCCCACTATACCTGCCTAAGAATGTTCGCAACGAAACAATAAATGCCTACTTCGTAAATGAATATTTCAACGGCACATATGTGCAAATACCATACGTGCAAGATGTTCAAGAGGCAATTGAAATTTTAAATGCAACATGCTATTATATATACAACGGCACAATTCAAGGCTGGAACTCAACAACAAACCGCCCGTACAACTGGCCTAACGGCGCATGGTACACAAAGGAAGGCCCATGTCAACAATGGCTTGAAAACTATTTGACAGATGATGTAAACCTTACCATAGGTCAAATCACACATTCAGCCTCGTACTGGCTAAAGCATGGACTTAGCGAAGCAGATCAACTGCCAAATATTCCAGGCGTAAACGTGCAACTCGGCCCATGGACAATCATAGACATAGAAGGATGGACAGACGGAAATTATGTAACGCTACTCATTGCTAACTGGACAAAATTGCTTGACATTACGCTTACAGCTATGCTTATTTCTTATTCGGAATATGAACAGGTAATGGATGAGCTGAGCTATGACTTTAGCCACTACTATTCTATGCCGCATGGTTTAGGTTCAACTGTATGTGAAGTGTATAAGCAACTATTTACTGGCAACTTCACTTATGTGTATGCGCATCTAGGCGACTACAGAAACCCAACGCTTGAAACTCTGCTGGACCTCTGTGATAGTTTTATCTCGCGCATTGTTCTTTACAAGGCTGAGTATGCATGGGGCAAATATGATAACGGCGACTCAGTCGTTAATGAACCGCCATACTCCACATTCGCAGGTGAAATTAACGCCGATAACGTCAAACGTTCCGATGACGTCCGTGAAACCACGGTACCCATCACTTGGAACGATTATGCGCAACACATCTTCAATTTTACTCTACCACTCGGCATAACAAAAGACATGGTAGTATCAATAAATGTAACATGGGAGGGCTTCATAGATCGTTTTGATCAAGGATCAGCTGGCGAACTCATGGTTTGGAACCACACCAGCCTCCAATGGAACATAATAGCCACAATTCTACCATCCACTGAAGACATTTTCATCAGCGTTTCACTGCCAAGCAACGACTACATAGACCAGCACGGCAGAATATATGTTATGGCAATGGCATACCCATCATGGGAGCCCCCACCATTACTGGCCACAGATTATATACAAGTTGAACTGAAAGTTTCACTTGGAAACATGCAGGAAATCGCCAACAAAGTCCAATGGATTGTAGGAAGCGACGAACCCCTAATCCCAATTGCTAACACTCCACACCCCTACATCTACAGTGACTTATACTGGGTTCGTTGGCCGCATCAAAATCATCCGTTCTTGCCGTGCAGCCCCTATGGTGGAAGTAGCCAAACCGCTAACCTACACTTCCTATTGTTGGCTTTAGGCTCATCGGCGCCAGGCGCCTACGCAGACATAGACAACAACCACGTAGTCGAACTAATAGACATACTAGAAACCAAAAAAGCCTACGGCAGCTACCCATGCCACGAAAGATGGGACTTCACATGCGACATAGCCCCAACATACATAGTTGGTAACCCACCAAAACTAGTGAGGGGCGACGGAAAAGTAGACCTACAAGACATACTAGAAGTAAAGAAAAACTATGGAAAAACATGGTAAACCCAAAACACAAACCTCCACTTCCCCATTTTCTTTGAATGGAGAGGAAACTCAATTGAAGCCTCATTATCTACTAATAATTAACGGATTATTTTACTATAAATTTGTTTCATAATCTTTATATATTTTCTCAACTAAATTATTAGGTGCTATTTAGAGGAGAAAGGACTACTATGAAAAAACTATCACCCATTATAGTTCTTACAATTTTATTATTTTCCACATTCGCTTCAACATACATTGTAAACCCCAACCCTTCCAGCATCTTGGCCCCCGAATGGACTTATAAACTACAAAGTTTCTGTGAGTGGGGATATTTTGGTTCTTCTCCGGCTATTGGAGATATACGCGGTGATGTAGCCGGACTTGAAATTATTGTTGGAAGTGACGAGTGCATAAACTGGTATCCTGAACTTGGGCGTTCAGCCTATGGAATTTGGCGTATTCTCAACGCTTCTGGCAGTTGCATATGGGCTAAAGACACGGAAGCGGACGCATCAAAAAGTTCTCCGGCGTTAGCCGACATTAATAAAGACGGTTACCTCGAAATTGTTGGCGGTACAAGCGGAATCAACGTTGAAGCTATTGATCGATATGGCAACTTTGTATGGACATTTCCATCACCGCCTATGGCTGGAGCCTACTTTTTATGGCATTCATCGCCAGCAGCGGCTGATATAGACCCGTCTATAAGCGGACTTGAAATAGTAGTAGGTGACAGTTATGGAAATGTTTGGGCTTTTGATGGAGAAAATTTCGATTATGTGAATGAGGGTATCACCGTTACAGATCCGTGGATATATGGTGGAACGGAAGGGATAGACTGGGATGTTTTATGGAAGTTCCAAACAGACGGTCCAGTGCTAGCTTCACCAGTTTTAGGCGACATTGACAATGATGAACTAATTGAAGTGGTGATCGGATCTGAAGATGGCAAAGTTTATGTTTTAAATGGTAGAACAGGTGATCTTAAATGGAGTTATCAAATCGGAAGCGCCGTTTACTCGTCTGCTGCTCTGGCTAATCTTGATGGTGATTCTGCCTTTGAGGTTATTATCGGATCCTTAGATGGATACCTTTACTGTTTAGATGGTGCTACAGGTTCTCTTCAATGGATGTTCCGAACAAGTGCACCTGTGTATTCATCTCCAGTTGTTTATGTTTCTACAATTTATGTTGGGTCATTGGACGGTCGAATTTACGCTTTGGATGCAAATGGAAATCTTCAATGGGCTTATGATACTGGTAAACCAATTTATTCGTCGCTTGCTATTGCAAATCGAGGTGTAAACGTTGGTATTTACATCGGCTCTGGCAGTTTATATAACAGCTCAGTTGGTTCTGGTGCTTTGTATTTGCTGGATGCTTTAAATGGTTCGCTTATTGACTTATATGAGACCGCTTCCATTACCGTTTCGCCCAGCGTCGCAGACATTGACGGTGACGGCAGACTTGAAATAATCTTTTATGATTGGACAGCAACTCTCTATGCACTTGAAGATAAAAGTTCTAAAGTAACACCCTACGCTGTTGAATGGCCAATGTTTAGGCATGATGCCATGCGAACGGGAAATTATCTCCCAACAACAAAGCCTACCATATACTCATTCCCAAGCGGCACTTACGTCATACCAATGGATGAAAAACAAAACATTTTGACAACGCAAAATGTTTCAATTTATGGTTTTGTATGGTCAATCTTAAATAGTGGAGCCACAATATACCGAATTATAAAACCACCAAGCATAGCATTAAAAACCATAAAATACCCCGGAGGAAACATTTACTCTGGCGGAGTTATTCTTGTACCGCCAGTGCATGGATACATTGTTGAAAATATAAAGCTGCGTTTTCCAAACGTTACTGTTGATAAGTTAACAGAGCCTTTCAGTGCTTATTCAGATCAACTGTCCATCGTCGATAAACCTACAAAAGTACTAGTTGTTTATGGAGAATGGGGACACACCGAAGACACTTTGAACCAAATGAAAATACCATACACGCTTGTAACCCGCAGCGTCGCTAGCAATAATGCAACAATATTTCACGATTTCGATTTGGTTGTTATTGACTGTCCGGGATGGTTCGGTGCAACTCCTACTAATGTGATAGGCAATTTAACACTCTTCGTTGCTGGTGGAGGCGAAGTTATATTCACTGATGTTGCACTTATGGACTTGTCTCGGGTATTTCCGGGTTATGTACATTTTGTTACGGGTAATTTGGATTGGGTTGGCAATGTACGTGTCCATAATCCGCCATTATATAAATTTTCACCTGAATTTCCAAGTCAATATCCAGCCACTTTTCCATATATCACAAAAATCTATCTAATGCATGGCGGAGTACTTGTTGATGAAGTTTTAAATAAAACTGTAGTAAGGGTGGTAATGGAAACTTCAGAGTATGACAGAGCCAACAGAACTTTGGCTTTTTACTTTCCATATGGCAAGGGGCTTGTGGAAGGGTTTGCCTATCACCCACAAGAACAGACAGAAAACTTTACGGGTGATCCATACTCATACGTTATCAGCTGCATATTCTACGGAAACAAATTCATTCACGTAACTCCAAGACATGACCTAGCTGTGGTTAACGTTGTTACCTCAGCGTCTAATGTCATTCAAGGGAATACAATAAAGGTTAACGTTACAGTCCTAAATAAGGGAACACTCCGCGAAGCCTTCGGAGTTACCGTATATGCTAATTCGACAATAATAGGAAGCAAAACTTTTTCAAACTTGACATCTTCAGCCATGACAACGCTGACTTTTAACTGGAACACAGCAACATTCATTTCAGGAGAATATGTGATTAGCGCTGTAGTTACTCAAGCACCAGGCGAAGCCAACCTGGCTGACAACGTCTTAATTGATGATACAGTTATAATTAGCCCACCGACTATTTCATACGAGTTGGCAATCACCACAACACAAGGCGGAACGACAAGCCCATCCACGGGAGTATATTCTTATCCTGCGGGAACCATGGTAAGCGTTACAGCCCTACCAGACACAAATTACGTGTTTAGTCACTGGGTTTTTGATGGTGAGAACATTACTGTTAATCCAATAACTATCTCTATGAGTGTTAACCACACGTTACACGCAGTATTTATACCCGCTTATACGCTGACAATCGCATCAATGATTGATGGAGCAACTAATCCCGCGCCTGGAATTTACACATACCCTGTTGGAGCAGTGGTAGATGTCACCGCCATACCCGGTGTTGGACGTTACTTTGATCACTGGGTTTTTGATGGTGAGAGTGTTAATGCCAATCCAATAAGTGTGACCTTTAATGATTATCATATGTTACATGCAGTGTTCAGCTTAAAACAATGCACATTAACTATCGGTGCAGCAACTGAGGGAACAACTGATCCACCGCCTGGAACATACACTTGTACTTACGGAACCATTGTGAATGTTACTGCCGTACCCTACATTAATTATGCACTTGACCATTGGGAACTGGACGGTGTTAACAAAGGAGCGCTTAACCCGATACAAATACCCGTGATTGCAAATAGCACATTACTTGCCGTATTTAAATATGCGCCAATCCTTTATTCTTTGAAAATTTCCACTTCTGCAGGTGGAACAACTGATCCACAGCCTGGAACATACTTGTACCCATCCGAAACAATTGTTTCCGTCACAGCTGTTCCTTACGCCAATTATATATTTAACCATTGGGAAATCGACGGTGTACTCCACAGTTCAGAAAATCCAATAAATATAACAATGAACACAAATCACACTTTACAAGCAACCTTTACATATTCGCCAGCGCCGCCGCCTCAGTCAAGAGAGAACACCCTTTGGGGCTGCGGTTATTGGCCTGATCCAACAGTAGGTTATTGCCCAGCCATTATGGATTGGGGTCAAAGCTGGGACACTTATATAATGTATGAACCGATGTTTGGAACTGATGTTGTAAGTGGTCAACTTATTAATTGGCTTGGCGAAAGTATCGAGTGGGTTAACAGCACATGTATAAAAGTGGTGCTTCGCCGTGACGCTTGTTGGGTTAAAATTACAGATTGGGATGCTTGGCAGGCTGGCACAGGTGGTTTTCAGTATTATAGACCCATAACAGCTGAGGATGTTAAATATAGCTTTTACCTTTACGGAGCATTCGACGAATCGCCGGGTGGAAAGTACTGGCACATGGGCGATTTTAAGGAGAGAGTAGGTTCAATAGACAACTTTGTGATTGAAAGCGACTGGGTCTTTTATGTGCGAATAAAAACCGAATGTATGTGGAGTTCAGTTGTTTGGAGAAGTTTGACTCGTTCTTACCTTATAGTGCCAGCAGACCTTTGGAAAGCAATTGAAAGATGGGCGGATGATTGGGCAGGCGGCTGGATACCAAACTTTAAAAACGATTGGACACTACCCCTAGAAGAACAACATCCTAATGCACCGCATTTAATAGATTATTTACCGCCGGAGTTGAATGGTTGCTGGAGAGTAGCCTCTGGAATGTTTCTACCATGGGTTCATCAGACCGCTGAATGGCCCAAATACACGATTATGAAGAAGAATCCGTTATGGTGGGGTAAACACGTCATAGGCAAACAATCCGCAATTGAATATCTTGGATATTACAATTATGAAAAGAACGAGGATATATATCCTGGCTTCGCAAGTGGAGAAATCGACTGGGACGGCAACTATATTCCAGTTTGGCATTTGCGCACTTACCTTAATAACCCGCCATATTTCATAGACAAGGCAACCAAAATAATAGTTCCAAACCACCGTAAATATCCATTGAATGAACCTTGGCTTCACAAGGCTATTGCCTACGTGTTTAACTTTACACTTTTTAATCAGGCTTCAAGCGAGTACTTGAAACCCGCTAGTCCATTGTACATTCCAGCAGATGATACGGTTGCCCGACAATATCTTAACACGACTATTGAAGACAAATATCGCATTTCCTACAACCTCGCGCTGGGGCTTCTAACCTTAAATAATTACTGCATTAAAGTAAACGGCACTTGGTATACAAAGAGCGGTCCAAACATGGATTGGCTTGAAGAGTACTTAGCGGACAACGTAGACCTCACTGTAGGCAAAGTAACACATCCAGCTCAATACTGGTATGAAAACGGATTTGAAGAAGCGGATGAACTGCCCGAGTATCCAGGCGTGAACGTGGCGCTTGGTCCGTGGACAATTATAGATGTTTACGGATGGACGGATATCAACGGAATAACCCAAATTATAGCTGACAACGTAACCAATTTGCTTGGCATAACGCTTGTAGCCGAATTTCCTGACCAGCCCACTTACGTAAACATGATGAATGCCTTGGACTTTGATTTTAGCCATTACTGTATGCACTGGGGCATAAACGGCGACATGTACGAACGTTACAGCCAAATGTTCATGGGAACAGCTGGATGCTGGAGTCACTACGGTGACTACAGAAACTCAACGCTTGTGCAGTTACTAGCCCAACTCGACACTCCACCACCAGGCAAAACGAGACAAGAAATAGCCAACAAAATCCAAGAAATCATCGGAAGCGAAATGCCCATGATCCCAACAGCAGGACACCCGGACTGGTACATATACTTGGACACATACTGGGTTCGTTGGCCGCATCAAAATCATCCGTTCTTGCCGTGCAGCCCCTATGGTGGAAGTAGCCAAACCGCTAACCTACACTTCCTATTGTTGGCTTTAGGCTCATCGGCGCCAGGCGCCTACGCAGACATAGACAACAACCACAAAGTCGAACTAAAAGACATGTTAACCGCCAAAAAAGCCTATGGTAGCTATCCTGGCCATTCAAACTGGGACTTCACATGCGACATATCCCCAACTACGCCAGTGATGGGCAACGGAGTAGTTGACCTACAAGACATACTGGAAATAAAGAAAAACTATGGAAAAGCATGGTAAACACAAACATAACTCTATCTTCTCCTTTTCTACACATTGGAAAATTATAAAACATCCAGAATGCTTTTTAGGTGTGTATTTATCTTTCCTAAAAGTTGAAGTGGTTTGGTTATGAAGGCTTTGCCTAAAGAGTTTGACGCTGTTGCTGTTGAGCGGAAGTGGCAGAAGCTTTGGGAAGATATGGGCATTTACCGTTTTGATTGGGAGGATAGGCAACGTCCAACTTTCAGCATTGATACGCCTCCGCCTTATCCTTCTGGCGAGTTTCACATGGGAAACGTTTTAAACTGGACTTACTTTGATATTGTCGCTCGTTATAAGCGTATGAGAGGCTATAATGTCTATTTTCCGCAGGGTTGGGACTGCCACGGCTTAAGCGTTGAAGTGCAAGTGGAACGTGAACATAACATACGTAAGAGGGATTTTCCTCCAGACAAGTTTCGTGAGTTGTGTAAGGCGCTTGTTGAAAAGTATATTGCAATGATGAAGGAAGGCGTGAAACGTTTGGGTTGCAGTGTTGATTGGACAACGGAATACCGCACGATGGACTCGGACTATTGGAGGCGCACTCAGCTTAGCTTCATAATTTTGTATAAGAAAGGCTTTGTTTATCAGGGTACACATCCAGTGAATTGGTGTTCTCGTTGTGAAACAGCTATTGCGGATGCTGAGGTTGAATATGAAGAGCGGGAGGGCGCCTTACACTACATCAAGTTTCCGTTGGAAAGTTGTAAAGAACACTTGTTAATAGCCACAACACGTCCAGAGTTCATATCCGCTTGTGTGGCGGTTGCTGTTAACCCCATGGACGACAGGTTTAAGACGTATATTGGCAGAAAAATTGTTGTTCCAGTTGTTAACCGCACGGTTGAGATAATAGCGGACGAAGGTGTTGACCCGTCTTTCGGTACGGGCGTTGTTATGATATGCACTTACGGCGACAAAGAAGACGTGAAAACCGTGATTAGGCATAAGCTTCCAGTAATTACAATTTTAACGGAGAATGGAAGGCTAAACGAGAACGGCGGAAAATATGCTGGATTAACCATAAAAGAGGCGAAGGAAGCCATAGTTCAAGACCTTAAGGCTGAAGGTTTGCTTGAAAAAACTGAAAGGCTTAGGCAAGAAATAGGCGTATGCCAAAGATGTGGAACACCCGTCGAGATTCTTGAACGTAAACAGTGGTTTATGAAGACTCGCATTTTAACGGATAAGGTGGAGGAGACAGCAAACAAAGTGATTTGGTATCCAGATTACATGAAAACCCGCTTAATAGATTGGGCGCGTTCGTTGGATTGGGATTGGGTTATAAGTCGCCAACGCATTTTCGCAACGCCCATACCAGTATGGTACTGCAAAAACTGTGGCGAAACAATTTTGGCGGAGGAAAGCTGGGTTCCCATAGACCCCAAACTTGAAAATCCAAGAATTGGCAAGTGTCCAAAATGCGGAGGCAAAGATTTCATTCCAGAACAAGACGTTTTCGACACTTGGATGGACTCATCCATCACATGCGCTGTGCATGCTGGCTGGCCAGACCGTGAAGACTGGCGAAGGCTTTTTCCAGCTGATTTGCATCCTTCAGGCGTAGACATTATAAGAACTTGGGCTTATTACTTAATGGTTAGGCACCTAGCCCTCTTCGAAGAGACGCCTTACAAAAGCTGTTTAATAAACGGCATGGTTTTAGGTTCAGACGGCAGAAAAATGAGCAAATCCCTCAAAAATTATGTTGCAGCGCCAGAAGTGCTGGACAAGTATGGAACAGACGCCACGAGGCAGTGGGCTGCAGCTGGAGGAGCAACAGGCTCAGACATTCCATTCCGCTGGTCAGATGTGGAATATGGCAGACGCTTCCTAACTAAACTTTGGAATGCTGCAAGATTCGTAAGCGTTCAGCTTGAAGACTATAAAATCGGCGAAAAATTTGAACTGCAGCTTTTGGACAGGTGGGTTCTTAGCAAAATTGAAAAGTTGACGCAGAAGGTTACAGAAGCCTTGGAAAAGTGCCAATTCAACATTGCCGTTGAGGAAGTGCGCAATTTCACGTGGCATGTATTTTGCGACCAATACATTGAAGCGGTTAAGGATAGACTTTACAAGCCTGAAAGGTACGGAGAAACGCAGAGAAAAGCTGTTCAATGCACGCTTTACAATGTTTTATACCGTGTAATTCAGTTGTTGGCGCCGATAACACCACACATAACAGAGGAAATTTACCAGATAATGTATGCTGGAGATGTGGGCGTAAAAAGCCTACAACTGACGCCTTGGCCTGAACCAGACCTGAAAAGGATAGATGAGGAGGCTGAAAGGAAGGGCGATTTGGTAATAGCCGTTATAACAGAGATTAGACGGGAAAAAGCTGAGAGGCGAAAGCCGTTGAACATGGAAATAGCGAAAGTGAAAATTTACGCTGGAAACAGCGAGAATGCGGAAGCCCTCAGCCAAAGCAAGAATGATATTGCTGGGACATGCAAAATTTTGAAGCTTGAAATTTTAGCGGAAAAGGGCGTGGGCAGAACGGTTAAGGATTATCCAGAAATAAGTTTTGTAAGTGAATATTAATTTAGAAAAAGGAGTGTTTTAGTCTTGTTTTTCTTGTGTTAGTTCCGTCGCTGTTTCTGGAATTTGTGCGTTTTCTGGTTCTTGCGGGTTTTCGGAAGGCTCGGTTCCGCTGACCTCCAAACTTTCGTTTTCTTTGGTTTCAGCTTCTGTTTCTTGTATGGTTAAGGCTTCTATGGGGGTGTTTATGTCATTTAAAAGTTGGTTGTAAGCCTCTTTTACATTGTCTAACTCTCGCCTTGCAGCTCCAAGTCCTGTTGTTATGAGGTTGGCTTCACGTTGGTAGGATTCTTCGTCTATTTCGCCAGCCACGTGTTGAATTTCAAAGTTTGCGAGTAAAACTTCTAGGGTTTTGATGTGTTCTTCAAGTCCCCTCATTTTAGAATTCATTTTGTCAAGCAAATCCTTTCGTTGCCTATCTAGTTCTGCAACCGCACCAGCAAATTCTTTGTTGAAGATTTCGTAGGTGTACTGTGAAATTCTGCCTGTTTCGAGTAAATTGTCTAGTGCATGTTTCTTTTTCATTGCCATTTCATATTCTTTGTTTAATCTTTTGAGGGAGGTTTTCCATGAAATCAAATTTGAACACCGCATGATTTTTGGGTGGAAAAGGGGAGATAACGTTTGTTAATATGTGGATATATTGCTGGCTGTTAAAAATGGCTTGTTTTGGCTTTTGAGTGGAAAGTTACATTTAAAATTGTAAAGCTTTGTGGGTGTTTTATATAATTGAATTTTGAAACATTGTTTCTTTTGTGGGTTTGTATGCGTGGTGTGTGTTTAAACTTATTTTATTCTGTTTCTACTTCTAATTCTGAATTAGAACAAAATTTAAATATTTATATCTAACCTAAAATCTTAGAGTGTGATTAAACATGACTGCTTTGACGATAATACTTGGCGGTGAAAGGTTGGAGGGCAAAATATTAAAGAAGATGCATGAAAGGATAATTAAAAACTTTATGGACATAATAATCTTGGCGGAACTGCGGAACGGAGCCTTAAGCGGCTACGATGTAATTTCGTTTATACACAATCGATTCCATCTGCTGGTGAGTTCTGGCACTGTTTATTCGCTGTTGTATTCGCTTGAAAGGAATGGGCTGATTGAGGGGACATGGAACGAGCGTAAACGTGTTTATCGGTTGACGGAGAAGGGTAGAAAAACGATAGAGACAATATTGAATGCGAATGATAAAATCAAGAATTTCATTACGAATCTTTTGAAGGTTCAATCAAACCCCTAACTTTTTTGGGGTTGTTGCGGACAAGCGTTTTCGTTGGCTTGGCGCAGCGTGGCGTGGCGGAAAAGCTTAGAAAAGTAGAAATGGGTGTGAAAGCCAATTTGTTTTAGGCTTTGCAATGTCGAAACCACAGTGGTTTATATGCCCGTTTAAGCGTTTGAAGCCCAGCGAGATTTCTCCAACTTATGATGAGCCTCCGCTTAAGGTTAGAGGATACGCAATAACTTATTTGTGGGCTTTTGATGTTGGCGCCTCAAATCTTAGGGTGAGGGTTAAGCCGAAAGATGTTGTGGAGGAACTTTTGAGTTTAGGCTACGCAGTGGCGTACACAGCCTACACCGAAGAATTAGAAGGTGTGGGCATAGCAGTAAAGAGCAGTTTTGAGGGTTTGCAGGAAAAGGCTGAACAGGAATTTGCCAAACAAACCGAGCTTTTGGACGCATTTGGTTGGTGGGATAACATTCAAGTGCCTGTTTATGTTAGGCTGGGGCGTCTTGCAAGGGCAATATTCCCCCAAATAAAAATAAAATTGCCCTACGACGAAGATTTTAGAACAGCCTCGGTTGTTGCTTCTGTTTATGTCGGTGGCGCCGCATGCCTAAGCCTCCACTTAACCCCCAAAAAAGTGGAAAAAGGACTTACCACAGATGAAACTCTAAACCTCTTTGAAGACTTTGACAAAATAGGGGTGGAAGTGATTTTTCCAGAACAGTTACGTGGGCTGATTCAAAACGCAACAAACCTGCAAAATGCTGGATATGGGATATTTGGCGAAAGTTGGAGAAAAATCCGTGACATGCGGTATAGGGCAACTCTGGCGGATGTTATGCACCTTTTTACGTTTGCAGTGCATTCGGCGGTTCTTGAAACGCTCAACTGGAGGAAAAACCCAGAAAATTATCGGCGTATAAGCGAAGCCCAAGCCCAAGAGTACTACCTCATTTACTTGTTGGCTGGCGACAAACCCGTTGAGAACCCGTTTCAAGAGGTTGTGAAAAAACATCCGAGGCAGTGCCTTGGACTTTTGATATGCGATAGATGCTATAAAATGCGTTCAGCCGAGTACGTGTCAAACTATTTGGTTGACATCTCACCGAGCGTTGGCGTCAGCGGTTTCTTCTCACAGAATACCATGTTGCGGATTTGCTCTGACGATTTTTGGGATGAGGCTTTTGGCGTGTTGGATGCTGTTCCCACGCATGGCATTGTGATTGCTGACGTAGCATGCTTTGGGCTTCTCAATTGTTTACTCATACTTCATCTGGCTTATGACCTTTTGCTTACTCGTGTTCTCAGCGAAGGCGTAAAAGAGCTTGTTGAAGCTGAAAACCGTGTTGTTGCTGGTTTGGAGGAAATCTACGAGGCTAGACACCAAATTTTTGGAAGCGTCAGCGACTGGTGGTGGCTCGCCGAAGAAAAACTTGGAATTTCAGAGCTTAACAAAGCCGTAAACGAGAAACTCTCTAGGATTCACACAATGATAACCACAAAAACCGAACAAAAAACCAACACACGCCTCACGACCCTAACAGTGATAACGGCAATCCTCACAGCCCTCACAATAATACCCATAATAGAAAAATACGTATTACCAATACTACCGCCACTCCCTCCAGCCCCAGCAAACACGCTTCCGCTGGCACTCGCCATAAGCATATCCATAACCTCCATAGCCATCGCCGTCTACATTGCATCCTACACAGCAACCATGTTCCTCAAAATACTAGCTAAAATTCCAATTCCACCAAAAATCAAAACAAAACTAGCCAAAACCACGCTCAAACTTTTCCAAAAAGTTTAAAAAATCTTTAAATGAAACTCTTTTCACTCCAATTTTGTCATAAACCTCATCATTCGATATTACCGTTAAATTATTGTTTAACGCCACAGACGCATGCAACGCATCAAAAAACGTCTGAGCTAAACCCTGCATCATAATTTCCTCACATAAAATCAAGTCGTCCGATGAAAGACCTATCTCTGAAAGGTTCGACGCAGAAGCCTTTGCCCTTATCAACGTTAAGGCTTTAAGTCTCTCCTCAGCGCTTTTTCCATGGCTTGCCATAACCATGCGAACCTCCACCAAAGCCGATGTGGGATAATAAATACGCAAAGACTTGGTTTCCACGTAAACCCTCAATATCCTCGAAACTATATTATAACGTCTATCCTTAGGTTGAAAACCAAAGAGAAACTCAGTTTCAACCATAAAATTCCCATTCATTTAAGAGGCTTCCTTCAAAATCTGCTCTTCAGCCCTCTTCCGCTCCTCCCTGCCAAAAGTTATGTCACCAATAAGCCCAGCAAGCTCCTCATCAACCCCATTTGGAATAGGAATCAAAACTATGTAGGGCGGTCTAGCCAACAAATAAACCCTCTGCCCAACCCTCAAAGGACTTTTCCTCCGTACATCCCGCGTAATCGTCACACGGTACTTAGGACCAACCTCAACAATCACCACAGACACCACCGCCATAAAATGTTAACCACAACAAATATAAGTGTTACTTTTCTCCAAAAAGTGACACAAAAACAAACACGACACTTCAGCCATGCGTAACCTTCATATATCCTCAATCCCCTCTTAAAAATGCAAACCATCCATAAACAACAAAAGAGGGCCCGTAGCTCAGTAAGGATAGAGCACCGGGCTTTTAAACCGCAAAACACAAAAGCGCAGAGAAACCCGGGGGTCACGGGTTCAATTCCCGTCGGGCCCGCCTACACTTCGCCCAGAAACCTAGAGGCTACTGCAAAATTGCAGTATACAGCCAACAGTAAAAGTTTTTATGAAGCCATACTGATACTTGATTCGGTGAAGTTATGGTTACCAACAATGTTTTACTGTCCGACGAGGACAGGGCTCTCCTTTTAAGGGTTAGAAGCTACAATGAATTCGTCAAGGAGTTGAAAGAGACTGGGGAAATACAGCCTTAAGGTCACCTTTAATCCAAATGTTGTTGTTATTTTTCCATCAAAACCAACAACATTTAAACCACAGGAAACGGCTAACTTTGGAATAAACATGTACTCAAATACTTTTCTCCCGAATCAGGCAAAACAGCAACCACCACCTTACCTTTACCCAACTCCCCAGCCTTCCTCAACGCAACATAAAGAATAGCCCCAGAACTCATACCAACAAACAACCCCTCCTCCCTAGCGGCTCTCCGCGCAACCTCAAAAGCCTCATGCACCTCCCCACTTGTAATCTCCACAACCTCATCAAAACTCTCCCTCCTAAACAACTGAGTAGGATAAGGCTCCCCAACATTTCTCAACCCCTGTATACTCACGCCCAACTCAGGCATAACACCAACAACCCTTATGTTTGGATTGTACTCCTTAACCCGCATTGAAACGCCAACACCCGTTCCAGCCGTCCCAACACCAACCACAACCATATCCACTTTGCCGCCTGTCTGTTCAAGAATCTCCTTACCCGTCGTCTGATAATGGGCAAGAATATTCGCCGGGTCTTTAAACTGGTTTATATCGATATATTTTTCAGGGTTCTCCTCAAGCATTTTCAGTTTAAGCTCCACAGCCCCACCCGTCCCCTTCTCTCCAGGAGAAAGAATCAAATCAGCCCCATAAGCCCTAATTATCCTTCTCCTTTCCACACTGACAGATTCCGGCATTATTAAGGCAATTTTGTAGCCTTTCACCGCCGCTATCATCGCAAGGGCTATGCCAGTATTCCCAGAAGTTGCCTCAAGTATTATCTTATCATTCCTCAGTTTTCCAGAGGCTTCCGCATGCTCTATTAGGTAAAGCGCCATCCTATCCTTAACCGAACCGCCGATGTTATACCACTCAAGTTTTGCGTATACAGTTGCATCCTCTGGTTTAGTAAGCTTATTTATCCTAACCATGGGCGTATTTCCAATAAGGTCGAGAATGCTGTTAGCCACAATCATCCGCTTACTCTTCCCTTAACCTCTCAAGTGGAATATTAACTTCTTTTTCTAGGGCGGAAATGTGTTTTTGAACGCCGTCGACCCATACCATATGCCTAGAAGTTTTCGGCGGCAGTTTTTCTGAGCTTAATCCCGCCCTTATCACATCTTCCTTCGTCAACTTTTCAGGGTTTCTCCAACATTGAACTTCAATGTCCTGCGAGTTATAATCAAAAAACACCACTGGCACTTTTGTGCATCCCAACTCCTTTAAAGCCATAGCCCGATGGTGTCCATCAATGATTATGTTGGTGTTTTTGTCAACCGCTATGGGCAACTTTAAAACCCCGTCGGATTTTACTTCCTCCTTCAGCTTTTCCAAGCGGGCGGAATCCACCATTTCATGATGTTTCAGTTTATCTAGTTCAACAATTTCAAAGTAGATTTCCGTTGAACTCGTCATTGTTGTTGCCTCCCCCAGATTTTAACATTGTTAAATAAATTTAACAGCGTTAAACATTTATATAAATCTAACGCATAACTACATAATTGAGGAACAAAAATGAAACCTCCATGCATGATTGTGGTCCAACACATTTTACCAGCACTCAGAGTATTAATAATGAAGGACTTAATCGAAAAATATAATGTGCGAAAAATTGATGCGTCAACAAAAATGGAATTAACTCCAGCAGCAATAACCCAGTACATGAAAGGCGAAAGAGGAGCCTCCTTCATTGAAGAAATAATGAAATCGGAAAAAACCATGAAAATAGTTTCAGAAATCGCCGAAGCACTGGCAAAAGAAAAAGTACCAGCGGAAACAATAATAGGAAAGATGTGTGAAGCATGCAACACCATAAGGTCTGAAGGAATAATCTGTGCATTACATAAAAAGGAGTTTCAAGCACTGAAAGATTATAAATGCACCATCTGCGAAACTTCAAGCAACATCTGCAAAATCTAAATTCTATATATGCAACCAAGTTCGCAAGATTTCACAACGTTAACTGTCCTCTTTAGGAGGAATTGAGCTGCTTCTTGTGTGGGCCATCCGCCTAAGCCGCAGTCAGGTCCAGTGAAAGTCATTCTTTCGCCGTACTTTTCTTTAGCTGTTAAAAATCTTGTTTTTATGGCTTCTTCGTTTTCAACGAGTTGTTCTGCGTTTGGTTTTGTTATACCTTTCTCGTATAGTTCCGCCATTATTGAGTTTATGTCTGTTCTTGATATGCCAACCCTTATTTGTTTGTCCGCCCTTTCCAGCATTTTTTTGGAAACTGCCTCTATATTTTTGGGGGAAGCCGCATACTCAAACGATAATACGTCAATGTTTTTAACTTCCAAAATGTCTGTAACCCTCGAAGGAGAGTGTAGGTGAATTTGCTTTACAGCACCTTTAAGATCAAAGGCTTTTTCAAAAACTTCTATTATGGTGTCTCTGTCCGCAAGCGCTTCTTGGAATCCGAAGCTCGGCTCATCCAAAGAGACAACTTCCGTCTTAATGTATTTGGAGTTTAAAATGGAGTTTTTTGCAAAACGCCTAACTGTTTCCGCAAACATCAACAAGACATCTTTGTAAGGGGTTGCTCCAACCTCTTTTAAGTAAAGTTCCATTGGTCCAGTAACAGCCACACGAAGCGAAACTTTCCGTCCGAATTCTTTGCAAAGCGTTTCAGCTTCCTTACTGATTACGTAAACTTCGGGTATTACAGCTTTTTTCTCTTCAACTATGTATGTGCCTTCGTTCATGGCTTGACGAATTATCTCTGCAAATTGTAAGTGCATATCATAATGTTGTGGGTAATTTGCAATGTCTAAACCAGCCTCCAACTTTTTCCTAAAAGAATCCATCACGATTTGATAGAAGTTTTTTAGCAAAAACTCATCCGTTTTTATGTCTTTTCCTTGGGTTACTGCTTCACGTGCAAGAGGATACGCCTTGTTAAACAGTTTTTGATCTATGGAAGGTGGCAGTGGAAAACTTCCTATATCATCAACAAATATATCCATACAAGACTTTTAAATCGTTTTTACTTTTTTAGTTTTTCTAGAAAGATTTTTTCGATTCCCTCTTTTTTGGCAAAACGTAAAAATTCTTCGATTGCGTGGCTGCGGTTTCGAAATAGCCCTTTCTCTATTAGAGAATCTATCCATTTAACGAATTCCTCATTAATGGTAATGGAAACCTTTGACTTAACCACCGTTTCTGACCTCACTTCTTTTGTCTCCTTTTTCGTATTTTTTCACCTTAGTTAACTTAATCCAATATTATCTTTTATAGTATACTTCATATACTTTATCTTACTTAATATTTCGTTGGAGATTCAAATGACAAAGAAAGCCATAATCGTAATTTCACATGTTCCAGAAGCAGATAACGAATTGGATAAACGGATTGAGAAGGGCATCGCTGAAAGCCTCAAATGTGATTGGCTTCTTAGAATTGAAAAAATTTCAGTGAAACTTTATGAAAAACATGCCATGCCTTCCGGAAAAGAAGTTGATGTGCATGTCAAAGGAAAAATATGTGCGTTTGCGCAAGAAACTCCAAAAATGCGGTTACAAACCCAAGACAATAGAGAAGATTCTGAAGTTCTATACCAAGTAATAATATGAAAAGGTTAGTTGCTTTTGTCCGCAAAAGTTATAAGTCACCGCTTATCGTGAACCATTT
The DNA here is from genome assembly GCA_038848525.1 of Bathyarchaeia archaeon. Lineage (GTDB taxonomy): Archaea > Thermoproteota > Bathyarchaeia > Bathyarchaeales > Bathycorpusculaceae > JAWCNN01. Next base: position 40,735 of record JAWCNN010000004.1, on the reverse strand, counting down.
TGAAAGGTGCATAAAAATGAGTATTTGGAAGCTTCGCCTATCCATGCTTGGTTCCCTAGCCCTAATAATTGGTTTATCAACATCATTCTTTGCCGTCGTGTTAAGCATCCTCGGCGCTAATTTGTTAGTTATCGGCATTTTTGTTGTCGCCGTTAACTTTATTCAATGGTTAATAGCTCCCTACATTATCGACGCTCTGTATCGTGTAAGGGAAATTCCCGAAAATGAAAATCCAAGGCTTCACGAAGTAATTGAAAACCTGAGTAGGAAAAGCGGAATAAAAAAGCCTAGGGTTATGCTTGCGCAGATTCCAATACCAAACGCTTTCGCTTATGGTTCGCCAATAGCTGGCAACCGTGTAGCCGTCACAAGCGGGCTAATGAAAACATTGGATTTTGAAGAGGTTGAAGCCGTTATTGGACATGAAATTGGACACTTAAAGCACAGAGATGTGCAAATAATGATGTTTGCCTCATTGTTGCCAGCAATACTCTATTACATAGGCTATTCGCTGATTATTTCATCCACGTTCCGCAGAAACCAGCGGGACAGCGGTGGCGGTGGCATAGCCATTTTAGGCATAGCCATGTACGCATTTGCAATGTTTATAAACCTTGTTTGTGTGACACTTTTAAGTAGAACCCGTGAGTATTACGCTGACAGGCACAGTGTCTCAATAGTGGAAGACGGCTCCAGGAAACTTTCGGAAGCCCTTGCAAAAATCGTGCATAACACTAGAAACATGGGAAGAATCAGAAAGGAAACACAACACTTCAATGCTTTTAAGGCATTATTTATTGCTGACCCAGATCGTACAGATGCGGACTCCATGGCATTATCAGCCATTTCAAGCGACCAAAAACTTGTGCGAGAAATTTTATCGCGGGAAATAACAACAGCAGAGAAAGTTGCGGAAATCTTTTCGACACATCCCAACATAGTAAAGCGATTAAAGGCGCTACAAGAATTAAGCTGAGAAAACAACACATGCGAGCATCCTCTTGGAATAAGCACGAAATTTTTTCGAAAACTTGTGTCCCACCCGAAAACCCCTTCTTTGTGAGGTTGAACGGGTGGAAATTCAAGAAACTTTCAGAAACTATAAAAACTGAAAAGCCTTTCGACAGAAGAATTGCAGAAAGCCTAGTCTCTTCTGGAAAAGCCCTTTTTAGGAAGGGGTTTAACCCAGCCTTAATTTACATAGTTAGCGACGAATTAAACGCCTTATTTTTGGGTGTGGCGCCCTTTCGTGGAAGAATTGAAAAGATGGATTCTGTTTTGGCTGGTTTGGTTTCCAGCGCTTTCGCTTTAAGTCTTCAAAAACTTTTTGGCGTAACGGTTGACGTGGCTTTTGATTCCCGCGTTGTTGTCGCTTCAGATGTAGCGAAAGCAGTTGAATATTTGGTTTGGAGGCAGATGGATGCGTGGCGAAACCATAATAACGCTTATGCCTATTGGATTTTCAGAAAAACGGGTTTAGCGCCATCTGAAATTTCTGAAAAACTTAAGGGATTAAAAACCGGGGAAATTCATGAAATTGCCTTTAAGCAAGGTGTAAACTTGGCTGAAACTCCACAGTGGCAGAGGAGAGGAGTTCTACTGTATAAGCAACCCCTCCTAAAACAAACCGAAACGAATATTGCGGAAAGATGGATGGTTAAAGAGGAATGGAGTTTGCCGCTTTTCACTTCAGAGAACGGGAAAAAATTAATTAAACAAATTATTGAATGGGCAAGGCGTGGAAAAGAGGAAAAGTGATTGTCAGAAACGGAACAATCCATTCAGAAGTTAACTAGTAAACTTTTGAAGTTGAAAGAGCGCAAAAAAGAACTTGATGATGAAGCAAGGGCTTTTGCAGAAAAAAGAAATGAATTAAATGAAAAACTTAAGATTTTGAGGGCGGAAATCCTTGAACTTAAAACTGAAAGGGACGGACTGAACGAAGAAGTTAAGGAGTTGAAAAGGCAGAGAAACGAAACAAAAATGGAAATGGGCATAAAAATCGAAGAAATAACTAAAACACGCAATGAATTTAATGCACTGTTTAAAAGAAAACCTTCAAAAAGCTTCCAAACATTGCAAAAAGAGTTTGAGAGTGTTGAATGGAAAATTCAAACAACTCCATTAAGCCTGAAAGATGAGCAGGAACTTGTGGAGCAAGTTAGACAGTTGGAGTCTCAATTAAACATTTACAGGAAGCTGAAACAATTAAACCAGAAACTTGTTGAATTGAAAGCAGAGCTTACGGCTCTTAAAACAAAAAGTAAAGATTTTCATGAAAAACTGAAGAAAACTGCGCAGAAAAGCCAGAAAATCCACGAGAAAATGCTTGAAAAAATTGATGAATCAAAAAAGCTTAAAGCTGAAGCTGATAGGCTACACACGCTCTTTCTACAAACAAAAGAAAAATTGAAACCAGTTCAAGAGGAAATTTACCAAATTTCAAATCAAATAAAAATATTGAAGGAAAAAGAAAAAAGGCAAATTGAAGGGGACATTCGCAAAAAACTTGAAAAACAAGCGAGAGAAAAGCTGAAGCGTGGCGAAAAACTGACATGGGAAGAATTCCAATTGCTTGCAGAAAAGGGAATAAAAGCATAAAATTAAAGTGAGCCACCATAAATAATAGTGAGGAAAAGCCCAAAATGGTTAAGGAAGAACCAGCCGAGAAAAAGCGGATACTCATTTTATGCGTTGACAGAGACGGCGATTTAGGAGCAAAAGCCGAAATAAAAACCCCAGTTGTCGGCAGAAATGAAAACCTAAATGCAGCAGTATCCCTAGCCTTACATGACCCAGAAGAGCCAGACGCAAATGCCATGTTTGAGGCAATCCGCTTATATGACCGATTAACAAGCGAGGGCAAACCAGAAGAGGTTTGTGAAATAGCGACAATATCGGGTTTAGAGCTTGGCGGAGTTGGAGCAGATAGAAAAATAGTTGCTGAACTCAACGAGTTGTTAGATGTTTTTCCAGCAAATGAGGTTATTTTGGTTACGGATGGTTACTCGGATGAGGCTGTTTTACCCCTTATAGAGTCAAGGGTTCCAGTTTCATCTGTACGGAGAATTGTTGTGAAACACAGCGAGTCAATTGAGGAGACAGCCGCCCTATTTTCACGATACTTAAAAATGATGTGGGAAAATCCGCGATATTCCCGCATAGTGCTTGGCTTGCCTGGGCTTATCATCCTAATGTTGGGAATACTTTCAATTTTTAACATGCTCAACATTTTTTGGTGGGTTTTCCTTTTTGTGTTGGGTGCATTCATGCTTGTGAAGGGTTTTGGAGTTGACAGAACAGTTAAAAACTTTTACAAGTGGATAAAAGAGTATTCGCCTCCCCCCCTTCAAGTGCAAATTTCAAATTACGCCACAATCGTCGGAAGTTTATGCATAGCCGTCGGCATTTATTTAGGTTGGACAAAAATTACGCCGCCAACAGATTTGGCTGGTTGGATTAGCAACTTACCAAAAATAATAGGCTGGTTCATCCAAGGGTCCATGGACCTTATAGTGGTGGGCATTTGCGTGACTTTGTTGGGCAGGGCTATTCGGTGGTACATGGAACATGACACACGGTTGCTGCGGAACGCCGCTTTGATAGTTACTGTTGCATGGTCAAGGTGGATTCTTGAGGGAACGTCCAGCGTGTTAATCAAGCCTGAAATGGGATATGAAAAACTTGTTTTCTCCATAGTTGTTGGCATACTAATAGGCATAGCTTCTGTTTTAGTTATAATTGTTATTCATAGGTCTGCGAGGAGCTTCTTTAAAGAGACAAAAGAGCAGGCTGAGGAGTTTGGTAAAGAATAGAATAGCCATTATTGGTGGAACAGGCTTCAAAAAACTGTTTAAAGAAGCTGAACAACTGCGTTTGGGAACACCATACGGGATTGCTCCACCATTATCTGTTGGAAAAATATATGATAAAGAAGTGGTTTTCCTGCCGAGGCACGGCCCAGACCACTCCATTCCACCGCACAAAATAAATTATAGGGCGAACATTTACGCATTGCACATGTTAGATGTACAAAGAATTGTTGCTGTAAACGCCGTTGGAGCAATAAACCACGAGTTTAAACCAGGTGACATCGTCGTTCCCCACGATTTTGTTGATTTTACGAAACTTCGTTCCGCAACGTTTTATGATGAAGCTCCAGTGACACATGTTGATGTTTCACAGCCCTATTGCCCAGAAATACGCAAAATCCTAATTGAAAATGCTTTAAAGTTTTGTAGGCGTGTGTGGGATAGGGCAGTTATGGTTTGCACTGAAGGTCCACGTTTTGAAACTTCAGCGGAAATTGAAATGTTTAGGCGTTTGGGCTGTGATGTTGTTGGGATGACTGGTGTTCCAGAAGCTGTTTTGGCGAGGGAGCTTGAAATTTGTTATGCCGCTTTATGTTTTGTTTCTAATATGGCTGCTGGAATGCAGGAGCGCTTAACGCCTTTGGAAGTTTCGGATGCTTCAGTGCAGATTATGCCATTTATAGAGCAAGTTTTAATTGAGAGTGTGAAGGCTTTACCTATCCAGCGTGGAGGCAACTGTTCATGTGCCGTTGCGCTTAGGAATGCGAGGCTTAAATAATGATTAAAACGCTTCTTTCCATAATTGGTGTTTACAAGCTTTATGAGAAATGGCTTTGGCATCAAATTAAAAGCGGCGACGGCAAACCTGAACACATAGCCATAATTTTGGATGGGAATAGGCGGTGGGCTTCTGAAAAGGCTCTCAAGCCTTGGTTTGGTCATGAAAAGGGCGCTGAAAGGGTTGAACAGCTTCTAGATTGGTGTTTGAAGTTAAAGGTTAAGTCTATAACGCTTTATGCTTTTTCCACAGAAAATTTTAGGCGTTCACCAGTTGAGGTTGAAGAAATCATGCGTGTCGCTGAGGAACAATTTCGGAAAATCTTAACGGATGAGCGCATCCACAAAAGCAATGTGCGTGTGAAAGTTATCGGTAGAGTAAACCTTTTACCAGAAAGGCTTCAGCAACTCATAAGAGAGGTTGAAATGGCAACGCAATGTTATGACAAACATTTCTTAAATATTGCTTTTGCCTATGGCGGAAGGGCGGAAATAGTTGACGCAACGAGGAAAATTGCTGAGAAGGTGTTACAAGGCGAATTTGATGTTCAGAAAATTGATGAAGGGTTATTTGAAAAGTACCTTTATACGGCGTATATGCCGAAGCAGGACCCAGACCTCATAATTCGAACTTCGGGTGAAGAAAGGTTGAGTGGCTTTTTGTTGTGGCAGTCAGCTTACAGCGAACTTTGCTTTTTGGATGTTTACTGGCCTGATTTTCGCTTAATAGACCTTTTAAGGGCTGTGCGGACTTTTCAGAAGCGTAAGCGTCGTTTTGGCGCATAATCTGTCTTAAATGTTGTCTGCGTAAAATTTCAAAAGACGATGACATTTGGCGGTTCGTGGTATGCGTTGTTGTTTTGCTGAAATTTTTAACAACAATAAAAGGCGAAGTTAGGCTCTTTTTTTGGCGCTTATTATTGAGATTACGTCTTTATCTTTTAGGGTGTAGTCTTCGCCGATGCGTTTTTTTTCTCTGGCTTCAACTGCGTAAATGAAGCTTTCGCCTAGTTCTGTGTGTATTAGATAGGCGAGTTGGCGGGCTGTTGTTCCGTATGGCACGAGGTAGGCGTCTGGTAAAATCCTTCCGTTATGGTCTGTTAGGTGTTCTAAATCTTCAACTGGATAAACGGTAATCATTTTTAAAAGTTTGAAGTAAGCCGTGTTTATGGCTTCTTGAACGCCCGTCGAACCGTATTTGAGGAGAATTTTTTCCCTTATGGTTTCCAAAGCCCTAATTTGGCTTTCACTTAGCCTTTCTGGGCTTTTTATTTTGAAGTTGTTGTCTCCAGGTTTATAGTCAATTAACTGTTTTTCCGCTGCCCTTCGCAGTGCAAGTTCCGCCTCTGCACAGCATGGAACAACTATGCAGTCAAGTTTTTTCAGCCTTTCCAAGTTGGCTTCGGCTTGTGGAACATCTATTTTGTTGGCGGCTATCAACATGGGTTTGGCAATCCGCCTAAGCGTGTCCACAAACCTTAAAAAGTCTTCTTCACTCCACTGCGTGGGCTTTTCAGCGTTTAACCCCGCTTTTCTAACAGCCTCAAAAATCTGCCACCGCTTAATCGCCAAACCGCTTAGGCGCTCCTCCAAAATCCCATAAAGGTCTTTCGCTTCCGACTCGGCGGTTCTCGCAATTTTCGGCCAATCCCGCCGCAGTATATTTGCCATCCACATGGTCATTTCATGCTCTAAAAACTTCACATCCTCAACTGGGTCATGCTCGCCCGGCTTACACAACCGCCCTTCACTGTCTGTTCCACCAGAAGCATCCACTATGTGAATTAGGGCATCTGCCTTCCTAATCTCATCCAAAAACTGGTTGCCTAAGCCTCTGCCTTGCCATGCACCAGGCACAAGCCCAGCACAATCAATAAACTCCACGGGAATAAGCCTAACGCCATCCAAACACAGCGAATTAACAGGATTATCCTTAACGCCGAATTCCTCGTGAACGCACGGAGTTCGCACATAACCGATGCCTCTGTTTGGTTTTATTGTTGTAAATGGGTAATTAGCAATTTCTGCTGGCGCTAAAGTTGCAGCGCTAAAAAATGTGGATTTGCCAGTGTTAGGCTTACCAACTATACCCAACAAACGCGAATAAGACTTCTGCATTTAGACTCCTAATAATATTTACGAGAATTTGTGTTCTATATGGTTTGTGCTGTTGTCTTTAAAAAATATAAGGGTCATAGCCTATAAGAAGTTGATAATCCTCTCGGAGGAATAGTGGTTGATGCAACAGCAGTTGCCAAAGGAAATGCTTGTTGGTATGTATAAGCGAATGGTTGAAATTCGCTTTTTTGAAGAAAAAGTTTTCGACTTGTACGCTCAAAACCTTGTTCCAGGCACAATTCACCTTTATGCTGGAGAAGAAGCCGTAGCCGTCGGCGTCTGCTCCGCACTTAAAAAAGACGATTATATTACGAGTACGCATAGGGGTCATGGTCACTGCATAGCCAAAGGCGCCGACATAAGGCGGGTTATGGCTGAAATTTTGGGTAAGCGGACTGGCTACTGCAAGGGCAAGGGCGGTTCAATGCACATTGCCGACTTCAGCTTGGGCATTTTGGGCGCTACGGCTGTTGTCGGCGCTGGAATTCCAATTGCTGTTGGCGCTGGCTTATCCATAAAGCTTAGAAAAACAAGCCAAGTCGTAGCGTGTTTCTTCGGCGAAGGCGCCTCAAACCAGGGCACGTTCCACGAAGGCTTAAATTTGGCTTCTATATGGCGGCTTCCAGTAATTTTCATCTGCGAAAACAACCTTTACGCTATGGGAACACGCCAATCCATAGTTATGAAAATTATGAATGTTGCTGATAGGGCTGTGGCTTATGGGATTCCAGGCGTTGTCGTTGATGGAAACGACGTTTTGGCGGTTTACGACGCAACGCAAAAGGCTGTTGAAAACGCCAGAAACGGTTTTGGACCGACGCTTATTGAATGTAAAACTTATAGGCACAAGGGCCATTCACGTGTTGACCCAGCAAAGTACCGCCCAAGAGAAGAGGTTGAACAGTGGCTAACCAAAGACCCAATAAAACGTTTTGGGGAAAAGCTGTTACAAACAAACGTTTTAACAGAGGCGGAAGTTCAACAAATTGAAAGGGAAGTTTCAGCTAAAGTTGAAGAAGCTGTTAAATTCGCCATGGAAAGTCCATATCCAAACCCGGAAGAAGCCCTAGAAGATGTTTACGCTTGAAAAAGGAGGAAAACGGCAAATGCCAGTAATAACCTACAGAGAAGCGCTTCGTGAAGCCTTACGAGAGGAAATGCACAGAAACCCAACAGTTTTTCTTTTAGGCGAAGACATCGGCAGATACTGGGGAGGCGCCTTCAAAGTTACAGAAGGCTTAGCCGAAGAATTCGGCGATGAAAGAGTTAGGGACACACCCATATCAGAATCCGCCATAATCGGCGCAGCAATAGGCGCAGCCTTAACTGGCATGCGTCCCGTAGCTGAAATAATGTTTGGCGATTTAACAGCTTTAGCAATGGACCAAATTGCAAACCAAGCCGCAAAAATACATTACATGTTCGGCGGACAAACCAAATGCCCACTGGTAATCAGAACGCCTTTCGGCGGAGGCGTCAACATCGCAGCGCATCACTCACAAAGCCTAGAAGCATGGTTCATGCACGTTCCAGGCTTATGCGTTGCTGTGCCATCCACGCCATACGATGCAAAGGGACTTTTAAAATCGGCTATACGAGGCGACAACCCAACGCTTTTTTGCGAACACAAACTGTTGTATCCGGTTAAGGGTGAAGTTCCAGAAGAAGAGTATACCATAGCCTTTGGGAGGGCTGACGTGAAAAAGGAAGGCGCCGACGTTACGATAGTAGCCACATTATACATGGTTCACAAAGCCTTAAAAGCGGCTGAAGAACTTAAAGGCGAGGGCATAAACGCTGAGGTTGTTGACCCAAGAACGTTAACGCCGCTGGACAAGCAGGCGATAATTAAATCTGTTAGGAAAACTGGCAGAGTAGTAATTGTAAGTGAGGACTGCAAAACCGCTGGTGTAACAGCCGAAATTGCCGCTGTAATAGCTGAAGAAGCCATAGACTATTTGGACGCTCCAATAAGGCGTGTAGCCGAACCAGACACTCCCATACCATTCAGCCCGCCATTAGAAAAGTATGTGATTCCAGACGAAAAAGCCATAATAAAAGCCGTTAAGGAGGTTGTCTAGAATGGTTACGAAGGTTGTTATGCCAAAACTTAGTTTGACGATGCGTGAAGGCACGGTTGGTCAATGGTACAAGAAAGAGGGCGACACAGTTGAGAAGGGCGAGCCGCTGGTGGAAATAATTTCTGAAAAAGCCACATATGATTTGGAGGCTCCAGCCTCTGGCATACTGCGAAAAATCTTTGTCGGCGAAGGCGTTAACGCTCCAGTTGACTCCGTATTAGCCATCATAACAGCTCCAAACGAAGAATTTTCTGAAGTGGAAATGGCTGAAACACCCAAAGAAGCAGCTGAAGAGGAAAAGCGTGTTTTGGCTTCGCCAGCCGCAAAACGCCTAGCAAAAGAATACGGCGTGGACTTGTCCCTTGTTAAAGGCACTGGTCCCGAAGGGCGTGTTGTTGAGGAAGATGTGAGAAGGTTTGTTGAGGAAAACCGTGGGGTGCTGCCCAAAGTTCGAGAGGTTATTCCATTAAGCGGTTATAGGCGAACTTCTGCTGAAAGGGTTTCCGCAAGTTTTAGGACGGCGCCTCATAGCACGATAATGATGAGCGTTAACGCTTCGAAAATGGCTTTGCTACATGAAAAGCTTCAAGTTTCCTATACAGCCCTTATTGTTGCGGCTGTTGCGAAGGCGTTGGCTGAAAATCCAATAATAAACTCGACGTTTGAGGGAAATGCCATAAAAGTTTTTGAGGATGTGAACGTGGGCGTTGCCGTTGCCACGGAATATGGCTTGGTGGTGCCAGTCATACGAAACGCCGACAAAAAATCGTTGAAAGAGGTTAACATTGCTATTAAGGATTTGACTGAAAAGGCTAGGATGGGAAAACTGCGGAGGGAGGAGCTAACTGGCGGAACCTTCACAGTTTCAAATTTGGGCATGCATGAAGTTGAGTTTTTCACGCCGATAATCAATCCGCCGGAAGCCGCCATCCTCGGCGTTGGAAAAATCGTTGAAAAACCCGTTGCCATCAACGGAAGAATAGAAATTAAGCCTTATATGACTTTAAGCCTGTCCTACGACCATAGAATTGTTGATGGAGTTCCAGCTGCAAAATTCCTCCGAGCAATAAAGCGTTATTTGGAATTTCCAGAAGTGTTTGAGGCTTAATCTTTTGGGCTTTTTGATGCAAATTCTATGGCTTGAAGTAAGCCCTTTGCCATGGCTAAAAGGTTTATGGCTGTTATAAGTGCTATTATTGGTATAAATTCGATTGTGATGGTGAATTTCTCAATTTTTATTGTGAGGATTCCGCAGTTTGTGGCGTAGGCAACATACATTATCAGAAAGAAGCTGCGTGCGATTGTGAGGATGTGCCTGTAAATTGTGCCTTCGCTTATTTTTGTGGCGAACGTGAAGAAAAGCGAAGCCCAAGCCAAAACTGCGAAATGCATTAAATATTCCGGGTAATCTGCCAAAAGCAATGAAATTAAAAGCCACATTATAAGCCAGAAAACCCCTGCAACAACGGTTATAAACGTTGCCTTTACAACCCTCAAGCTAAGCCTTCGAAAACTTTTAATTCCATCTCCACTCATGGAAACGTCCAAGCCTCCTCTGAAATTGGCACATTGACAAAATATAGGCGAAGAACACCTTCACTTGTCATTTTTGAAGGGTCATCTATTGTCACTGTGAAAGATGTTTGAAACATCTCTTCTGGCTGGACATTCACATACTGTGTAGCTGAACCGACAAGCGCATTTGCACTGTTATATAGTTCTGCCGTGAATGTTCCGTTCAGTGAATAAAACGCGTGGTTTTCGAAGCTTACGGAAAATGAGCAAACATGGGTTTGATTGTTGTAGGCGATGTTGTAGATGGTTAAGTTGTTGAACGGCGCACCCCAATGGGTTATAAATCCCATTGAAACTTCAAAGGCTACTGCATGGGCTATTCGCAAATGCAAGGAAGCATTCACATTCAACTCTGCATCATTTGTTACGAGTTCGCTGTCTTTCAACACAAGCTCTTCAAAGCCAATTGAAAAGTTGCAACTGGAATTCCGCACAGTGCCAGCTGGAACATTTGGCAACTGCGTTGAAACGGTTGAAAATGTATTGTTTTTTCTGCTTATTTGTATTTTAACGTTTACATCTGAAATTTCGTAAAAGCCCGTGTTGTTTATGTAGAGAGGCATAGAAAATGTGAAGTTTCCATTTGAGAACGCTACTGCGGGTTCTTGTATGCCCATGTTTTTTGCTTCTAAAAGTTTCATAAGCGAAAATGCCACGGTAACTGGAAATAATAATGTGATAATCCACAGAAACACGATTATTAATCCCAACGCCATAACCGTGTGCCGCAAACCAAATTCCTCATAGGCTAATCGGTTTTAGGCTTTTCAGATGGTTTCTCCTCGGTTTTTGGCTGTGCAACCCGTTTCGATTCCTTGTAGAGTTGTATGCCCCTCATCGTCGCAATAGAGCCAGTCCAACCCATTACTCCCAGAAACATAACGCGCACAACGGCTTCGGCTATAGGTCCAAGAATTTCTCCAAGGGCTTGCGAAAGCTCTGATGATGTTGAAAGTTTTGCAATTGACATTAACAGCAAACACGCCATAACAAACGTAAGGATTAACAATACTGCGCCTACTGCTATTAGGATGTATGCAACCAACTCGGGCTTTTCAATTTTCATAGCGCCATCTCCATTAATAAAGCTCATTTCTTTCAAACCTTATATAAAATTATGTCTCAAACCGAATATTATGGCGTCGGCTATTTGCGTTTCGTAACAGCTGTTCCAAACGTGAATATCAACCACACAATTACGCCGTAAATCACTCCATTGAAAACTGCGGTAACAAGCACAGTGGTGGGTATTCCAAAAATTGGGTAATCTGTTTCTGGAATTCTCAAAAGTCCATAAAGCGCTTTTCCCGGAGGAATACCTTGCACAGCCAAAGAGGCAATTAAAACGGCGAAGAAGACTGTTAGAAATGTTATGGCGCCTTGTCCCTTCATTTTCCTTCTCCTCGACTTTAGGTTTGTCATCAACTGAATATAAGATTTGCCGCCATTGTAAAAAGTCTTAAGTGTTTGAGGGCAGAAACACCTTTTTGAGCTGAAATGAAAGTTGCGGTGTATTATAGCCAAAAAGACATTAGAATAACGGACGTGCCAATTCCAGAAATAAGCCGAGATGAAGTTTTGGTTGAAATGCGGGCTTGTGGACTATGCGGTTCAGATTTGATGGATTGGTACTTGAAAAGCCGTGCGCCCCTTGTTTTGGGACATGAGCCTTCTGGCATAATAGCCGAGAAAGGCGAAGCTGTGGAAGGCTTTGATGTTGGAGAACGCGTTTTCGTCCATCATCACGTTGCATGTTTAAAATGTCGCTATTGCCTACATGGCGATTACACCCTATGCGAACAATTCCACAAAACAAACATTATACCAGGCGGATTCGCCGAATACTTCAAAGTTCCAGCCCCAAACCTTCAATTGGACACATTAAAAATTCCTGAAGGCATCTCCTTTGAGGAAGCCACACTCATCGAACCCGTTGGGTGCTGTATAAAAGCTATCAAAAAATGCAATATTCGCGAAGGCGATGCTGTAGCGGTAATCGGTGCTGGCGCAACTGGCATAATACACGTTGCACTATCAAAAATTTTCGGCGCAGAAAAAACCATTGTAAGCGACTTAATCGATTTTCGGTTACAAATGGCTGAAAAATTCGGGGCGGATGTCGCCGCTAATTCACAGAAAACCGATTTGAAAGCTGTTGTCAAAGCTGAAACAAGTGGGAGGGGCGTTGATGTAGCCATAATCACCGCTCCAAGCCTAGAAGCTTACAAGACTGGTTTAGAAATTTGCCGTAAAGGCGGAAAACTCTGCGTTTTTGCGCCGATAGAACCAGAAAAACATTTGGAAATAAGCCCAAAACAACTCTTTTTCAACGAAATACAAATAATTCCATCCTATTCAACTTCGCACCTAGAAACAAGAGAAGCCCTAGAGCTTATACGCTTAGGCAAGTTAAACGTGAAGGATCTGATAACTCACCGTTTTAGGCTTGAGGATACAGCCAAAGCATTTAAAACAGCCCTTGAAAATAAGGAAAGCCTGAAAATCGTGGTTTTAAACAGGCAGTGATTAAAATGAAGGCAGCCATGCTATACGGCGTAAAAGACTTGCGCGTTGAGGAGGTTCCAACGCCGACGGTTGAAGCTGGCGAAGTTCTTGTTAGGGTTAAGGCGGCAACCACATGCGGCACAGACCTAAAAATTTTCCAGAGAGGCTACGTTGAAAAGATTATAAAGCTTCCAACAGTTTTTGGACACGAATGGGCTGGCGAAGTTGTTGAAGTCGGCGAAAACCTAGAATGGCCAAGAAAAGGAATGCGTGTCCGCGCTGGCAACAGCGCTCCATGTCTGCGCTGTTTCATGTGTCAGAAGGGCAAGTATAACCTCTGCGAAAACATGATTTGGCTTTGGGGCGCCTACGCCGAATACATTAAAGTTCCAGCTCGCATGGTGATTGTGAACACGCAGGAAATTCCGCAGCACGTTTCCTATGAAGAGGCGGCAATAACCGAACCTTTAGCATGCGTTTTACATGGCGTTGAAGAGGCTGGAGTGAAACTGGGCGATGTGGTGGCGATAATCGGCGCTGGACCCATAGGACTTTTACATCTATTAACAGTCAAAAAGTTGGGTGTTGAAAAAGCCATAATGATAGACATGGCAGAAGAACGTCTAAACTTCGCTGGGAAACTCGGTGCAGATGAAACAGTAAACGCTGAAAAAATGGATGTTGTAGAAGCGGTTAGGCGGTTTACTGGCGGATACGGCGCTGATGTGGTGATTGAAGCGGTTGGTTCGCCTAAAACTTGGGAGCAAGCCCTAAGGCTTGTGCGGAACGGCGGAACAGTTCTGGAGTTCGGCGGTTGCCCACCCAACACAGAAATTAAGCTCAGCACCGAACAACTCCATTACGGAGAAGTTAAGGTTTTAGGAGCTTTTCACACCACGCCTTTGCATTTCAGAAAAGCCCTCAGCCTAATAGCATCAAAAACCATCGACGTGAAACCGCTTATCACAAAAAGGATGAGGCTAAACGAAATCGAAGAGGCTTTCCAAATACTCAGCACATCGAAAAGTGAAATAAAAATAGCTGTAAACCCGTAAACTTCAAATTTTCTTCACTGCTTGATTTTTCCTCTTAGAAATTGGATTTTCAACATAGCCATACTTGGCTATTCCAAAAACAACCAGTATATCGCATATGTGCGGTGCGGTTTTGGTGTCCGCCTTTCTGCCGTAGATTTTCTTTGTATGTTCCTGTAGTGTCCACTCGATGGTTGACGGTTCGTCCGCATACAGGCGCGTTCCTAAACGAACCCATTCACCCTTCGAAAGCACCTCAACCGTTTTGTCGAATCTCCAAAACCCCAAAGGCAAAACAGCACCAGTATTCACAAACTGAATTTTAACAACGCCTTTTTCTTCGTTGACCTCAACTATTTTGAAGTCTTGCGGAACTCTTTTTCCCTTAAAAACTGTTTTGCATGGAGACTCAAAAATTCTGTTAAGATTTGACTTCATCCATTCCAGAAGATGCTTATTCAATTACTTTTCCACCTGAATATGTGATAAATATTTAATGGTATAAAATTATTTTATTCAACGGCGAAGATTTGATGAATGACGGTTACATTTTGAGGATAGCCACTTTGGAATGGGTAAGCCAAGTCTTTGATATGGCGATTTATTACACTAGTCTTCGCAGAGATTGGAAGGCTGGGCAAATTATAATTTTCGTGCATAAAACTGGCGTGGGTGATGCTTTTGTTGGTTATGGCGAAATTGGAAACGTTTATGGAGTGGACGAGTTTTCTGATGAGGAAAAGTGTGAATGTGAAAAATGGGGATGGAAAAAAGCCATAGAATTCAAATATGTAATACGTTTTGATAAGCCCTTACCCGTCAAACAGACTTTTCTGAAAGATTTGAAGGTTCGAGGCAGGGCGCTTCACGGTTTTCCACTCAGCAAAGAACAGTTAAACGCTATTATAAGTTGTGCTGAAAGCCAAACGCTTTAAACCACAACGCTTAAGTGTTAAAAGGTAATGTTATGAATGTTGTAAAATGTAAGGTGTTGAAATAATTGGCGGTTGAAGGTTTTTCCGGAAGTAGACAACCCGTAGACACGAAAATTGGCGAGTTAACTCCAACCTCACGCGCTGTAAACGTTGTGGGCAAAGTGGTTTCAAAAAGCGAAATCCGAAACATTGCTGTTGGAAGAGATGGCGCGCCACATCGCGTTTGCGACGCTTTAATAGGAGATGAGACTGGATGTGTTTACCTAACCCTTTGGGACGACAATATTGAAAAGGCAAATGAAGGCGACACAATAAAAGTAGGAAACGGATATGTAAGCCTTTTTAGGGGTAATATGCGCTTGAATGTTGGCAGATACGGCACAATAGAAATTGCAGAAAAAGCCTTTACTGGTGAAGTAAACACTGCAAATAACTTGTCAAATAAAGTTTACGAACAAGAGCGTCGCCCATTCAGGGGGAGAGGGAGAAGGGATTTCGGCGGAAGGGGAAGAAGAAGCGGATACAGCCAAAGAAGATATTAAACGCTTATCTAAATGCCTTTCCAAAATTTCCTAAATTCTTTTTGCTTTGCTAAACTTTAAAGTTCTGATGCTTGCATATAATTTTTCAAAAGGGAGAGTAATACATGTCTCAGTTTAAAAGGGAAGAGGGAAAGCTCACAGCGGAAGAGTTGCTGGCGAAAGCTGAAAAGCCGTTGCAGTTGGCTTCGTCACTGCATAAATTTTATGAAGGCAAAGTTCAAGTAATGCCGAAATGCGCAATAAAAAGCCCCGAAGACTTCGCCATATGGTACACGCCGGGCGTGGCTGCAGTATGCCGTCAAATCCAAAAAGACAGGGATAAATCTTTTGAGTTGACGAACCGCTGGAACTGCGTAGCCGTGGTTTCAGACGGCACACGTGTTTTGGGTTTAGGCGACATTGGTCCAGAAGCATCCCTGCCTGTAATGGAGGGAAAAGCCCTCTTGTTCAAATTTTTGGGCGGGGTGGACGCCTTTCCAATATGCCTAAAAACAAAAAACCCAGAGGAGCTAGTCCGCGCATGCGAGCTTATCGAGCCTTCTTTCGGCGGAATCAACCTTGAAGACATTGAAAAGCCAAAATGCTTTTACGTGCTGGAAAAGGCAAGAGAACGTCTACAAATTCCTGTTTGGCATGACGATCAACAAGGAACAGCCACGGTGATACTGGCTGGGTTAATTAATGCCTTCAAAATTGTGGGCAAAAACCCCAAAGAAAGCCTTATAACGCTTGTTGGCACAGGCGCAGCCAACATCCGAACAGCCTACGTGCTGATGAAGTGGGGAGTAAAACCTGGCAATTTGTTGTTAGTGGATACAAAAGGCATAATCCACTCTGAAAGAGAGGATATAACCGAAGCGGAAGACCCGTGGAAATACGATTTAGCCCAAAAAACAAATGCAGAGGGCAGAAGGGGCAACATAGCTGCAGCCTTCAAAGGCGTAGACGCTGTTGTGGCTGCATCCAAGCCTGGACCTGGAACTATACGGAAGGAGTGGGTTAGATTTATGGCGGATGACGCCATAGTTTTCGCCTGTGCAAATCCCATACCCGAAATATGGCCTTGGGAGGCGGAGGAAGCTGGAGCCCGTGTGGTGGCTACTGGAAGAAGTGACTTTCCAAATCAGGTTAATAATAGCTTAGGTTTTCCAGCGATTTTCCGTGGTGTTTTGGATGTGAGAGCTAAGACTGTTACGGATGATATGTGTATTGCTGCTGCCCAAGAACTGGCGAAATTTGCAGAGGAGCGTGGAATACATGAAGAGTATATTTTGCCAAGAATGGAAGAATGGGAAGTTTATCCGCGGGAGGCGGTTGCATGTGCTTTGAAGTCGATTGAGCAGGGCGTGGCGAGGATAAAGCTGGGTAGGCAAGAGCTTTATGAGAGGGCTGTGGCGATAATTCAAAATGCAAGGGAATCCCTAAAAGTGTTGATGAAAGAGGGTTTGATAAAGTTGCCTTCTCAGCTCTGAAATTTTAAATGTTATGGTTAAACGAGAAATTCTGTCAACAACATTTGAGTGACTTGAAATTTTGGGGGTTGATGGAAAATTATTTAAGCTCTTACATAGAACATAAGAGGGTTAGGGAGAAAATGGTATGCGTTCAGATTACGCCCTCTATACAGTGGCCATAATATTCTTTATTTTGGCGGGTATGGTGCTTGTCTACCAAATAGAATTCAAAGAACTATGGATTGTCGCAACAGTCGTGTCTGGACTGTTCTTTCTGGGTTTGGGCTATTCTCAAAGATTGAAAACGCATGTTAAAACGGTTAAGGCGCCAACGCCTCCGCCAACACCACAAGCTCCAGCGCCTCCACCACCGCCGCCAACTCCGCCCGCAGAGGTAAAGGTTGAAGAAAAACCAGTAGCTGAAAAGGTTGCGCCTCCCACTGTGGAGCTTACGCGGGTTAAGGGCATCAAAGAAAAACGAGCTGAGCAGTTGAGGTCTTTGGGCATAAATAATGCTGAGGATTTGGCAAAGGCTTCAGCTAAGGATTTAGCTACAAAACTGAAGATTTCGCCGAAAATTGTTAGAAGATGGATTGAAGAAGCAAAGGCTCTTCTTGAAAAATCTTAGGAAAGGCTAGAAAAGCTAGCTTGCGATAGCCAGTATCCTTATTATATTCCTTCTTTCCAACCTTCTTAATGCGTCTAGGAAATCGTTTCGTTTTTTGCCGGTTACCCTAAAGTTTTGAAGCATATCCTTTATTGACGTTTCTGGTTTTCCAAAACCCTCACTCTTTTTATGTAAATACTTAACTATTGAACGTTCCAGTTTTCCGCATCTCCATGTGGTGTTGCGGATTAGGACAACTATTGCCTTAACGAATTTTTGGGTTTCACTCTTTTTTCTTCGCTTCAAATTATCCACAACCGAAACATATTCACATCTAACATTTTTAGAGTTTACGCTTACAATCATTGTTCCACAAGTCTTAAATAATTAGGAGGACAACCCGTTAATGAAGGAAAAAGCAAACTTGAGTTTGAACGGCTTTTATGGAACGCATCATAGAAGCCAATAAACAAAGTCTGTTTACTTCCTTCCAAAAATACTCAAAATAAACGCAAAACAACATCTAAAACATAAAAGGAGAAAAACAACATGAAATACTATGCTTTAACTTTTCCTAAAAAAGTAATGGCTGTAATTTTCATAATGCTCATCCTATCAGTATTAACAAGCGTGTGGGCTCAACCTCCCAAAGTAGTCGACGGAAATACCCGATTCCACCGTGTGTATGTCACGGGGCCTGGAAAGTCAGGTCCATTGGGTCTTTGGCATGAAGAAAACGGTTTTAAAGATGATAGAGACGAGTTAAAAGGAGATTTAGAGAAATCAGGAAATCAAGGAGACGGTAGCACCAGTCAAACCTTAGAAAAACCCAGTAAACAACAGCTCAGAGATGTTTTGGATGCACTAAAGGGTATAGCCCAGCCTGGCGATGAAGTAACTTTGTACTTTGGTGGGCATGGAAATGGAGGAAACGGAGGTCTAAACAGCCCTGACGAGGCTAACGATCCCATGGACGAGTGGATTTGGCTTAACGATGATGGCAACGAGACACAAGGCGATGAAGCCGAAGGTAACTGCAAATCAGATGATCTTAATGAAGTATTGACGGATGACGAACTGGCGCAAATGCTTGCGGGATTTAGATTTAGCGTCACAATAGTTGTAATAATAGATTCTTGTTATGGCGGAGGCTTTACAGGAGGAGCGAATGACATTCAAGAAAACGATCACGTTGCTGTTATAGGGACTTCAGCTACTTCTCCATTAGACCCTCCGGGAATTTTTGGCGGACTCAAGTCTACACTAACGGAAGACATTGCAGACGGAGGTGGGGAGAGAGAGGCTGATGCAAATGAAGATGGGATTGTAACTGCTGAGGAACTTAAAGATTGGCTTAGAAAAAGGAGCTGGGATCTTGGTCCACCAAATGATCAAAACCCAGGAAAAATCAAAAAAGGAAAAAGCAAAATCATAGGCTTTGAAGGAGCCTCTGTTCAATTGCCGTCGATAACGCCGAACACTTTCACACCTTCTCCCGACTCAAACGTTTTTCTCGAAGGAAAAAATTTCGCTAGCTATTCGTTAGTGCATATTAGGCTTGTGAATCCAGATTTAACGCAGTTGATTATCGGCGTTGCATTAACAGATGAATATGGGTGCTTCAGTCTAACCGTAAATATTCCCAGCGTTCCAAAGGGTGAATACATGCTATTTGCTGAAGACAGCGAAGCAAATGACGATTGGCAAATCTTAAGCATCGGTTATTTTGGTGTTGGCGGCATCTCGGTTTCTATTGATAAACTCGCTTTGTTGAATCCCTACTTTGCCTCAACCTCAACAATCTTGGTTGCAATGGTCGCAATAGCCATCTGCGTCAAGCGTATTAGACATAGAAAAGAGAAGCAATGAACTCTATTCATTTTCCCTTTTTATTTTTATAAAAATTAAGGTTAGGTTAAATCTTTTTTAAGGTATATTCCATGGGCGTTTCCATAATAACCTTTAATCTTTGCAACCTTTTTGTAGCCGAGTTTTTGATAAAGCCTTAAAGCGGCGATGTTGTCTTCTCGCACTTCTAAATGGCATGATTTAACGCCTTTCTCCATGAAGATTTTTTCGATTTCTTGTAGAAGGCTTTGTGCAACTCCTTTTCTGCGGTGTTTGGGTGAAACGTCTATTGTGAGGATGTGCCCAACCAAGGAGTTTCTTTCAAAATATATTACGCCTATAATGAAGCCAACTATTTCGCCGTTCATCTTTGCAACTAGGCTTATGGAATTGTAATTTGTTAGTAAGCTGGCGATTTGCTGTTTTTTGAACGCCTCCTCTTTGAAGCACTCCATTTCAATTTCATAAAGCCTATCCAACTGTTGTATTGAGGCGTCTTCAATTACCAGCGACATTTAAAATATCTTTTAGAGTTTATCAGCTTTATTGTTTTTGGCTATTGTTTTAATTTCAAGTGCTTGTTGCACTGCAAATCCTATGAAAAATCTAAGCCAAACAGTTAAAATCCTCGTGAGGATTGTTGCTGTGGCGCTTATGTCTGAGCGGATGCCTGACACGACATAAATTGTTGTCATGGTTATTTCTGGAAGCCCCGTTTCAAATGGAACGCCCAACGGAACGCCACGAATAGCCGAAATTATTGCATGCGCCAGTATTATTATGCTCCATGAAACCGTGAATCCCATAGACAAAAACACAAGGTAGGCAATTCCTATGTTTAGAAGCCACCCTAAAACATTAAAAAACAATGATGTTAAAACCGTTTTTGGAGCATGACCAAACTCCTTCATTGAACCGTGAAACATTTTCGCTGCATTGCCAATTTCTCCTCTAATTTTTGTAAGTTTCCAGCGTCCACGACTGACATAGCCTAAAAACTTTATTATAGCATCAATAATTTTCATGGTCCATTTTTCCTTTAGACATAGAAGGATCAGCAATACAAGGAGAAATGTCACCACAATAACTAAAAATAATGTTAGGTTTAGGACGAGTCCGCTGACTGGTGTTTCCATTAATAGAAGGCTTATGCCGATGAGTAGGCTTGCAACGTTTATTCCCATTCCCATTAGTCTTTGAGCAATTAAAGAAGCGAAAACTTTCCCGCTTGTTCCCGCTTGTTCCCGTTCAACCAAATAAACCTTTGAAATGTCTGCGCTTATGGATTCTGCTGGGATGGCTATGTCTACAAACATTCCGTACCAAACGTAAAGAAAGGATTTCATAACAGAAAGTTTTATGGAAAGAAAATTGAGCAGGAAACGCCATGAAAGGGCAAAGAAAAAAGCGTCTAAAACAACGAAAATCGCCGCCAAAAGGTAAATGGAAAGGTCGATGCGTTGGATTTTTGCAATTATTGTTGGTATATCCACATTGAAAATGTAGAGGTATATTAAGAAAGCCGCAATACCCAGCGCTAGCAAAAAGATGGTTTTCCATGAGAATTTAAGTTTCATTGAAACCATTAACAGCCCTACACTAAACATGAGCAAAACGTTCGAAGCACATTTATATTTTACCCATTTTCAGCCTAAAAGCCTCTTATAGAGAAAACGTAAAAGGAACATTTTAAATCTAAAATGGTTTAATGGTGGGGCTTGTGTTAACAAGGGATGAAGCGCTTAGCCTAGTTAAGAGGAATGTGTCGAAAAGGAATATTCTCTATCACATGCTTGCAGTTGAAGCCATAATGCGAAGCGTGGCAAAACATTTCGGGGAAGACGAGGAAAAGTGGGGTTTAACAGGCTTGTTACACGACATTGATTATGAAAGGACCGAGGCAACTCCGGAAAAACACGGCTTGTTGGCTGAAGAAATCTTAAAGGGGCTTGTGCCAGAAGAGCTTATAAAAGCCATAAAAACCCATAACTTCCAATATTTGGGCATTACGTCAGAAACATGCATGGAAAAGGCTTTAATCGCCTCTGATGCCATTTCAGGTTTGCTCGTGGCATGCGCCCTAGTTATGCCTTCAAAGAAATTGGCTGATGTTAAGGTTGAAACTGTAGCCAAAAAGTTTAAGGATAAAGACTTTGCAAGAGGAGCAGAAAGAGAAAGGATACTTGTCTGCGAAGAAATGGGAATTCCGAGGGAAAAGTTTTTTGAGATTGCGTTGAATGGATTGAAGGAAATAGCCTCGCAGATTGGGCTGTAATTGCGTTAAACTATGTATTTGTCTGCTTTTTCAAAATCTTTAACGATTTCTATGACCTGTTTTGGAGCGTCAACGCCTCTTAATGGGATTCCCCTCAGCAAAGCCCATGGGCTTCTCTTTGCAATTAGAGTGACGATATGATTTTCGCCGAAACATTTCTTTGCAATTTCATAAACCAACAGTCTAACGTTAAACTCTGAAAACTCGCCTAGAGAATGCAAATACTCATGTAAAAGCAAATTGTAGATTAACGCATTAATGACATTTTTGGCTTTAATGGTGGCTTCCACTATTTGGATTAGGCGTCTGTTTAGAACGATGTTGTTTGTTCCAAGTGGGTGGTAAGCGCCAAGTTGAAGAGGCAAATCATCCAGAAAAAGCATCATTCCGCTTCTCCGTCTCTGCAAAACAAATGCAGCGCTGTCCTTAACGATTTCCCAGATTTCACCGTAACTTTTAGCGTTCTCTAAACGGATGCGGTAATCCTCACTCATCAACAGCCTTCCTAACAATCCTTTTATATGTGAAATGGGTTCTAGTAACTCTTGGGGAAATTGGCGTTAAATGTTTTGTCATGTAGCTTTCGGGAGATAATCAAACCTTATAAAGGAGATGTATAGACAATGATTTGTGGTTAAACCATGAATAATGATGACTCTGAACTTTGGGCAAAAATCGGCTTACTTTTCCTTAAAGCCGTTCCCTCTATAGTTATTGAAGTGGGATTATGTGAATAAGAAAGACTTGCGTTGGAAGAGCAAAGACAAAATGACTTAAAGCTGATTCGCTCTATTAAAAACATCAAACATGACATAGATTTTGCGCTGGATGAGTGGATTGTGAATTTCTAACTAGAAAGCAATTCTTGTATTAATTCCCAATCTTCTTGTTCACTTGAACGTGCCTTTAGCTCTTTCATTGCGAGGTAAGTCTTAAACTCTTTTATTGTCTTATTTTTTCGGTCTGAAAAGTAAATCCAAATGCATCCGCTCGCAAGGAATATAAAAAGTCCAACATAGGCAAACATCAAAATTGTGGGGTTTGAAAATAGAATACCCAATGTGAAAGCTAGAAAGATTCCTATGAATCCCGCAAGAGTCCCAATAAGTGATATTTTTTGTTTCTGACGTATCTGAGCTATTTCTCGCTTCACATTTTGAAGCATGTCTTTCTCCAACAATGTCCCTCTACATACCAAATCTTTGGCTTCCACTTTTAATTTTTATTAATCTGAAATATGAATCAGTGATTTATCTCCCGAAGAGTTACCAGAACCGTGAAATGTGAAGCTTAAATCTTTAAAAACCAAAAAGATAAAGAACACCACAGAGAACGTTTGAAACAATTTCGGAGGCAAAAGCGAATGGCGGGTTTAATCCTTGTTAGAGACGTCATGTCAAAAGAGGTGCGGGTTGTCCGTCCAGACACAACAGTTAAGGAAGTGGTTGCCACAATGAACAAGTTCGACATAGGCTCAATGATAGTCGTGCAAGGCGAAAGACCAGTTGGCATAATAACCGAACGCGACATCCTACGGCGACTGGTTGAACCATGCCTTGCACCAGAAACCCTAACAGCAAGACAAATCATGACCAGCCCAGTCACAACCATAAATGAAACAGCCACAGTGGAGGAGGCGGCTAAACTCATGGCGAAAAAACGAGTTAAGAAACTTCCAGTGATGAATAATGAAAGGCTTGTGGGCATAATAACCTTCACGGACATTGTAACTAAAGTGCCAACTATGCTTTCAATTTTGGAAGAGCTTACGAGACCACACCACCGCAAATACTGAAGCTTAAAAATCTAAAAGCATAAAAGTTCACTTCTATATCATCAGGGTGTGATTAATGTTGGACTTCATTAGTGTTATAACTTCTGATGTTTTTTGGATAGCAATTGGGTCAATCGGGGCTATAGCTGCGTTAGCCCTCACTTATCGGCAAATTAAAAGAGCAGATATAATAGCAAGTGCCGATTTTCTTTTGAAACTGGAAACAAACTTCTGCTCAGAGAATATGTTGAAAAAAAGACGCAAAATAATGGAAATTCTCAAGAACAACCCCAATGATTTTGAAAAGATGGATGAATGTAGAGACGTATTCGATTTTTTCGAGGACTTGGGTCTTTTGCTTAGAAAGAAAGCAATCCCAAAAGAATTAATATGGTCGGCATACTGCTATTGGATTCAGCGTTATTGGACAGCATTTAAGAATTACGTTTATTGGGTGAGAAATGATAATGATCCCACTCTATATTGCGAATTTGAATATTTATTTAATGAAATACATTCGTATGATGAACGCAAACGAAACCCTTCAGTGCTTCCCTTCTTTCTAAGAAGGAAAAAACCTATCGAGATAACACAGGAAGAACTTAAAGATTTTATTGATGAGGAAATAAACTTGGTACCTCCTAAAAGACATCGCCAACCGGAGAAGTAACAGAACCTGAAAGAGATAAATAAGAACGGAACTTTTGTGTTTTATTAAAATTCTGGTTTGGCTTTGCCCAACTTTTTATCCAAACACGCCTTAACGAAGCCGTAGTATTCTGGGTCTGGTTTTCCTGGGCGGCTTTTAAATTCGCCGTGGAACTGCGAGGCGAAAAAGAAATAGTGGTTTGGCAATTCTAAAATTTCCATTCTTTGGCTGTCTGCGCTTTTTCCCGAAAACACCAGCCCATTTTTTTCGAGTTTTTCCAAATAGTCCAAGTTAACTTCGAATCTGTGGCGGTGGCGCTCGTAAATTTCCTCGCTTTTATAAAGTGTATAAGCCGTTGTGTTTGGCTTTATTATTATTTTGTGGGCGCCTAGGCGCATTGTTGCCCCTTTAATTTCTATTCCTCTTTGTTCTGGCATTAGGTCTATTACTGGATAGGGCGTGTTCGGGTTTATTTCTGTGCTGTTTGCCTCTTTTAAGCCGCAGACGTTCCGTGCAAACTCGATTACGGCGAGTTGGAAGCCGTAGCATATGCCTAAAAAGGGGATGTTGTTTTCTCTGGCGAATTGTATAGCCCTAATTTTTCCTTCTGTGCCTCTTGAACCGAAGCCGTAAGGCACAAAAACTCCGTCAAAACCTTTGAGGATTTCAATTTTTTGCGGGTTTTCCTCGAATTCTTCAGCTTCTATATACGCTATTTTAACTTTGGTTTTGCAGGCGGCTCCACCATGCCTTAAAGCTTCGTTCATGCTTACATAGCTGTCGGCTAAACCCGCATATTTGCCGACTAAAGCGATTTTCACTTCGTATTGTGGGTTAAGTACGGCGTCAACAAAACTTTTCCATTCTTTAAATTCTGGTTTTCTATCTGGAAAGCCGAGTCTTCGGCATATGAAGTCGCCCATTCCCTGCTCATCCAGTATAAGCGGAACTTGATAGATTGTTTCAACGTTGTAGGAGCAGAAAACAGCGTTTTCTGGGATTGTTCCGAAAAGGGCTATTTTTCTTAGGGCTTCTGAGTCTATAATTTCTGGGCACCTTGCAACTATTATGTCTGGTTGGATGCCTATGCGCCTAAGCTCGTTAACGCTGTGCTGTAACGGTTTGGTTTTCATCTCCTTTGTAACGTCTAAAATTGGTACTAGGGCGACATGCACGTACAAAGTGTTTTCGAAGCCTTCTTCTAGGCGCATTTGGCGGATAGCCTCTAAAAAGGGTAAGCCTTCAATGTCGCCGACTGTTCCGCCAACTTCCGTTAGGGCTACGTCAACGTTGGAGCTTTTTGCAATGTGGCGTATTCGGCTTTTAATTTCGTTTGTGACGTGAGGCACTATTTGTACGCATCTGCCGAGAAAATCGCCTCTGCGTTCCTTTTCAATAACCGCCCTATAAACTAGACCAGTGGTGATATTGTTTTCTTTTTGCAGGTTTAAATCCAAAAAGCGCTCGTACCAGCCTAGGTCGAGGTCTGTTTCGCCGCCGTCGTCCGTCACGTAAACTTCGCCGTGCATGTAGGGGTTCATTGTTCCAGCGTCAACATTCACGTAAGGGTCAATTTTTATGGCGGTAACCTTTAACCCTCTAGCTTGAAGCATCTTTCCAATAGAGGATGTTACAATTCCTTTACCAACAGAGCTTAACACTCCGCCAGTAACAAAAGCATACTTAACCATTCAGCGTTTTCTCCTCGCAATAACCTAACCTTCCAACAGTAACAATATAACTTTTTTGCGCCGTGATGCCAAGCTGAAACACAGAGTTTTCGAAGCAATCGCTATTCTTTATTCACCATTTCGTTAATTTGCTGTTCCATCACATGTCCACGACAATAAACCAATGCTTTCTTAACACCAGCAACTTTTAAGACGGCGTCTTTAACGTCCCTTGCAAGCTTAAACGCTATTGGACAAATGGGGCTTGAAGGAATAAACTCAATTTTAACAACGCCTGATGTCTCCTCTTTAACGGACTTAATCATTTGCATTTCAGCGAAGCTTAAGCCCGTTTCTGGGTCAACCACTTTGCCGACAGCCTCACGCACTTTATCCTCTAATTCCGTCAATCCTTTACACATCCGTTTTTCAGTGAAAAATAGGCAAAAGCGTCATATAAACCATTAGTATTGTATTCCTTTTGTTGTGACGGTTTCTTCTATATGCTTAACGTCTATTATTTCGTTTACGAATTCCGCTCGGTCAATAAGCTCTTTTGGAGCGTACCTTCCAGTCAAAACCACATCTGTTCTTTTCGGAATTTTGTTTAGAAAATCCAAAACTTCTTTTACATCTAAAAGTTTGCAGTGCAAAGCCAAATTAACCTCGTCCAAAACAAGCAAATGCGGCTTTTTCTCCCTAACAATTTTTTCAGCGAATTTTAGGGCTTTATGCGCTAGTTTTTTGTCTTCTTCGCCCAAATTGCTTAGTCCATGCCATCCCTTACGTCCAAACTGGTAAATCTCATAATAAGGCGCAAGCACTCGCCTAATTTTGTATTCGCCAGTGTTTTTCCACCACTTCAAAAACTGGATTATAACCACTTTACGTTTATGCCCAACAGAACGAAGAGCCAAACCCAAAGCGTTAGCAGTTTTTCCCGCGCCTGTTCCAGTGTAAAGATAAATATAACCCATACTGTTTCCTCTACGCCCAATGTTTTATAGGTATTGGCTTTATAAAAAAGGTGGTTATTTGCGTTTTTTCAGAAGCACAACTGCTGATATAATTGAGGCTGAAGCTGCAATGCCTGCGAGTGTCGCTGCAATTGGTATGCCAAACAATGCGGCGGTTCGTGTTGGAGGCAAAGACACTGTGATATTGCCCAAGTCTGTTTTGATTTCGGCAATATCGCCTTGAATGGAAATTAACGTTCCCTGAATACCGCCTAACGTCGTGTTGATTTGGGCTATGTCACCTTCAATGCTTGTAACATTTAGCCCAATATCTCTAATGCTTGCTTTTATAATACCAATATCAGTTTTTATGATTGCAACTGTTCCGTTCAACGCTGTTAATGTGGCGTTAATCTGATTTAGATTGACTTGCATTTTGCCTATGCTTGTTTGAATTGTTATTAACGTGGCGTTGATACCTTGCAAAGTTGCGTTTATGTCGCTTATGTCTGCCTTTATGATGCCGATGTCCGTTTTGATTGTTGCCATGTCTTTCTGAATTGAAATTATTGTTCCATTAAGGACGCCGAAAGCTGAGCATAGGATTGTCAAGTTTCCTTCGATGTTGGTTAACCTCAGTCCAATGTTGTTCACATCGGTTTGGATTATTCCCAAGCCGGTTTGGATGATTGCTGTTCTTCCATCTATTTCAACCAAACTTGCATTAATGTCTTCCAGAGATATCTTGATTGTTCCAATGTCTGTTTCTATTGTCGCCAGTTTCCCATCTATGCCAACCATCCAAGCGTTCCATTTCGTCAACGTCTGACTTAATAAGAAACTTTTGAGGGCTACACCATTAAGCGCACATTTGCTTGCATTCACTACCAATGCATATGTGCCTTCATACGCTTCCATGGGTATTGCATAGTATATCAAATATAATCCTGAAGCAACATGTTGCACGGAAGCGCTGAGATCTGCGAATAAAGTTCCGTTATAATACAACATGGCGTTGATTTCTGCATCCACAGATTTGCCCAAATAAGATACCAACACGTAGAATTCAGCGGTTTCCCCTCTAAAATGTATCGAGCCAACATCCACTTCAACATCCAATTTAGCCGTTGTCGAGGTGCACGCAAACGCTGCAGAAACTAGTTGTAGAATTAATGCTATGCAAACTGAAATCATCACGTAGAGATACTTCGTTTTAGCCATTCTCCTCTCTCCCAATTTCACTCTATTTTCGCACATAATTTAACCAATATTTCAAACTTCACACTATTACAGCCAACAAACCAAAATTTAATTAAATTATGAAACAAGATTTAATAGGATTAATTTTCCATTTATTTTTGGGGCAATGGTAATGACGCACAACTACGAAGAATTGTTGAAAAGGGCTTACGCCCAAATACCGCAGGTTTCCTTAAAACGGGAACGCCTACAACTGCCAAAAATAAACCTTTCAGTTATTGGAATGCGCACAATGATTTACAATTTTAAGGAAATAGCCGACGCTTTGGGGCGTGACCCCCAACATTTACTGAAATTTTTAACACGTGAAACAGCCACAGCCGCTACCCTGCAAGAGTCAAGGGCAATTTTTAAGGGAAAATTTTCGCAGGAAACATTTGAAAGACTTATTCAACGGTACATGGAAAGCTTTGTGGTTTGTCCAGTTTGTAAACGCCCAGACACAAACATTGTAAGGGAAAAACGCTTATCCTTCCTAGTGTGCGAGGCTTGCGGAGCAAAATCCTCCATACAACCACTATAATGAGAGGCTAAAATTGGAAGTTTACATCAACATCAGAAAAATCGGCAACAACACGTTGTTAGCCATATGCGACGCTGAAATCCTCGGCAAAACTCTACGTGAAGGCAAAATAACCTTCCACGTAAAAGAAGAATTTTACAAGGGAGCGCTAGTAAGCGTTGAAGAAGCCATAGCCATGATAGAAAACTCAACAATAGTGAACATGATAGGCAAAAACATTGTTAATAAAGCCATGGAAAAAGGCTACGTTCACCCAGAAGCAATACTAAACATAGAAGGCGTGCCGCATGCCCAAATAGTAAAACTTTAAGGTTAAATGAGCAAGTATCACGGGTCTTTTATTATTTTCCTCTATTTCAGCCATTTTATATAGGTTTAAGCTGACTTGCAGACCATAACTTGTAGGCTTAAGCGTCACAAATCCCTTCTTTATCAGCTCCTTTGCCACTTTTTGAGCTTCTCCTCTTAAATGTTTAGGAAAACCTTTCTGCAAATTTTCAAAAGCCGTGTGTTTGGCACCTATTATTCTGTTAGCGTAAAGCCTCGCCAAAATAGTTTTTGCTATTTTATCTTCCATGGTGAACGAAAGTATTACGTTTTGGATTTAAAATTAACTGGATACTTATATAACAACGGATCTAGCATTAGACATGGAATTATTTTATATGTCATATTGTTGTGACATAAGAAAAGTTTAATAACTTTCACGAAATTCTATCTTAGAGGGAACTTTCATGAAAAAGGTTTTAGAGGAAGGCCCTCTTGAGAGAATGTTTAAAGGGTCAGCGATGGCTGCCATTTTGGATTTTCTGGTAATTTATAAGCATTGGGATTATTCTAAGTCTGACATAGCTAAAAGCGCGGGCGTCAACTTCCGCACCGTTTTACGTTTATTGCCTAGACTTGAGGAGTTGGGCGTTATAAAACGGACTAGACATGTTGGGAAAGCTATAATGTACCAGTTTAACATGGAAAATCCCGTTGCCAAAGCGATTGACGATTTAAGCTTTAAGATAGCGAAGCAAGATGCTGACAAAAAGGTTGCAGAAGAACTGAAAAAGGAAGTTAAAGTTCCAGCTTGAGCATGTTTTCTCCTTTTAAAACTTGAGTATGAAGAAATCCCAAAACAATCAACATTTATTTTGAAGATGAAGTGGAAAGTAAGTATGCTTTTAAGGAAGGTTATAATACTTCTTTTAGGCAATACATGTTTAAGGTGCTTGCTTGGGTAAGAAAAAAGTATTAAGCGAGGAAGAACTAAGCGAAATGGTGTATCCAACAGCGAACGACGTTTTAGGTGTAGCCGTTAAACTTTTGGGTTTTGACCGTGTTCTAGTTAAATGTCAAGATGGAAATGAGCGGATGTGCCGTATTAGAGGAAAAATGAAGCGTCGAGTTTGGATACGAGAAGGCGATGCTGTTTTGGTTTCTCCTTGGGATTTCCAATCTGACAAGCGTGGCGATTTGATTTGGCGTTACACAAAAGCTCAAGCGGATTTGCTCCGCAAAAAAGGCTATTTAACAATTTAATTTTAGTTTGAATGGTGGAAGGCGATTGGCGTATCGGCGGGTTGTCGAGAAAAAGCTTCACGAAAAGGAAAGGGAATATGAAGTTGAACAGTTGATGAAAGAGAAAAGAAGCGAAGAATACGAAGCTTTAGAAGAAGTTTTTGACCGTTCAACTCTAATGGTAATCTACGACTTTCTAAATAAGGGTGTAATAGATGAGATTCACGGTGTCGTCAAAGCTGGAAAAGAAGCAAGGGTTTACTGGGGAAAGAACAAGCAGGGAAACGAGTTAGCCATAAAAATTTACTTGACGGTTTCTGCGGAGTTTCGCAAGGGCATGCTCAAATACATCGAAGGCGACCCAAGATTTAAAGGCGTAAAACGTGACACTCGCTCATTGATTTTTGCATGGGCTCAAAAAGAATATAAAAATTTGGAGTTGGCAGTAGCCGCCAAAGTGCGGGTGCCAAAACCCATTGCCGTGAAAAACAACGTGTTAATTATGGAGTTTATAGGGAAAAATGGCGTGAGCGCCCCCTCAATTAAGGAGCAACCGCCCAAAAATCCAGAAAAAACCTACAAAACACTTTTAGGTTATCTGAAGAGGCTTTATTGTAAAGCTGGGCTTGTCCACGGCGATTTAAGTGAATATAACATAATGATTTGGCATAATAAACCAGTACTTTTTGATGTTTCGCAAGCTGTTCCACTTTCACATCCAATGGTTAATTTCCTCCTACAAAGAGACCTAAAAAATTTAAACACATTTTTTAAACGGTTAGGCGTTAATGTTTTTCCAATTGAAGAATGTTATAGGATGGTTACGGGAAATGGCGAAACCCAGCACGTTCGTTAGAATATGCTTAAGTTGGTGATGTCTCCCGCAGAATTCCCCTTTTTTATGTTTGTTTTTGTTTTTGGAAATTTGGGAAAGTGTAATTTGTAAAAGAAGACTAATATCAAAAGAATAGCCCGAAAACTTGGAAACCCAAGATTACTGCAAATAAACTTTCACACATTCCGCCATTGGAAAGCCACCATGGAATATCATAAAACCAAAGACATCATGCATGTAAAAGAACTTCTTGGACACAAATCAATCCAAAGCACCATGATTTACGTCCACATAGAAAAAGCCCTTTTCCTCAACATGCCACCAGAAGAATATCACGTAAAAATTGCCAAAACACCTGAAGAAATAACACAACTGCTGGAAGCCGGTTTCGAATATGTATGCCAAAAAGATGGACTGGCATTCTTCCGCAAACGTAAATAAGCCCAAAAACTAAGCGTATTACTTATGAAACCAAGCGTCTTCGTTAGAATACCAAAAGAGCGAGTAGGCGTCCTAATAGGTCCTGAAGGGAAAACCAAAAAATACATTGAAGAGAAGCTTTCAGTTGAGCTTCAAATAGAAAGCGAAACAGGTGGCGTCACGGTTGCACTGACGGAAAAAGCCGATGATCCGTCGTTGCTTTTTAGGGCAAAAGATGTCATAACAGCCATTGGAAGAGGTTTTTCTCCAGAACATGCCTTTCGCTTAATCCGTGATGAAAATGCTGTTTTGGACGTTATAGACTTAAGAGCCATGCTTGGAAGGTCAGAATCAGACTTGAGGCGTATTAAGGGGCGGATAATTGGGATGAATGGGAAAACCCGCAGAATTATTGAGGAGTTGACAGATACTAATGTGTGTGTTTATGGGCATACTGTCAGCCTAATCGGAAGTGCGGAGCAGGTTCAAGTGGCAAGGGAAGCCATCCAAATGCTAATTAACGGAAGCCAACACAGTACCGTATACCGTTTTCTGCATAGAAAAAGAAAGGAACTCAAAAAGACGATGCTGGAAATCTGGGAAAAACCACCAGAATAGTTAGGGGCAGTGGCAGGCTCTTTCGCACTCAAGATCCCAATCATTTTGGGTTCAGCGGGGCCAGAGTCGTCATTGCCCGCCAAAAAGTTTAACACAGCCTAAAATAAAAGTTTATAGCCACTAATTATGTGTTGAACGGTCATGCTAAAGCATATTCGTGTTACGCCTTTGGCGGCTGAAAGCCTCGGCGTTCGTTCCATGTGTACTTTTGTTGAAACTCCAGACATCCGTATTCTTTTGGATGCTGGGGTTTCGCTTTGTCCAAACCGTTATGGTTTGCCTCCACATCCATTGGAGTTTAAGGCTATAGCCGAAGCGCGTAGGCGAATTACAGAGGCTGCGGAAAAAGCGGAAATTGTAACTTTAAGCCATTATCATTTTGACCATCACACGCCTTCTTATGAGGATTGGCTTTGCAATTGGACAGCCAAAGATGAAACAGCCAAACAAGTTTATATGGGTAAAACTGTTCTGATGAAAAATCCAAAAGAGAAAATTAATTTTAGTCAGAGGCGCAGAGGATGGATTTTCCAGAAAACAAGCGGTAAATACGCTGTAAAGCTTGAGGTTGCGGATGGAAAAACCTTCGTTTTTGATAAAGCTACGAAAGTTAGGTTTTCGGAGCCTGTTCCGCATGGACCAGAAGATTCAGCTTTAGGTTGGGTTTTGATGGCGACAATTGAGTATGATGGCGAAAGGTTTATGTTTGCTCCAGACGTTCAAGGACCAATGTCAAAGCGGACGTTGGACATAATCGCTTCTGAGAAGTCCCAGTTGGTAATGGTTGGTGGACCACCGCTTTATTTGGCTGGGTTTAAAGTTAATGAGGAACAAATCCACGATGGATTGAGGGGTT
Source organism: Bathyarchaeia archaeon (assembly GCA_038848525.1). Lineage (GTDB taxonomy): Archaea > Thermoproteota > Bathyarchaeia > Bathyarchaeales > Bathycorpusculaceae > JAWCNN01. Next base: position 8,102 of record JAWCNN010000004.1, on the reverse strand, counting down.
TAGAGCGTGTTGTGGAAGCATCGCCTACAATTATTTTGGAGCATCACATTTTAAGGGATGAAAGCTGGCGTGAAAAAGCAAAAAACATATTTGAAGAAGCAGATAAAGCTGGCTGTAGAGTTTTGACTGCTGCTGAGTTTTTGGGGTTTGAAAACGCTTTTTTGGAGGCTGAAAGGCGGAAGCTTTACAGTGAGGTTCCACCGTCAAGCGAGTTTGAGAAGTGGATGCGTGGAAGCGCAACGGATAAAAAACGTGTTAAACCACCTATTTGATGTGTTTTCCCACTTCAGCAACGTTTTCGCCTAAATTTTCTAGGTGGATTCCACAAAAAGGCACCGAAACCCCAATCCTATCCAATGCAAAACGCAGCTCCTCCATGAAAATGCCTGAAGGCTCCTTCACACCGCAGCTTGGACTCTCATCAACACCAACAACCAACATCAACTTTACCCCGCCTTTCACATATTCTCGAATTTGATTTGCAATCTCAACCGCAATACTTCTGCAATGCTCCCTAAAAGCAACATTGTTATATTGCTCCCTCGTTTTAGGCTGTCTCAACAAACCAGCAAAAGCAAATTCTGGACAAGGCATCTGAACTATGCCAACACCACACCGCACCAAAAAATCCACAACCTCAGCTATTGCGCCTGGCTTCACAGCCAAACCCATAACACGAGCATTCTGATTCAAAACACAATGCGCAACCAAAACAATTTTTCCGCTCCTCTTATCACCTAACATCCAATCTCCTCACCGTCATGTTTTGTCCACCTCCAACTAATAAGTTTTAGAAGCCAGCCTCCAAATGTCGTCGGCGCAAATTTCAAAAAGACAACGACAATTAAAAAGGGAAATCCACCTTGCTTTATGGCAAAATACAGCAATAAGGGGCCGAGGCCGGGATTTGAACCCGGGCGCCGGGCTCCACAGGCCCGTAGGCTTCCAGGCTACCTCACCTCGGCCGTTTGGCTTTAGCCCAACTATTTTAGGTGTGGACTTGTTTATTTCTGTTTTTAAATGTCAATTATTGCTGTTGGCGGCTTTTCTATCTTTTGAAGTTCCATTCTTTGGTTGAGTATTTCTCTTTTTGCAGTTTTATGGCTGTTTGCTTTTCAAAATCAGTTATTTCTTCGGGTATAAGTTCTATGTCAAAGGCTTCTTCGAAACCTTTTATCAAGGTTTTTTTCAGTTCTTCGAAGCTGACTTCCCTTTTCAAGTAGTTTTTGATGGATGTCACCCTTTCTTCAACTGATTTTATCATTTTGTCTCGGATTTTTTCGTTTGGAACTTTTAAAACCGTAAACATAAGCGACGGATTAACATAGCGTAGTATTGTGCCATGTTGATGCACAACTCCGCTGGCTCTTGTCTGGGCGTTTCCAGACAATTTTTTGCCGTTGACGATTATGTCGTTTATTAGTTTGAACTCCGCTGGAACGCCTAAACACCTTAAACCCAAAACCAAGCCTGAACATAGCGTTTCATAAGTTTTTTGGAAGTCTTGTGAAATCAACCTGTGATTCTCGTTTATTATGAGGCTATATGTTAATTCGCCGTCACGGTCATGGTATACTGCTCCGCCGCCGGTTCTGCGCCTAACATGGTCAATGCCCATTTCATCGCATGCTTTCACGTCAACTTCTTCCTCCATGCTTTGGAAATAGCCAATTGAAACAGCGGATGGTTCCCACCTGAAAAAGCGCAGTGTGTTTGGCACAAGGTTTTTGGCTTTGGCTATGGCGATGGCTTCGTCTAAAGCCATATTATAAAACGCATTGTTAAGCCCCGTGTCCAGCAGACGCCATTTTTCAGCCACTGCCCACACCAGCCTTTAAAATGCACTTTGTAAAATCTTCTGGGGAAACGCCAAGCAACGTGACACTGTTTGTTCTAATGAAGGTTTTTATGTTTTCCGTTATTTTTAACTCGTCAAAGGCGCATCCGATCAACGATTTTTCAAGGTTTTCAATTGCCTCTTCTGGATGCATGAAGAAGTCGCCCATAATCTTTATTCCCTTTATTTTTCCGTTGTCTATGCAGAGTTGAACCTTGATTAATTTGCCCCCTTCAACTTTGTATTCAGCTCTAAGCATCCCAGTTAACCTCCGCATGTGAATGGATAACCTAATCCATATTAATGTTTATAAAAGTTAACTGCGGTGTTTTGCGAACCACTAGTTTTATGTGTTTGGTCGTAGCATATATTTTGTGATTTAAAATGAAGGCGTATATGTGCCTAACTTGTAAGGTTGGCGCTTACAACAAAGTCTTGGAGCAACTTCTAAAACTGCACATTCCAAAAGGAGATATATTCCTCCTATTCGGTCCATTTGACATCCTCATCCAATTTGGCGACTTAAAAAGCCTAGACGAGTTCATAGAAAAGTGGTTTAACCCCATAGTGAACATAGGCGGCAAAGAAGCCCTAATAAGCCGCTCAATGACTTTCATAGTCATAAATGAAGGACCAGCATATGTGGAAGAGCCTTTCGCCTTCATATTCCTAAACACCAAACCCCGCGATTTAGCAAAAGTGCAAGCAGCCCTTCTAAAAGTCCCCGAGGTTTTATCGGCTGACACAGTGTTTGGACCATACGATTTGATATGTGCAGTCAAAGCAAAAGATAGACAAGACCTCGAACGCGTAATCTCCTACATTCACAAGAACATTCCTGGAATAGAGGGGTCAATGACAACTATAACCGCCATGCTCAGAATTTAACGTCATGACCTCTCATTTTTTCAAGCTTTTATGAAAAGGTTAGAGTTTATGAGCCTACTGCAAATCGAAAGTAAACGAAACTTATAAATACATATGTTCCTAGGACGTTTTAGCCATTTAAAATTACAAGCAAATTGTTGAGAACTATATGTGGTGATTAGTGATTCTATGAGAATTGGAAAATTGCTTCTTAAAGCTTGAAATTTTCTTTTCTCTTTTATTGCGAAAAAATGCGAATTATAAAATTTTACATTTAAAATGTAAAAATAAAATTTAAGCTTTAGTTTTGTAAACTTGAAATATTAAATTTAACATGTTCTCATCCTTTAAAACTAAACGAAAGTTGGCGTACCTCTATTAACAAGTACTTTAGGGAGAATTACCTTCTATAGGCGAACTGTACCTTAAGCGATTGGCGTCATATTTCGCCTAAAACTTGGATTATGACTGTTCTTCTTCTTGAGTGAACGTCTGTTTCAACAAACACCAGCGACTGCCATGTTCCAAACTCCACCCTACCATCTATCACTGGCAAAGTTTTGTCTGGAGGCAAAAGCACAGACCGTATATGCGAATGCGCATTAGAAGGGTGCCTATAACCGCCACGGCTTGGAATTATCCTCTCAAGGAACATCTTTATATCTTCTAGTAGGTTGTACTCGCTTTCCGTCAGTATCAATATGCCAGTTGCATGCGGAGCAAACACGTGCACTATGCCATTCTTTATGCCCGACTGGGAAACAGCCTCTTGAACTTTATCTGTTAAGTCTATGAAGTCTATTTCTCCTCTCGTTGAAAAAGTGTGGCTTGTGTTGTAAACTTTCCAGTTTGACATTGTGATTACTCCAGGGTTTTAGTCATTATAATTCCATCTATGTAAACACCGTCTTTGAAAAACTTTTTGGGAATCACGCCAGTTCGCTCTATTAAACTCTTTAAAACTTCGGTTCCGATGCCAATTTCCCTAAAAACTTGATTACTATACCGACAACACCGACATGCTTCGAAAAACCACTTAACAGGCAAGTATCAGAGCACCTAGGCGTCCGTAAAGTGGGAAGACTTTCATAAACTATACTGCGGCGTGAGCAGTTATTTCTCTCTTGTTGATGCTTTTGTATACGGCTTTTAAGGGTCCAGCTGGTTAACGCTGGTGAAATATAGATTTGCTTGGTAATACTTATATCACCAATATAACCAACAAGTAAAAAATCAATCTGAAAAAAACCAAAAAAGTTGGTCATGTAGCTACACTAAACAAAGTAACTTTCAACATTTAGTTAAAACAAGCCAGAAAAAGCCCCCTTTTCAGAAGCAAAATTTTAATGTCTAAAAACTTGGTGAAAACCTTGAAAGCCGTATACAAAAGCATCAACAAGACCCATTTCAGATACGAAGCAAAATCGAAAGTTCTAGGCGAAAATTTCGCATGGAGATTTTCGACAGCATTTATATGAGGCGCTGGTTTCGTCCATACTTTAGGTTTTGTGGAAGAATGTAAAAGCCTAAAAACAGGTTTTTTCGCTGTTTTGAGCTTAATTTGAGCTTATTATTTTTGTGTTTAGGCGCCTGTTCTTATGCAGTTTTGATATTTAGTTGTGTTCGGGTTGGAACAGCTTGAATTTTTGCTTTTTATAGATGGAGAAAATAATGAAATTGACTGATTGAAAAAATGGGAGATTCGGGTTTTTTCGGTCTTGTTATGCTGTGCGGTTTTTGTTATATTGCCGATTTTGAAATAACCTCTATAATAATTAATGGTATGTCTTATGACAGAGGACGGAAAAGGGGAAGGCTCCAGTTTGTCGGTTGACCCTTTTGGGAAAAATGTTGAAATACTTGAGAGAAACGTTAATGGCAGAAGGGTTAGGGTAAAGTGGGATTGGGGCAAATTTAAAAGCATTGAAGGTTTTCCTGTTGATGACAACCTTATAAACTGGGTTATAGGACAAGAACAAGCTTTAAACGAGTGTTTTCTATGCCTTGACGAGTGGGTCCACAAGCTTAAATGGCTTGAAAAGGTAGCGTGGTATGAAAATTGGAGTGCCCCAAACAAGCCGAAAACACCAGCGAAAAACCTCATAAGTCCAGGACCTTACCTCCTCCTTTTAGGAGAGCCTGGAACAGGCAAATCGTTAATTGGTAGGGCGCTTGCTGAAAAGCTAACTCAAATTTACAGGGAAAAGGGCATAAAACTTTTTGACGTTTTATGTTGGAAAAATCCTACACTGCCGAGCCAACCGAAAATTTCAATTCACAAGGCTGGGGAAGGGAAGAAAATCATCCAGAAGGAGCAACTTAAAGAGCTTAAGAGAAAGTTCATTACAAAAGTTGGACTAAAAGCCCTACAAATTTTTCTAGTGTTGTTAGGCCTGTTTTTAATAGCCTTAGGCTTTTACTTTATGTATCAGGCTTGGCAAACATGGAATGCAAACCCCATGTTTCTGGGGGAACCACTCCAAGAATATTACAATCATAACTTCACGAATTACCTCGTAGACAGATTTGTTGGACTTGTGCCTTTAACTTTCATTCCAGGCGGAAGCCTCATTTTCTTCGGAGTTTTCATCTGGTGGTTTTCAAGACTTGGCGGTTTAACAAACCTTAGGGGTATAGGAGGCGCCCAACAAACAGAAGTTCCAAAACTGATAGTTGACAACAGCAGTGGACACGCACCGTTTGTGGATGCAACCGGCCACAGAAGCGCTCAGCTTTTCGGTTCAATAGCTTGGGACCCATACCAAACTGGAGGGTTGGGCACTCCGGAACACCAGCGAGTTACGGCTGGAGACGTTCACAGGGCTTCTTTGGGAATATTATACATTGATGAGATAAAGAATTTAGACCCAGACGAGGCTGTGACGCTTTTAACGGTGCTTGAGGATGGACAGTTGCCCATAACCCTAAGGGGAAGGTGGCACGGCGGCGATACTGCTGCGATGGCTGTTTCAACCGAGCCTGTTCCAGCCATAACCTTTCTTGTTGGTGCTGGAAACTTTGATAGTATAGGGCAGATGCACCCAGCTTTGATGGATAGGATTTATGGTTATGGCAAAGTTGTCCGGATGAATAATGACATGCCAAACACTGTGGAGAATAGACGTAAATATGTGCAGTTTATTGCACAAGAAGTTAAGCGGTTCAATCTTATTCCGTTCAACCGTGAGGCATGCGAAGAAATTGTTGAGGAGGGTAGGCGTAGAAGCAATAAAAGAGACGCGTTAACAACAAAGTTTAGACCTTTAATTTCTATTATTAAGACGGCTGCAACCCTAGCCATGAATGAAGACTGTAAGGTTGTTGAGAGAAGGCATGTGCGGGAAGCCATAGAACATCATTGCAAAACAATTCAGAGGCAAATATTGGAGCATGAAATCAGCGAAAGGGGCAAACTTTTGGAGATAAAACCGCAAGGCGTCAAGCTTGGACAAATATATGGTTTGGCTGTTGTAAGAGACCCATACAGCGGGGAAATGACTGGCAGTGTCTTATGTGTAAAAGCGCATATGTCAAAAAGAAGTGAGCTTTCACGGAGCTATCCGTTGAAGGGCTATTACAAAGTGACTGGAGCAGCCAAAGGTCAAACGTTCATTTCCGACAGCATAGCCAAAGTCCGAAGCGTCATTCTGCAAAAATATGGCATAGACATAGCCCAAGACTATTTGACGCATATAGACTTCGCCCAGTCTTACGGCGTGGACGGACCATCAGCAGGCGTTACAATGGCTATACTTTTATGCTCGCTTATTGAAGGCAAACCAATAAGGCAGGATGTGGCGGTTACAGGCGAAATAAACTTGGGCGTCGGTGACTCCATTCAAATTACGGCTGTCGGCGGCGTTTACGAGAAGATTAAGGCTGCTGAAGCTTGGGGATTCAAAAAGGTTGTTATTCCACAAAAGAATTATGAGCATTCCATAGACCCACGAGACTACAAAATAGAGGTTGTGCCCGCAGCAACCCTAGACGATTATTTAAGGGAATGTTTAGTTGAACAGCCAGCCGTCCAAATTTGGATTCAAGCCTACAAACGCAAAAATCAAACCGCCAAGAGAAACTTATAACTTTGGAGTATACGCATACTTAAAAGTATGGTTAGGGAAGTTGATAAGGCCGAGCTTCGCAGATGGCGTAAAAGAGGGTTTTACAGCGAAACCGTTCTTGTAAAACTGTTAACGAAAAATGGTTTTAATGCCGTGCGTGTTCCAGTGAGCAACCCAAGCCTAAACCCGCTTCCAGACGTAATCGCAAGAAAAAACGGACACGTTTACGCTTTCGAAGTTAAAAACGCCAGTTACTACGCTTATTTTCCAAAACAACAAATCGAAAAACTCTTCAGATTCCTCGAAGAACTTATTCCATTGGAAAAAGAGTGTAAACATGCTGTGCTTGCCGCCCATTTGGGCAAAAAATGGATTTTTAAAGAGTTAAGCTGGAAAGATTGGGATGGGAAAAGACTTCCTGAAAAGGCTAGAATCCTTAAAAGGGACAGGGGAAACTTTAAACTATAATGATGGAGTTTAAAAATGAAAGCTGGAACTGTTGTTTTCGCCTCAAATATTTGCAAAACATTTGAGGTTGGAGATGTGAAAGTTGAAGTTTTAAAGGGCGTAGATTTAGAAGTGGGGAAAAGTGAGTTTGTGGTTGTTGGCGGTCCGTCTGGTTCTGGAAAAACAACGCTACTAAACATTATTGGCGGTGTTGACAAGCCCACAAGCGGAAAAATCATTGTTTTCGGAGAGGATTTAAGCCTTAAAGATGAGGATTTTCTGGCTGGTTTCCGATGCAACAATATCGGTTTTGTATTTCAATCCTACAATCTCATGTCCACCTTAACGGTTGCTGAAAACATAGCGTTTCCAATGGAATGGACTCAAAAACCATTAAACCACATAAAAAATCGTGTTGAAACGCTTTTGGAGATTGTTGGTTTGAAACATAGGGCAAACCATTTCCCATTTCAGCTAAGCGGCGGCGAACAGCAACGTGTAGCCTTTGCCCGTGCGTTAGCTAATGACCCGCCACTGCTTCTCGTTGATGAGCCAACTGGAAATTTAGACGTAAAGACAAGCCTAAAAATTGTTGAAATACTTCGTAAACTGAAGAACGGAAAAACCATAATTGTTGCCACTCATGACGAGCGTATACTTCCTTTGGCAGACCAGAAAATGCTTTTAGAAGATGGAAAGCTGGTGTGTCTAGTTGAGTGAAACCTTCTTTCCAATAAACGATTTGATGCGGAGAAAACTTCAAACAACCCTCACCATAATTAGCCTAACATTATCTGTTGCATCAACACTTTTCCTATTATTGTCAAGCGATAAAATAGGTTTTGGAATATCCTTAATGGTTGAAGGAAAACTAACAGCGGGCTTTT